>JBKQRS010000181.1:0-17679 GCA_052143915.1 Bradyrhizobium sp.
CGTTCAACGTCAGGACGAACTATTTGTAAAGAGTTTGTTTAACGTGTGCCGATACAGATACCTTTGTGCTCGCGGGACCTAATGCGCTTCTGCGCGGCCCAGGATGTACGGCGTTGCTTCTCGCCCGCTGTTTTTTGGGCTGCAAGCCGTTTGTTGTCGCTGCTGATATTAATGGGGAAGCCATGTCAGACCTCGTTCTAACCTCGGAGCGGCGAAGCGGGAGTGCAGGCATCCTAATAACGGTGCTCGGACTGGCGGCTGTGCTCGCAATTAAATTGCTTTCGATCAAGACTGGTGTCATCGATGCTATGTCTCCCGATGATGCCATGCGGCTGGTCGAAGTTCGCGATCTGATAAACGGGCAAGGGTGGTTTGACCTCTGGCAATATCGATTGGACTCGCCCGGCGTACTGATGCACTGGTCGCGTCTTATCGATCTGCCCTTGACCATATCGATCCTGTTGCTGAAGCCCCTGATTGGAATGCAGGGCGCCGAAGCGGTGACGCTATTTCTTTGGCCCCTGCTGCTGTTCGCCGTCGCGCTTATGCTGGTCGTAGCGATCGCCCGACAGATGAGTGATGGCGTCATAACCTCACAAATAAGCTCAGCGGTGCTGGCGCTGCTGGCTGTGCCGGCGCTCGTTCATTTCCGACCCGGCGCGATCGATCATCATAACGCTCAGATTGATCTCCTGCTGGCCCTGATTTTGTTCACGCTGCAGATCGAGCGAAGTGCGGTCAAGGCCGCGCTGGCCGGCCTCGCGGCATCGCTATCGTTGGCCATCGGCGTTGAAATGCTGCCTGCGATCGCCGCGTTAGGCGTCGCTATAGCGGGACTTTTTATTTGGCGTGGCTCATCCGTCGCGCCACAAGTCGCCGCGTTCGCGATGACGCTGGCGGCATCAACGCTCGTACTCGCATTGGCACTCCTACCGCTGCCGTCGCTGGCGTCACCCGTCTGTGACTCCCTCGGCGGCCCAGTTCTTCTCTTAACCACCGGCGGCGGCCTTGGCCTGACCCTTATGGTGGGAATTGATCGCTACCACTCAACGCTGTTGCTGCGCCTGGTCACGGCAACCGGAGTGGCGGTCGCCTTGATCGGCGCGTTCATGTCGCAGTATTTGGGATGCGTTGCATCGCCTTACGCGCAGCTTGATCCACTTGTCATGTCGATATGGCTCGACAACGTTCAGGAGTCGATCTCACTTGCGACGATGCTCCGGCTTCTGCCGGAGCAGGTCCTCGGCAATTACGCATTCCCTTTGATTACGTTGGGGGTAGTCGCTGCGGCACTAATCCGGTCCAATCCGCTCGAGCGGTTCCGTTGGATACTTGGCAGCGTGCCGCTCGCCGCGCTGATCGGGCTCAGCGTTTGGGAAATGCGAGGCTCTGCTGGCGCGTCCATGGTGGCAGCGCCAATGTTTGCAGCGGGCGCGGCGGCTGTCTGGCCATCGCTTGCCGTTGGACGCAATCTGGCGCTGTTGGCACTTGCCGTCTCGCCAATGACATTCGCTGCGATGGGCCTGACCGCAAAGCCGCTAATCGACTCGATCTTGAAGCCGCAGATGTCAAATATCGAATGGTCAACATGCCAGAACGTGTCGGACGTCGCTTCGATGAGTCAACTTCCCAAAGGACGTGTGATGGCACCGATCGATCTCGGGCCGGCAATTTTGGTGGAAACCAACCACGACATCTTTGCGGCACCATACCATCGCAATAACGATGGCAACCTCGCGATGCTTAAGCTGATGCTGGCGCCGCCGCCGCTTGCGCGCCAAATGCTATCGGACCGCCACGTTGACTACTTAGCGGTTTGCAAGGTACCCCTTCTTCATGGAGACATGATTATTCAACGTGCTCCGGGCGGTTTGGCGGCGCTGCTTGCCCGGGGCGAAACGCCGGAATTTCTTGAGCCGATCGACCTCGGCCCTGCAGCCAAAATTGCGGTGTGGCGCCCACGAAAGTGAAGCCTCGGTTGCAGCTGCGAGTTGCCACATGCATCTAATCATTTCCGTGTTTTCCGCTAATGGGATGGTCCGGCCGTGCTCCTGCCCTGCCAGCAAGCGAAGCTGGCAAGGGGCGCCAAAGACAAGGAGCCTGCCATGTCTCAGATACCCAATACCGCGATCGCCGTGATCGGCATCGATATCGGCAAGAACTCGTTCCACGTCGTGGGCCACGATGCGCGCGGCGCCATCGTGCTGCGGCAAAAGTGGTCGCGTGGCCAAGTGGAAGCGCGGCTCGCCAATATACCGCCTTGCCTGATCGGCATGGAAGCCTGCGTCGGCGCACATCACCTGAGCCGCAAACTCGCATCGCTTGGTCACGATGCCAGGTTAATGCCGACCAAATATGTTCGCCCCTATAGCAAGAGACAGAAGAACGACTTCAATGATGCCGAAGCGATTGCCGAAGCCGTGCAGCGCCCGACGATGAAGTTCGTGGCGACCAAGACCGCGGAGCAACTGGATCTGCAGGCGCTGCATCGGGTGCGCGAGCGACTGGTGTCGCAACGCACCGGCATCATCAACCAGATTCGCGCCTTCATGCTGCAGCGCGGGATCGCCGTGCGCCAGGGTATCGGCTTCTTGCGCACGGAACTGCCCATCATCCTTGCGACGCGCACCGATGCCCTGTCGCCACGCATGTTGCGTGTCATCGAGGAGTTGGCAGGCGACTGGCGCCGACTGGATCCGCGTATCGATGGCCTATCCGGCGAGATCGAAGCACTGGCCCGTCAAGATCAGGCATGCTCGCAGACCTCGCAAGTCAGAAGCTCGCCCGGCAGCTGTTTGAGCGGTTCGTTCGGCGGCGGTTTGTCGATCGGTGTTTTCATCCGTGATGATGGACCACAAAAAACCCGCGTTGTGAATCCCTTGGGGGTTGGGATGACGAAGGCGGATTTTTGAAATCACGTCACGGGGTCTATCGATCGCGCGCTACGCGGTTCAGCGCCTTAACCTTACTAGTCAAGGTTACTGTGCACATCGACTGGCGGAAACCCAAACCTGGGAGCAGCATCGCAATAGCAATTTGAATGCGTGCGTACCGGAGAACTGATCTCAACCCGGCGGCGGTTTTTTCATAGGGCGACGCCCAATGAATTATCAGGCGTTCACGAACGACAGCCTCACCATGATGTACCAGGCCACCCGTGGGGCGCTCGCGGCTGATGATGCGCTTGTCGAGCTGGGCGCGGAGTGCAGGTTTCGCGTTCGGGAGACGCCGGAATGGAAGATGCATGCCGCTGATCTCGAAGCCGAAATGCTGAGGCGCGGAATGACCTTCGAGGTCATCGATTGGTCCGAAGATATCTTTAGCTTTCGTCGTCCCCAGTCTCGTTCTTTCGACGAATCGCACTCGGGATAGGCTTTGCCCCGTGCAACGCCAGCATCATTCCGACGTGAGCATGCATCGGCGGCCCACGACCTTCCGCCGCCATGATGAGCGTTTCGGTCGCCGTCTGCCATTCCGAGAGGTTCTGATCGGCTTTCCGCAGCTTCATGATGTAGTCGGCCGCGTCTTTTAGCGTGACGAGCTGGCGACCGCGGGGCAGCGGTATCGGATCGTCGAAAGGTCCGAGTGATGCCTAGAAGACGCCCGGAAAAAGTCGTGAACAAGGTAGCAGATAACGCGTCAAACCTGCGACTAAGGGCTTTGCCTGTTGGGCTTGGGGCTTTCATCACTCGACCTGGGGAGGGTTGTGATGGACAGACTGAAGCACTCGCTGGAAGACCTTGAAGCGCCAACCTGCCCAAGCTGCGGCATCGAGATGCAGTGGTGTCGGTCGGAGCTTGTTAGATTTGTCCCGGTCACCAATCTGCATCTGTTCAACTGTCCGACCTGCTTTCTGTTGGCAGAGTCAGAGACGGTTAGCGAGCCGGTTTGGGTATTGCCCGACAAGCTCGCGGTAGCCGGTTTCCGGTTTTTTGCCCTGGCGGCATGATCCCGCCCCGAGGGGCCCGCAGGCGGTGCAGGTGAAGCGATCCTCGATGTCCGGCAGCCGGAGATCATCGGGGCAGCGATCCGCGCTGATCGCGAGCGAGTGGCTCCAGCGGTAGTCTGCGCAGTAGATCAGGACACCGCGAACGCCAGCGGCGCGCATTTCTGCGAGGGTGATCTTCCGGCGGCGGGCGTCAGCGGGCACGGGCTAAGCCTTGATCGCTAGAGCAGACAGTGCTGCGCGATACGTTTGGTCGCTGGCTTGGGTAAAGGTCCGCCTTATTCGCGACTTCGGCGAAACAGACGCAGGCGCTCAATGCGGCCGCACAGTTTGCACCCGATATTGGATGAGGTTATTGCCCCCATCATCGGGGTCTATCTTCTCGAGTTTCATTGTTTGGTCGCAGACAATACAATTCATCAAATCTAGGAGCGGGCTTCTATCATCGTTTATCGACACGGAAATCTCCTTCGCCGACTGAGGCGCGGAATTACTCGTCATCTTGGCCTAATAGCTTCCCGGTCTTTCGGTTGAGAAAATGCAACTTGCTGCAGGCAGGGCAAGTGATCCCCTCATACTCGGTGTCCGAAATATCCGGATCATCATCCAATTGGTGCTGGACGTTGAGGCCAGTCGCCGGGCACCTGAAAACGAAAGGGGCCATCGGTCAGAATATGACGGCCCTGGGACACCAGACCATGATGTAGCGCAAGGTTGGGCAGGACAGACTTCTGAGCGGACCCGCAGAGACGTGTGGCGTGGCCGTGGGTTAAATTGACCCAAAAATGCCGCAAACGGGCACGTACACTCAAACCGCACTGCTGCTGGGGGCCAAACGGAGTTTCCGTATGGGTGTGGCAGGGTGGCGCTTCGCGCATAGGAAGAGAATTAGCGGGCGGGCAGCCGTTGTCGCTGTCCTCGAAGAGTTGCCGGTGATCTGCTCGCTGGCGGTTGCGGCCGGCTCTATGATCATGATCGGGATCATGGTCTGCCAGGATTGGCCGCAGTAAAAGGCCGAAATCTGAGCGCTTCTGCGCTGATCTAAGCACCGACGCCGCGGTGAGCGCTGCCGATGTGCTCGCCGACCGTGGCGATCGTCGCGCCGCAGAAGCAGAGACACGCCGCTGATCTTTGGGGCTCACCATTCAGCTGGCGCCGATCGGCCGGGACATAACAGCGGGCAAATCCCGGACTCGCCAGCCTCGATCGTTTAGGTCGCTCATCACGCCGCGACTAATCATCGCGGAGAGAGTGTGATCCAGTTCACCTGTGCGCGTCTAAAGACTCGGTAGATGGAATGCTCAGGCGATCAAACAACGAGGTTCGATCATGCCCGCCATATTCGACCTGCTTTACCGAGAATATTGTCGTGCACGCCTCACTGAAATGCGGAAACAGCTTTTGATCCGGACTGAGAGCCAAGAAGTTCCGGAAGCGAATTACGATGCCAGGCACCCTGACGGCGTTGCTGATCGGGGCAGCGGTTCAGGCGACTGGCAACGCGAAGCGGGCGGGGCTTCGGTCTCGCGCCTCTTTGCCGGTCATTAATTCGCCCACGAAAACGTGGCTGGAACGGCCGGATTCGTTTTTCAGGCGCACAGCGGTAATGACAGCCCGCGCATCCCGGACTCACCAGCGGGCTTCCTAGAGTTCTGGAGGGGCAGCTGCCGACAGGGCAGCGGCCTCACCTTGCTGGGCCGCCGAGCAGCTCGCCCGTCGTGTTATGAATGAAGTGCGTATTGGCGCAGGCCAGACACCTCACGGGCGAGTGGGCATCTTTCGCATCGTCCGGTGCGTCAGCCAGCCAATGCTGCACGTTCATCCCAGTTTGGGGACATCTGAATAGGATGTGTTGGGCCATGCGCAGCAATATGCCAGCGAAGGAGGCTTACCAAAACGGCGCGAATCTCCGCTTTAGCATCGTCGGCGTCGGCGAAATCCCAATCATCCTGATCCGACATGACAGCACCTCAGGTGCGTAAGTGCCCACACAGGCCATTTTCGACGTTAAAAATCCTAGGTCAAAATCGGTTCTAAGTTATTTTCTTTGGTGAGCGCGGAGGAACTCGAACCCTCGACCCCATGGTTAAAAGTCACGGGCGCTGGCTAAACCTCATTCAAGGTATCACCCGCCACCATCTTGATGCTCGTGGAGGTCGACGGCTTTCGTCCATCGCGCCCCAGCCGGTTGTTCGCGGCGCCAACCCCTAAGCGATGAATTTTTTGTATAACCAGTGACGGCCGTCGTGGCGCCGCCAAACCTGTCCGCGCACAAGCCGGCCGGTAATTGTGCGTCTCGGAATGATGACCGTGCATAAATGCCAGGCCGTTGTCTCTGCGGGGAGTTGGCGCAATCCAAGGGTGAAGCTGATGGCTATCATCGTGGCCTCTGTTTCAATCGACCCGCCTTTATGTACGGGCCGTACAGAACGTTATGATGCCACTCGTAGGCTTTCACGACGGCGGCCCCGACGATGATGGCGAACGCGACAAACAGAACCGTTTCGATGACCATGTGTTCAATCCCTTCCACCACACGATCCATAGAGGATCGACCGGCCACAGTGGTCAATAAAATCCGGGCTTCGACGTGAAGCGAGACTATTGTCGGGCGATGCGACATTTTTGCAGCGCCTACTCGTCGGCTGGATTAGTTCGAGAGGTGTGAAATTGGTTCCGTTCTGCGAGAAGGAGCGGACAAATGTTTGAAGTCAAACGATACCCGCGCGGCGTCTCCTTGCTACCGCTTATACGCGGGCGAAATAGCACGGCACCCGCTGGTTAAAGCGGGAAAGCTCAGGCAGGCCGCTTCGCCACCCGGTCACGCATGCGGCGGACGAAAATCGATGCTGCGCAGAACGATTCCCGGAGGCTTGCCCTCAAACTCGAAGTCAAGAAATTTCCGTGCCGCACGTTCTTCGATCTGGTCGCGTAATCGCAGGAATTGCCGTTCGCGCTGATCGGGTGTTGTTCTCGTCGATCCTTCAATACGGTCCATGGCGTCGGTGCTGATGGCGCACGGCACTTCTACCGCGTCATTCATCATCGTGAACAACACGACCATTCGGTTAAAGTCATAAGCCTGAAAGTGACCTTGCGTGAGCGCCATCGAAGGAACTCCCTGCTGACGAGCGCGTGGCCGTCAAACCTTACCAAAAGGGTAACGACCAAAAAAGTGCCCTAGGTTTTTCTCAGCCCCCTCTTCGCGCGCGCGAGGCGGGGGGCCTGTCCATGGTACCCCGAGGGTAGAATTGCGCCCTTCCGCGCTGATCGCTGGCCCGATGCGGCAGCGATGTGCTGAGCACGCGGAATGACTTCGCGCGGGTGCCATCACTTCACTTTCGGTATCTTGAACGAACCCACAGCCACCGAGAGCGTTAGATGAGGCACCTCTGCCACGGATGGAGGTTTACACCATGCAGTGCGCCCATGATCCGCTCTACGACATCGACCCGCAGACGGGCGCTACCATCGAAGTGTTCTACGCCGACCGCACGCTGGAAACATTCGGCCGGGGCGGTTGCGGTTGGTTTTGGTGGTCTCGCCGACGTGGCTTTTCGCCAGACGGTCCGGCGACCGGTCCGTTTGCCACGAGCTATGCAGCCTATCGGCACGCAATCAATGCGGCGTTGCCGTCCGGCTGTAACACACGGCGCAGCATTGGCCGACCCACAACGTTAATGCGGACACGGCGATTTCAGCGATGGCAGTGCTGTTGTCTAAGCTAGAGCCCAGGGACGGGTTGTCCCTCGATCTATTTAACAGAAGCAAAATCAACTACTTAGCGCTACCTCAGATGCCCGCTTTGTACCAAGCAAATGTGCCGATGTCGACTACGAAAAAGGGCCAATAGCTGCTCCCTAGCTTTCTTGCCACTCTACAGACGCAACATGGTCTTGATGGCGCGGCGCTCATCCATCGCCCGATAGCCCTCGGCGGCATCGGCAAGCGGCAGCGTCAGGTCGAACACCTTGCCCGGATTGATCTTGCGTCCGAGCACCAGGTCCATCAGGAACCGGCGCACCGGAGCGGGACCGCCAAGCATGCCGGTCTGCGAGAAGAACAGCGATTGTCCATCAAGCTCGACACCATGCGGCACGCCGACATAACCTATCATGGCGCCAGGACGCGCGCATTGGATGGCCTGCGTCAATGATTCCTTGGTGCCCACGCATTCCAACACAGAGTCCGCGCCGATTCGCTTGGTCAGTCCCTTGATCCGGGCCACGCCCGCCTCACCGCGTTCCGAGATAATGTCGGTCGCGCCGTATTCGAGCGCCAGATCCTGCCGGGTTTTGTGGCGGCTCATCGCGATGATCCGCTCGGCGCCCATCTGTTTCGCCGCAAGCACGCCCATGAGCCCGACCGCGCCGTCGCCCACCACGACCACCGTCGAACCGGGCCGGACCCGCGCCGCATCGGCCGCATACCAACCGGTGCCGAGGACGTCTGAAGTAGCGAGCAGGCTGGGGATCAGATCGTCCGGAGGACGCTCGGCGGTTGCGACCAGCGTGCCGTCAGCGAGCGGGACGCGGGCCAGCGGCGCCTGCGCCCCGGTCATGAATTCGCGCTTCTCGCAGGACGACTGGAAGCCGAATTTGCAATGTGGACAGGTGTTGTCGGACAGGCAGAACGAGCCAACAACGAACTGGCCCGGTTTTACCGAAGTGACTGCGCTGCCGGTCTCAACGACGATGCCGCAATATTCGTGCCCCATCGCCATCGGCGACGTGACGTCATTGAGGCCACGGAAAGGCCACAGGTCGGATCCGCAGATGCAGGTGGCGGACAACCGGATGATGGCGTCGGTCGGGTGGAGGATCTTCGGCTCGGGCACCTCCTCGCAACGTACGTCGCGCGGACCACGTAGAATTACTCCTCGCATGATTTTTTCTCCCTTTGTTCAGCGCATTATGAATCCGCCGTCCACCGAAATGGACTGGCCGGTCACGTAGCTGGCCGCATCGCTACAAAGCCATAGGACAGCATTCGCGATTTCTTCGGGGCGGCCCACCCGTCCCATAGGAACGCTCTTCTCCATTGCCTTGAGAGCTTCACCCTGGCCGGCCGCGGCAGGAATTTCTGAAAGACGGATAAAAGTTATAGCTTGCGTCGGCACCGGAAAGTCGACGATGCCGACAAGATCGAGGTTTTCGCGGCGGGCGCCGCCGAGGCTTCGCGCCGGAAAGGCGCGACTCTTCGGCGGGATAGCGAACAGCGATCCGACCTGGTCAGAGCGCTGGGGCTGAATGGAAACCCCCCGGTGCAAATGTGACGCGACTGGACAATGCGATGCACTGCGACGAATAGTGCCCGCGCTACGACCAAATCGATGGTTGAAGCCCTCAACAAAAGCCTATTAAATGTCGCTGCGGAAGTTTTTTGTGACTGGGAAACGTCGAGGAAGGTCGAAGCAACGGCTACAGGTTGGTCGGTGCAGCCCCTGCTCTGAAGCGCGTCAACGTGAAACATGGGGTCACGTCGATGGACAGACTCAACGTAGACGTCAACGCATACGTTCCAAGATGGGTTAGGACCGCGCTCGCCAAAGGCCGCTTCTCCGGCAGCGAACCCGTTGTCGAATCCACAGTTGCGGCCGTGCTCCTGCTGGACATTGCCGGGTTCGTTGAGACAACCAATCAGTTGGCCCGGCGTGGGCCCGGTGGCGCCGAGGAAATTTCGGGTCTCCTCAACGGTTGCTTTGCACCGCTTACCGACATCATTCGTGACCATGGCGGGGACGTCATCGCATTCGTGGGCGACGGAATCCTGGCGATGTGGGACGACGCAGCCGGGATTGATGGGGCAGCGATTCTGGCGGCGCATTGCGGCCTGGCTCTGAGAAGCGAGATGAACAGGCAGACGGAGTCCGGACAACATCGGCTTCGGCCACGCATCTCGGCTGAGGTCGGCGAGATCCACTTCTGCAAATTGGGCGGTCACGGCGGCCAGTCGTGCTTCGTCGTTGTCGGATCACCGTTTGAACGCCTGGGCGAAGCCTATCGGAGAGCGGCGGTCGGTGATGTCGTGTTGTGCAGCGAGCTGCATCGCTCCATCCGGGATCTTTGCGAAGGGAAATTTTCCGACGGATTGTTCGTCCTGAACGGAATGGCGAACAGCAAAATGCCGTCAGCGCAATTCGCCCGGCAGGATACAGCGGACCTGCAGATGCAGGCGCTCGTTCCTGCGGTCGTCGTCGATCACCTGCGACTTTGCGAGCGGAAGTGGTTGGCGGAATTTCGCAACGTCACCATCGCGGATATCAATCTGGTTGGCCTCTCCTTCAGGGATGCCTTTCTCGATACCCTTCAAGCCGCGGTTCTCGAAATTCAGCGCGCCGCCCACCGGTTCGACGGTTTTGTTCACAAGACCATCATGGATGACAAGGGCTTCAGCATGTCGCTTGCCTTTGGTCTTCCGCGGCTGGCTCATGAAGACGATCCTCAACGAGGCATCGAAGCTGCCCTGGCGATATCCAGAGAGCTCGGGGCTGCCGGCGTGCAGACCTCGATCGGCGTTGCATCCGGCAGGCTGTTTTGCGGGGAATATGGCGGCCACGAGCGCCGCGAATACTGCCTTATGGGCCCCGCCATCAACATGGCCGCGCGCCTGATGGAATTGGCGGCCGGAGATGTCCTCTGCGACGCTGCGACCGCGGAGGCGGTTCATGACCGCGTCAGTTTCTCGGTTCTTCCCTCGCAGCGCATCAAGGGGAATGATGCCCTGGTGAGGGCGTTTCGCCCCATAGCCGTTTCGAAAGCGCATCACGATCATCGCGGCGGCGAAATCATCCACCGCGAGAATGAACGGCGCCAGCTTCAGGATGCCCTTCAAAGCCGTCACGGCGGCGCGATTATCGTTCAGGGCGATCCGGGGATAGGAAAGTCCGTCCTTCTCGATGACCTCACGGAGTTTGCCCGGACGCATGGGTTTCGGGCCCTAAGAGGTTTTGCAACTTCGATAGAAAAACTGACTCCTTATTTTGCCTGGCGAGAGGTCATTCACGAATTGCTTGGAGGCAAATCGCCGGAACAGGTCAGCAGGATTGCCCAGGAAAGGTTGAAGCACGACGAGACTCTTACGTCATGGCTGCCTCTGCTGCGCGAGATCGTCAACATGAACCTCACAGAGACCGACCTGACGCGGCAGATAACGGGATCGGCCCGTGCTGCCTGCATTGAAGCGCTGGTCGTTGCACTGCTTTCCGATCGCGAACAGAGCCCACGCGCGTTGATCTTTGAAGATCTGCACTGGTTCGACAGCGCGTCGATTCACCTTCTGACCGCCGTCGCCCGTAAGTTGCCCCGGCTGCTAATGGTCGCCAGTCGCCGCCCTCGATTTTCTGCCGCGGCCCATCCAGAGATTTGTAAAGAGCCTGATAATTTCGTCGAGATCAATCTTGCCGCGATGGCCAAGGGAGGGATCGAGGAACTCATTCGCCGAAAACTGCGCGCAACCGGACTTCCCGAGCCCCTGGTGAGCTTCGTCTATCAACACGGCGGCGGCAACCCGTTTCACTGCGAGGAGCTCGCGCTGGCCCTTCGCGACACCGGGGCGATCGCGGTGGTCCGAGGCGTCTGCGAAGTGCAGGCCGATCTCAATGATCCGACGAAGAGATCGCTGCCGGTAAATCTCGAAGGGGCGATTGTCAGTCGCGTCGACGCGCTTCCTGTGGAGACGCAGCTATTGCTGAAAGCAGCCAGCGCGATCGGTGGAGACTTCACCGCGGAGACCGCGCAAGCGGTTTATCCGAGGGAGACCGTTCTGACAGACACCAAGGCCATGCTCGATCAATTGGTGGACCAGGATTTCCTTTTGGTCGAGGACGAACGGCCCACAGCCAGCTACGCGTTTCGCCATGCCGTCAGCCAGGAAGTCACCTACAGGCTCCTGTCCTTCGCCCAGCGTGTTGCGCTCCACAAGACGATCGCGGGCGTCATCGAGCGGCAACATGCCGAATGGCTGGAGCCCTATTATTCGCAACTCGCGCAACATTGGGAGCGGGCGAACGAAAGGGATCGCGCCATTCGATACCTCGAGCTTTCAGCGAAGCAGGCGCTTAGAAGCTATGCGAACCGCGACGCCATACGCTACATCCAGAGGGCGTTTCGTTTGATCGAAGGCACTCCAATCGCGGACGGCGATGCGCAACAATCGGAATGGGAAGAAATCCTCGGAGACGCCAACAACGAGCTCGCCGACTATGAAGAGGCGTTTCTGCACTACGCCCGGGCAATGGCAGTCATGAAGGAGACATCTCCGCGATGGCGCGCGGGCCGGCTCGCACGCGTCATGAAAAATGTGGCGCTGCAAGTACGATTGCGGCTTTGGAATCCGCGACCGGACGCGCACTCGACAATGGACCGGCGGAAACTCCAGCGGACGGCGCATATTCGGGAACGGTTGGCCGAACGGCATTTCTTTTTGAACGAGTCGCTGGCGGTCCTCGATGAAACCCTGTCGGCTCTCAATCTGGCCGAGCGCGGCGGCGCCGCCACTGAGGCCATCAGCGGCTATAGCGCTCTGGGGTTGGGACTTGGAATGTCGGGACTGCGCAGCGTCGGCCGTTACTACTGCGCTCGCGCGCTCCGCGTCGCTGGCGAAATGGGCAATTTGCCCGTCAGTGCGCGCGCGCATCTTCTCGCTGCGGTGTTCGGCTACGGGATGGGCGAATGGGAATTCACAGAACGCTGCGCGCAACACGCGCTTGGGCTCTATCGTCAGCTTGGGGATCGCTCCCGCTGGCACGCGCCGCTGACAATCCTGGCGTTTTCTTCGATTCTTCGCGGCGATTTGTCGACCGCCGAAAAGCTGCTGTCCGATTTGGAGACGATGATCTCGACCGAATCCACGCACCAGGCAAGGGCCTGGCATGCAGCAGCGATCGTGCTGTTCAACTTGATGCGCAACAGGACGGAAGCGGATCAACTCCGGCGTCTGAATGAGCTCACGCAAATGCAGTTGGTTCGCGCAGACCGACTGCTTTGCCTTGGAATACTCTCTTCAGCCCTTCTGCAGCGGCAGGAAGCGAAAGAAGCCCTTGAAGCCGCCGAGCGTGGCCTCGCCGTTCTGCGCGAGGTGGACGTCGTTTGGGGCAGCTACGTCTATGGAGTTGTAGGGATAACGGAGGTTCTCCTCGCAAGATGGGCCGAGGACAAAGACCGCCGGGATGTAGGCTCTTACGCCAGGTCGCAGGCGCTACTCGCGTGCCGACATGCCGCCAGGGCTACCCGGATGTCCCCCGTCTGTCGACCGCAGGCTCTCTTGGTGCAGGGCCGCGCCGCGCTGCTGTCCGGCAAGCCAGTCAAGGCGCAACGCCTGTGGAGCGACGCCGCACAGGCCGCGAAACAACTGCAGATGCCGCGCGAGCTTGGACTCGCGCTCTACGAAATCGGCCGAACGAAGTCGCACGATGATCCGGAGCGATCGTCAAACCTCGTCAAGGCCGCCGATATCTTTGAAGGTGTTGGAGTCCAACCTGATCTAGCTGCGGTCCGCAGGGCGTTGTCAGTTTGAAGCTTCGAACTCGGGGAGTTCTTGCATGACCAAGCAACGGATCGCCATCGTGGGAGGCGGGATGGCGGCGCTTGCGACGGCCTTCGAACTGACCCAGAATGACCTGCGAGAGCGCTTTGACGTCACGATCTACCAGATGGGCTGGCGCCTGGGGGGAAAGGGCGCAACAGGCCGGGATCACGAGGGCCGCGTCGTGGAGCACGGTCTGCACATCTGGTTCGGCTGCTACGAGAATGCGTTCCGTATGCTGAGGACGGCCTACGAGGAGTGGAAGCCTTTCCAGGACAAAAAACAAGCGATCAAATCTTGCGATGCCGCCTTGAAGGCGCAGCGCGATTCGGCGATCGGCGCTGGCGACAGCTCGGAAATCATCTGCCTGAATTGGCCTCGCACGCCCGGCGAGCCCGGAGTGGACTCCGCAGACCTTTCGCCGCTCGCCTGTTTCTCGCAGATGCTCGATGTCATGCATTGCTTTTACCAACAGCTCACTCAACCGAACCAGAAGCAGAAGCCGAACCAGACGCGAAAGCAGAAGCTTGCTTATCCCGCGCTGCCCGACTTGGCCGTCGATCTCGGTACTGCTGCGCTTATGAAGTTGGCGCGCATTGACGTCAACTGCTACGCCCGCCCGAAAGCCGTCGCGACCCAAACTCAGGACGTTCACGTCCCAGCGGATCAGTGTCTTGTCCTTGCCCGCGATTGGGCGCGGCAACTCACGAGCAACGCCGACATCGCCGATGAAACTCATCTCGGTGCCTTTGTTGCCCTCCTCAGAAAATTCGCCAAGCACCTACGCGCGGCCCCGAACTTCGTAAATTCTTCAGCCGGAAAATTCCTATCCCAACTCATTGATGTCGGGACGGCGGCCATCAAAGGCGTCGTCGCAGACATGATGATTGCAGGGGCCACCATCGAGGAGCTGGACCAGATGGATTTTCGCGAATGGCTCGCGTTTTGCGGTGCCGCGCACGATTCGATCTATGGCTCGCCGATCGTTCAGGCGCTCTACGATTCCATGCTTGAATATTGCGATGGGGATAGACGGCGCCCAAGCTACGGCGCAGGGACCGCCGCTCAAGCCGTCTTTCGGCTCTACGGGACGTACATCGGTTCCTTCGCGTTCGAAATGCAATCCGGTATGGGTGAAGTCGTCGTAACGCCGATCTACAGGGTTTTGGAAAAACGACGCGTGAAGTTTGAGTTCTTCATGAAGCTCAAGCAAATAGAACTAGATTTGACGAAGACTTCGGTCGCGCAAATTGTGTTCGATAGACAGGTGCACTTGTCCACGGGACACTATGAACCGACGATCCTCCCCGGACCGCGCAATGGTTATCTGGAATGTTGGCCTGAAGAACCGCGATGGGAACAAATTTGCGACGGCAAGCAACTCGCTGAACAAGGTGTCAATCTCGAATCCCATTGGTGCACCCATAGGGTTGGTGAGGTAACGCTCCGTCAGGGGCGTGATTTCGACACCGTCGTTCTCGCCATTCCTCTCGGAGCGTTCAAAAAATTGAACGGGGAGTCGGGGCCGTGCGACGAACTCATCAAAGCCAGCCAAAACTTCCGTATGATGACGGAGACGGCGACGCTGGTTCCGAGCATCGCGGTCCAGGCATGGTGCAGCGTAGATACGGCCGGGCTCGGATGGCCTCCCACGCAGGCAAGACCGCCGGGCGCGGCGAAAAAGACCGTCATGTCGACCGGGCCGGACCCGCTCGACATATGGGCCGATATGACGCAAGTCCTGGACTACGAGCCTTGGGACCGCCTCAACAGACCGAAATCTCTCCACTATCTCTGCGGTGTGATCGAGACCGATCTCTTCCGCGCACCCTCGACTCAAAATCAGGTCCCCACAAAAGCCAAAGCGCTCGCCCGCGCCGCGGCCGTCGACTGGTTCAGAGACCAGGCTCGCTATATCTGGCCGAAGTCGAGCCCGGGCGGATCCTTCGATTGGGATGTCTTGTTCGACCCGAACGGGGCCAAGGGTTCGAAGCGCATCGACGCGCAGGTGTACCGGGTGAACGTCGATCCATCGAGCTGTTGTGTCGCTTCCGCCGCCGGCTCGACGCGGTGGCGACTGGAAACCAACGCCTCCGGATTCGACAGACTGTATCTCGCAGGGACGTGGATTGATACCGGCTTCAACACCGAGTGCATCGAAGCCGCAGTCATATCCGGCATGCAAGCGGCTCGTGCAATCTCGGGCGCAAGCTTTGCGATTTCCGGCGAGAACTTTCTGAGATTTCGAAACGATCTACTCTCCCTGATCGCACTCGCGGCAGAAAGCGGGATATGGGCGCTGAAAACTTTCGCCGACACGGCATGGAGCGGCAGCAGCGCCGAAATACATAGACGATACGTCGCGCATCACCTCGCACACGGCAAGGATGCGCGATGACGCACAAGACGCAAATTGCGATTCTCGGCGGCGGCATCGGGGCGCTCACGGCGGCCTTCGAGCTGACAGAGCAGGATCCCGAGAACGAACGCTACGACATCACGGTTTATACGCTCGGCTGGCGCCTGGGGGGCAAATGCCTGGTCGGCCGGGACGAGCATCGGGATTGGCGTGCACTCGAACACGGCCTTCACATCTGGGCCGGATTTTACGACAACACATTCGATCTCGTGCAACGGCTTTATGCCCGCCTGAAGCGTTCGCCAAACGAATGGCGCAGCAAATTCGAGGGCCTGAACCATTTTACTGTCATGGAGTCCGTGAACGGCTCGTGGAAGCCTTGGCCGCTTCAGGCGCGTCCGAACACTCGCAGTCCGGGAATCGACCTGGACAGCGGCCTGGCTCCACTCACTGTCTTGATAAACTTGCTGCAATGGGTGGAGCAAAGCTTCCTCGATTCTATGCTCGGAGGCTCTCAGGATCCGAGTACCCGAGCAGGCGTGCAACAGCAGATCGCCGCGACGCTGGCGGCGCCTGTAGACGACACCTTTCCAACGCCGCTTTCCGCGATCGGAACACTGCTGAAGAAGGCTTCCCCCGACACGATCGCCGCCCACCACAGGAAGGCGGCCGTCGATCTTGTAGGCACATTTCGCACGCAGGTCGCACGCGCGGTTCGCTCCACGCCCCAGAATGATGAAACACGCCGCCTCGAAATCCTGTACGACCTCGCCGCGGGGCTGATCACGGGAATTTTGTCGGAAGAGGTGCTGTCAGGCGGATTTGAAGCCATCGACGATTGGGAATGGTCGAAGTGGATGGCGCACAACGGCTGCAAGCGAAAAAGCCTTGAATCCGCGATCGCTCGGGGATGCTACGACTACGTCTTCGGCTACATCCGGGGAGTCCGTGAGGTCGGGGCCGGCGTCGGCACGCTTGCAGTGCTTCGCCTGTTGTTGACCTACAAAGGATCGATCTTCTACACGCTGCAGGAGCCGATGGGCGATTTTCTGTTCGCGCCGCTTTACAGCTATCTTTGCGAACGGGAAGTGAAGTTCAAATTCTTCCATAGATTGGATGCGCTTCGGCTATCCAAAGACAAAAGCGAAATCGAAGAAGTTGTCCTCGGCCGCCAGGTCAAACTTAAAGACCCATCTGCCGGCTACAAACCGCTCATCGACGTACCGGGAAAAGCTTTCAAGAGCTGGCCGACCCATCCCGACTACGAGCAGATCAAAGACGGACACAAATTAGAGGGCCACGATCTGGAATCGGCCTGGACCGGCTGGGTCGATGCGGATACTCCGCTCACGCTGAAGCGACGACTACCCGGCGACCGCTCTCTGGCCTCCGACACCTTCGACCTCGCGATCCTGGCTGTTGGTTTCGGAGGTCTTCCGTCCATTTGCAGCGATCTTTGCGACCGCTATCCGGAAACCTGGGGCCAATACCTCAAAGAGGTTCAAACGACCCAGACATTGGCTCTGGAACTGTGGCTGACAAAGGATATCGGACAACTTGGCTGGCCTGACCCAAGAACGGTTATGGTTGGCTTTGCTCGCGCGAACGACGACTGGAACGAAGCGCCTCTCCATTCGTGGGAGGACAATACGCCGTTGATCGCGCGCGAATCCGGCGGCACGGCGCCGCGATCGCTGGCGTATTTTGTCGGGGTCTTTCCGGAGGCCGAGGACGTGCCGCAGCCTCCGGACCCGCGGTTTCCCAAATCCGAAATTCGGAGAGCAAAAGCCGCAATCGTGCCTTGGATGAACAACCGTCTGACCGAGCTCTGGCCAAACGCCCGCGATCC
>JBKQRS010000182.1:0-4672 GCA_052143915.1 Bradyrhizobium sp.
CCGGCATCGACCTCGCGCTTGACGTGACGCGCGACGTTGCGGATGCGGTCGATATTGGCGACGGATGTGCCGCCGAATTTCATCACGAGGCGGCTCATGACGACTGGTGCATTCCCCTGCAAGGATCAGTAATGTGATCCGCACGCAAAACCGGAAGCGCGCGGCCCAAAAGGCGCGTATACATAACGGCGCGGTTCGGAGCAAGCAACCGGGTTCCGGCTAGCCCCGGTGGCACGGGACCACGGTTTTTGGGGTATTTGGGGCTGAATGCATGGGGCGTTATATCGACGAGATCCTGCAGCCGGGCGAGAAGGTGCTGTATTCGACCAACGTGCACTGGATATTCTATTGGCGGGCGATCGCAGCCTGGGTTGTCGCGCTGGTCCTGCTGGGGCTGTCGCGCGCCACCACCACCGAAGGCATCATTCTTTTGTGCCTGTCGGCCTCCGCCGTAGTGGCGATTGCGGCATTGTATTGGACCGCGACGGCCTGGTTCCATCGCTGGACCACCGAGACCGACGTCACCAATCTGCGCGTCGTCCACAAGGCCGGATTCATCAAGCGCCGCACTTTCGAGATGAGCCTCGACAAGGTCGAAAGCGTCGATGTCAACCAGAGCATCCTCGGCCGTATTCTCAATTACGGCGACGTGACGATCCTGGGCGTCGGCGAAGGCAGGGAAACCATCGCAACCATCGCCTCGCCGCTGGCGTTTCGCAATTTCATCACCGCGCGATAGGAGCGGCGCGCACCCATGGCCACGCAACAGAATTTTTCCGCAAGCCCTCCCAAAGCCCCTGCGTCCACCGTCGATCCCGCCGAGATCGCGAAATTCTCGAAGTTGTCGGAGCAGTGGTGGGACCCCAAGGGCAAGATGGCGCCGCTGCACAAGATCAATCCGCTGCGGCTGACCTATATCCGCGACGCCGCCTGCCGCAAGTTCGAGCGCAACGTCAAAAGCCTGAATTGCCTCTCCGACCTGCGCATCCTTGATATCGGCTGTGGCGCCGGCCTGTTGTGCGAACCGTTTACGCGGCTTGGCGCGCAGGTGATCGGCGTCGATCCCTCCGCCAGCAATATTGCGGCGGCGAAGCTGCATGCGGACAAGGGCCATCTGTCGATCGACTATCGCTGCACCACGGTTGAAGAGATGGACGTGCGCGAGCGCTTCGATATCGTGCTGGCGATGGAAGTGGTCGAGCATGTCAGCGATGTCGGCGTGTTCCTCAATCGCTGCGCGGCGATGCTGAAGCCGGGCGGGTTGATGGTCATTTCGACGCTGAATCGCAACTGGAAGAGCTTTGCGCTGGCCATCGTCGGCGCGGAATATCTGCTGCGCTGGCTGCCGCGCGGCACCCATCAATGGGACAAGTTCGTCACCCCCGACGAACTCGCGCATCATCTGCATAATAACAAGCTGGCGATCACCGAGCAGACCGGGGTGGTCTACTCACCGTTCGCCGACCGCTGGAGCCTCTCCTCCGACATGGACGTGAACTACATGGTGGTGGCGGAAGGGGTGTAGCTCTCATCGCTTCTGCTGGTCGTCCCAGTGAACGCAGGGACGACGCGTGAGGGATGTCGTATGCAATAACCCAGGTTGACCGCACGGGCTGCGACCTTCACGGTAACCGGGATTCCTGCGCCCTCCGCTAACCCTCCCGTCAGTTTCAGCATGTTCTCCATCGCCTCGCTCTGGATTCCCTTCACCATCACTGCGGCGATGGGGCAGGTCGCGCGCAATGCGATGCAGCGGCAATTGACGGGGCGGCTCGGCACCTGGGGCGCCACCAATATCCGATTCCTGTTCGGCTTTCCGTTCTCGCTTGTGTTCTTCGCAGGCGTGCTGGTCGCGACCGGCGATCAACTGCCGTGGCCGACAACCGCGTTCTGGCCGTGGCTTTTGCTCGGCGCGCTCTGCCAGATCATCGCCACTGGATTGATGCTGCTCGCGATGAACGAGCGTTCGTTCGTGGTGACGACGGCCTACATCAAAACCGAGGCGATCCAGACCGCGATCTTCGGTTTCGTCTTTCTCGGCGATCATCTCACCGTGCTGAAGGTGATCGCGATCCTGATCGCAACGCTTGGCGTCGTCATCACCGCGCTCCGGCCCGGAGGCGCGAAGGGCTTCGCCGATGTGAGGCCGACGGTGCTGGGTCTGGTTTCGGCTGCGGCGTTCGCGCTTTCGGCGAACGGGTTCCGTGGTGCGATTATCACGGTATCGGGCGTGTCGTTCGTGACGGCGGCGACCTACACGCTGGTGTTCGGGCTGTTCGTGCAGACGCTGGTGTTGACGATCTATCTCCTGGTGCGCGCGCCCGGCGTGCTCCGGGCGATCCTTGGATTGTGGCGGCCTTCTGTGTTCGCGGGTTTCATGGGCGCGTTCGCCTCGCAGTTCTGGTTCCTGGCGTTTGCGCTGACGGCGGCCGCCAATGTGCGCACGCTGGCGCTGGTGGAGGTGCTGTTCGCGCAAGGCGTGGCGTATTATTCGTTCAAGCAGCCGCTCTCGGCGCGCGAGCTCCTGGGGATCGTGCTGATCGTGATCGGGGTGGCGCTACTGGTCGCGGTTTAGCGCTTCAAGGCAATCAGCACGGCGCCGGTGGCGATCAGCACGATGCCGACCCAGCCGTTGAGCGAAGGCCGCTCGCCGAGAAAGACTACGCCAAACAGCGCGACCAGCACGACGCTCAATTTGTCGATCGGCGCCACCAGCGTCGCCGGCCCCAGTTTTAGCGCACGAAAATAGCATAGCCAGGAGGCGCCGGTGCCGAGCCCGGACAGCACCAGGAAGATCCAGCTTTTTTGCGAGATCGGCCCGGGACTGGTGAACTGGCCGGTCGAAAACAGGATCAGCGCAAAGCTGATCAGCACGACGACGGTGCGGATGAAGGTGGCGAGGTCGGAATTGATATCCTCGACGCCGACTTTGGCGAAGATCGCGGTCAGCGCGGCGAACACCGCCGACAGCACCGCCCAGGCTTGCCACGACGAAAGGGTTTCCGGGTTCATGGGGGGCCTCTGAAGGAGGGGTTGCTGTCCTCGTCCTGAGGAGCGACCTCTTGGTCGCGTCTCGAAGGATGAGCCGTGCCAACTCGTGATTCGAGACGCGCGAAGCCGCGCTCCTCACCATGAGGTAACAGAAATCAATTCCTGTCGTCCGGCAGCACCGGCAGCGGCGTCACTTCGACGCCTTCATCGATCAGTGCGCGCGCTTCATCCGCCGAGGCCTCGCCGTAGATCGGGCGATGCTCGATATCGCCGTAATGCATCTTGCGGGCTTCAGCGGGAAAGCGCTCGCCGACATTGTCGGCGTTCTTGACGATATGTTCGCGCAGTTCCTTGAGCTTGGCGCGCAGTTCGCGCTCCTGCGCCATCAAGAGCGGCGTGGACGCGGGGGGTGCGACTTCGGGGGCCGCGACTTCGGGGGCTACGGGTGCAGGCGCGGCAACCGCGCTTTCGCGGCCCTTCTTGCTCACGATCTGCGGCGCCATAATGGCGCGCTCGACCTTGGCCGAGCCGCAAGTAGGGCAATTCACCAGCTTGCGTTTTTCCTGGGCCTCGTAGGCGGAAGAACTCTGGAACCAGCTTTCGAAAGCGTGGCCGCGCTCGCAGCGCAGATTGTAGTGGATCATGCAGATCCCCGCACCAGGTGCAGATGTTCGGGACCGTTTTTGGTATCGACAACGCTGAAACGCCGGCCGTGCTGCAGCGACGGCACGGCCTTTCGCGCGGTCTCGACCTCTGAAGGATCGATCCTGGCCAAGAACACGCCGGGCTCGACGCCGCCTTCGGCGAGCACCTCGCCCCAGGGGGCGATGATCAGCGAGTGACCATAGGTCTCGCGCTTGTTCTCATGCATGCCGCCTTGCGCCGCGGCGAACACGAAGCAGCCGTTTTCAATGGCGCGGGCGCGCAGCAGCGTATGCCAGTGGGCTTCCCCGGTTTTTCTGGTGAAGGCGGAGGGCACCGTGAGGAACGAAGCGCCGCTTTCGGCGAGCGCACGATACAGCGCCGGAAAACGCACGTCGTAGCAGATCGTCAGCCCGATGCGGCCCCATGGCAGGTCGGAGATCACGGCGGTTTCGCCCGGCTGATAATTGGCGGATTCGCGGTAGCTCTCGCCGCCGGGCAGATCGATGTCGAACATGTGGATCTTGTCGTAGCTCGCGATCACCAGACCGTCCGGCCCGATCAGGAACGAGCGGTTGACCGCGCGTTCGGGCGAGGCGCGCAGCGCCAGCGAGCCGATATGGAGATGGATTTTCAGCTCTGCCGCCAGCGCGCGATACGCTTTCAGCGAAAGATCGTCCTCTTCAGTCGCGAGATGTTCGAACAGCGCCTTGCGGTTAAGCTGCATCATGTTGCTCACCTCGGGGGTAAGCACATAGTCGGCGCCCTCCTTGACGGCCTGCCGGATCAGTTTGGTGCCCTGTTCGAGGCTCGGCTCCGGCAATAGGGAGGTGCGCATCTGCACCATGGCGGCGGTAAAGGTGAGGTCAGCGCTCATGAATCGGCCTTTTCGCCCGCCAGCAAGGCATCGAGCCTGCCGGCGCGGTCCAGCGCGTACAACTCGTCGCAGCCGCCGACATGGGTTTGGCCGATGAAAATCTGCGGGAAGGTTGAGCCGGTGCCGGCGCGATCCCACATGACCTGGCGAAGCGCCGGGTCT
>JBKQRS010000183.1:0-15332 GCA_052143915.1 Bradyrhizobium sp.
GCGATGCCCCAGAAGATCAGGATGCCGAGCAAGAGACGCCCGATATCGAAGGAGTCCGGGATCGAATAGCTGAAGAGATTGCGCAGCAGAACCGCGATGAAGATGTTGGCGGCGACAATGCCGACAAATCCGGCCGCAATCCATTCGATCGTGTCGATGAAACGATCCATAGAATTGCGCGTCATGTCCGCTCCACACGGCCTTCGGGATTGCAAGGGAAAAGACCACGGCGGCGAAAGGGATTCTCTGCCGCCGTGGCCATATGCTGGGGGTCGTTACTGCGTCAAGGCGTTGTACTTGGCGAGCGAGGCGCGCAGTTCGGCCATCGCCGCGTCCGGATCGGTCCCCGTCTTCCTGACGCTGTCGGCCCAGGTCTTGACCAGCGGCTCGGATGCCTTCTTCCACAGCGCGGTCTGCTCCGGTGTCAGAGTGTAGACTTCCTGACCCGGCTCCGCCTTCACCTTGTCGAGGCCGGCGTCCTCGAACTTGCCCCAGGGTTCGCCGACGCGGCCGGCAGCCTCGGTATTGCAGTTGTCGTCGATCGCCTTTTTCTGCCGGTCGGACATCTGGTCGTACTTGTCCTTGTTCATGACGAAGGCAAATGTCGTGACATAGAGCGGCGCGTCCATCTGGTATTTCGTCACCTTGTCGATGCCGAACAAAACCAGCGATCCCCACGGGAATGTCACGGCATCGGCAACGCCGCGCTCGATGATGTCGCGAACTTCCGGCGCCGAGGACTGCACGTTGGTGCCGCCGAGCAGCGTCACGAAATTGGCGATGGTGGCGTCGGCGGGACGGATCTTCATGCCCTTGATGTCATCGGGCACCAATATTTTTTTGGTGCGCGAGTGGAACGACGACGGCGCATGGATGAAGGCCAGACAGAACTTGACGTCCTTCATCTCCTTCCCGGCGTATTTCCGGTACCAGGCATCCAACCCCATCGAACCGCCCTTGGCGTCCGACATCAGGAAGGGAAGTTCGCCGGCGCCGATGATCGGGAAACGGCCGGGCTGATAGCCCGGGTTGATATAGGTGACGTCGGCGATGCCATCGCGCGCCATGTCGTAATGGTCGAAGGCCTTGCCAAGCTGCTGCGCCGGAAAAACCTTGTATTTGATCGTGCCGCCGGATTCCTTCTCGACCGCGGCGCCCCAGTCCTCGAGTGCCTTTTGCAGCGGATGCGAGGCCGGCACCCAGTGCGACAGTTTCAGTTCGAAGGTTTTTTCCTGCGCGAACGCAGGCGTCACGCTGGCGGCCAGCAGCAACGCCAGGAACGTCTTCCTCATCGACATCGTCTCCCCTCCAGGCAGCAGGGCTTCAATGGCCCTTTGCAGATATTGTTATATGATATAATTATCAACGCAAGTCACGCGCGGCCACGTCCCGCGAGCCACCAAGTTCAAGCCTATAACAATCGAGGGAGCAAGTGTTCCGGACAAAAGTAGCAATCATTGGCGCGGGGCCGGCGGGATTGCTGCTGGGACAACTGCTTCACACCTACGGGATCGACAACGTTATCCTGGAACGCCACACGCCGGACTATGTGCTCGGCCGCATCCGCGCCGGCCTGCTTGAAGAAGGAACAGTGGCGCTGCTCGACGAAGTGGGCGCCGGCGCCCGCGCGCACCGCGAGGGCCTGGTCCATGGCGGCATCGAGCTCGCCTTCGGCGGGCAACGCCACCGGATCGATCTGAAGGCAGCCACCGGCAAGACGATGATGATCTACGGCCAGACCGAAGTGACGCTCGACCTGATGAATGCGCGGCGCGCGGCCGGTCTGACAACGATCTATGAAGCCGCCGACGTCAAGCCGCATGATTTCGACAGCGATCATCCGCGCGTGTCCTATGTCAAGGACGGTGTCACCCACGAGATCGCCTGCGACTTCATCGCCGGGTGCGACGGTTTCCATGGCGTCAGCCGCGCCAGCGTGAAGCCATCCGCGCTCGAGACATTCGAACGCATCTATCCGTTCGGCTGGCTCGGGATCCTGTCGGAAACCCCGCCGGTCAGCCCGGAGCTGATCTATTCCAACCATGCGCGGGGATTCGCCCTGTGCACCATGCGCTCGATGCGCCGCAGCCGCTACTACGTGCAATGCAGTCTCGACGATCACATCGCTCAATGGCCGGATGACCGGTTCTGGGAGGAACTGAAGCTAAGGCTCGATCAGGAGGCGGCGGACAAGCTTGTCACGGGCCCCTCGATCGAAAAGAGCATCGCGCCCTTGCGCAGCTTCGTCGCCGAGCCGATGCGGTTCGGGCGGATGTTTCTGTCCGGCGACGCCGCCCATATCGTGCCGCCGACCGGCGCCAAGGGGCTGAATCTCGCGGCCTCCGACGCGCATTATCTGGCGGTCGCGTTACGCGAATTTTACGATGAGAAATCCGCAGCCGGAATCGATGCCTATTCCGAAAAAGCGCTGGCGCGGGTCTGGAAGGCGGTGCGCTTTTCCTGGTGGATGACATCGATCCTGCACAAGTTTCCGGACACCGGAACCATCGGCGCGCGCATCCAGCTCGCCGAACTGGATTATCTCGTCGCTTCGAAAGCGGCGTCGGCGTCGCTGGCGGAAAATTACGTCGGGCTACCGTTTTAGGGGTTCGGCTGACTGGAGCGCCTTTGAAGTCGACGCCTCCCGCGTCTTCGGCAAAGGCGGAAATCTGTTTTAAACTTTGTAAGTGGTGCAATTCGCATCCGGATCGCTTTCAATGGCGTAGATCGCCAATGACGAGCGGCTCGAATGACAACCAGCAACGTCCCCGAAGGTTTCGAGCCTCACTTCCGCAAGAGTCCGTTCACCGATCCCTGGGAGCCGCTCTATTCGAAGAAGACCGACAACGCCGTGATAATGGGACTGCGGCTCGCCAGGCCGCACACCAACGCGCGCGGGCTCATTCATGGCGGGTTGATCGCAAGCCTTGCCGACAACGCGATGGGCTATAGCTGCGCGCAGGCGATGGACTGGTCGGCTTCGCTGGTGACGATCGGCCTTGCGGTCGATTTCGTCGGCTCCGCCGAGATCGGACAATGGCTCGCGGTCGAGAGCGAGGTGATCAAGACCGGCGGCACGCTTTGCTTCGCGCAATGTCTTGTCACCGCCGACGGCCGCGTCATCGCCCGCGCCAACGGGACGTTCCGCGTGGTGAAGAAGACTTGAACGTCGTTCCGGGGCGCGTGTAACGCGAACCCGGAATCTCGAGATTCTCCGATGTGCAATTGCACATCGTAGTTCGATGCTTCGCATCGCCCCGGAATGACGGATCAATCGCCAAAATGCCAGTCGCTGATCTCGACCACGAGATCGATGAAGGTGCGCACCTTTGCCGACAACAGCCGCGAGGTCGGATAGACGATGTGGATTGGCAACGCCGGCGGCTCGAACTTTGCCAGCACGATTTTAAGCGGGCCGGCCTTGATCGCTTCGGCCGCCTGGTAGGCCAGCACCCGCGTCAAGCCGCCATCCTGCGCCGCATACTGGATCGCGGCATCGGCACTGTTGGTGGTCAAGCGAGGCGCCGGCGCGACGCGAACCTCGCGTCCATCCCTGACAAAACGCCAATCCGGCCCCGCGGTCATCGCGCCGAACTGGATGGTTTGGTGGGATGCGATGGCCTCGGGCGTTTTCGGCTCGCCGCGGGCTTTGAGGTATCGGGGAGAGGCAACCACGATGCGCCGCATCTCGCCGACATGGCGCGCCACCAGGCTTGAATCGGCGAGGTGGCCAATTCGGACCGCGAGGTCGACACCCTCTTCCACCAGATTGATCATGCGGTCCGACAGCCGCAGATCGCAGGAAACCTCGGGATAGCGCTTCAGATATTCCGACGTGACCGGACTGACGTGGAGACGGCCGAATCCGATGGGCGCCGAGACCACCAGCCGTCCGCGCGGCAGCAAACGTTCGCCCTCGGCCGCGCCTTCGGCTTCCTCGACGTCAGCGAGGATCCGCCTGGCGCGCTCCAGATAGCGTGCGCCGACATCCGTCAACGCCACCGACCGCGTGGTCCGCTGCAAAAGCCGCGCGCCGAGCCGTTCCTCCAGCGCCGCGATCAGCCGCGTCACGCCCGACGGCGAAAGCCCGAGTTTGCGCGCCGCCGGCGCAAACCCATGGAGGTCCGCAACCGCGACAAAGGCCTGCATGGCATCGATACGATCCATGGCATTATTTCATATATTGCAATTATCAACTGTCAACTCGGCAGATTGTTTAAGTTTGGAAAAGGTCCATTTTGAGCCCCGAGGGGGCGGATCCTGGCCCAAGGACCGAAGCCAAGAATCCCGGAGATTTCCGATGTCAGATCTTCATGCCTATTCCAGCGATGTCGCGTTCACCCCGGCCGTGAAGGCGATTCAGACCCGCAAGGGATCGCGCGAGGCCTACGCCCAGGTCGAGGCGCGCGGCGGCTGGCGCAGCGAGATCGACGAGAACCTCGCGGCGTTTCTAAGCGACGCCAACAGCCTGTATTTCGCAACCGCCTCCGCCGATGGCCAGCCCTATATCCAGCATCGCGGGGGGCCAAAGGGCTTCATCAAGGTGCTGGACAAGAACACGATTGCCTTTGCGGATTACAGCGGCAACCGGCAATACATCACGCAAGGCAACCTGTCTGAAAATCGCAAGGCGCACATATTCCTGATGGATTATGCCCATCGCCGCCGGGTGAAGGTCTGGGGCGAGGCGCGCGTGGTGGATGACGATCCCGCGCTGCTGCAATCCCTGATGCCGCAAGGCTACAAGGCGCGCCCCGAACAGGTGATCCTGTTCCGGATTGCCGCGTGGGATACCAACTGCCCGCAGCATATTCCGCAGAAGTTCGACGCCGCCGATGTGGCCGCCGCGCTTGCTTCCCGCGACGCGCGCATCGCGGAACTGGAGACGGAGCTGGCGGCGCTGAAGGGCACGCCCGCTTCCCCCAATTGAAGTTCACGCGGCCTGTCGCAGCGGTGTCCAGGCGAAGTCCGGATAATATTGCAGCATCATCCGGTCGACATAGGCCGTGAGGTTTCCGAATTGCTCGGTTCGCTCCCGCAGCGGCGAGGCGAAGTATGGCGTCAGGATCCCGGCCAAAGCGCCGAATGCGGTGGCATCGGTGCCGCAGGGCTCTTCGCCCATCAAATACGGCTTGTCGCCGAGCTGGACCGACAGCGCGAACAACGAGCGCGCCGCAAGATCAATGTCCTCGTCCGGGGCGTGACGCCCGAGCCCGCTCAAGAGGTAGTTCTCGGCAACGCGAAACTGCGCATCTTCACGAAGTTTTTCGCGCAAATGCTCCGGCGCCGCATCGAAGAAGTGCGCCGGTCCCTTTGCAAAATTCTCGGGGTCGACCCAGCGCGCGCCGACCATGGCCCAATAGAGGTGGTGTTCGATCATGCGCTCGAACGCCCAGGCTTGCGCGCGCGCCTGCAAGCTGAGCGGGGCATCGAAATCGAAGCCATACTTGCCTTCAAGGTGCGCGCGAATGAATGTGGAATCGGCAATCGTCTCGCTATCGTCGTCGATGTAGGGCAGTTGCCCCTTGGGGGAGGCCGTCGGCTTTGCCTTTTCCTTGCGATAGAGGAGACCCGCCATCTTCAGCTGGACCTCGGTCTTGGTCACAAAAGGGCTGATTTCCGGCAAGCCGAAGCCGGGGCCAAAGCCATAGACGACGATCACGAGAGCGCTCCCGATTTCTTGAGCAGGCGTTTCAGGCTAGCCACCCCCTGCTGCCACCGTGGTGTCAGCAGCGGCGACATCGTCGTCCAGAGGTCGAGGCTGTAGAGAATGATCATGGATAAAATCCTCTAGGTTTGGGTGTTGTCCCGGTATACTTGCCACCTGCTGCCAACATGCTGTCAGCATCGGATGGCGGCCTCGAAAAAAGACACGAGAGACGCCCATGCGACGTGCCGACCGTCTGTTCCAGATCATTCAGGTGCTCCGGCGCACCCGAAAGCCGCTGACGGCGGACGCGATCGCCGCCGAGCTCGAAACCTCGAAGCGGACGATTTACCGCGATATCGCCACCCTGATGGAACAGCGCGTGCCGATCCGCGGCGAGGCCGGCATGGGCTACATTCTGGAAAAGGGATTCGACCTGCCGCCCTTGATGCTCACCCCCGACGAGATCGAAGCGGCGGTGCTCGGAGCACAATGGGTTGCCGGTCACGCCGATGCCGTCTTGTCCCGCGCCGCAGCCGACCTCATCGCGAAAATCGCGGAAACCGTCCCCGAACGCCTGCGACCTTTTGTACTGGAGCCCGCCAGCCGCGCCCGCCCGGGCTGGAAGAGGGAGCCCGACTGCATCGACATGGCGCGGACCCGCGCCCAGATTCACGAAGGCAAGAAGATCGCGCTGAACTATCGCGACGAACACGGCCGTGACAGCGAGCGCACGATCTGGCCGATCGCAATCGGCTATCACGAAGCGGTGCGGATCCTGGCCGCATGGTGCGAGCTGCGCCGCGATTTTCGGAGCTTCCGAACCGACCGCGTCGTCGACGCCGTCTATCTCGACGAGAAATATCCCGAGCGGCGCGACCTGCTCCGGGCGAAATGGCGACGAAGCCTGGTTTGGGAGCATCCGAGCGATATCTGATGCGCATACCCAGGCGCCAACTGGCCGATCACGTCTTTCCGCGCTAAACCCGTAAGCATGGAAGCCAACGATCCAGCCGCCACGATCGAAAGCCCCTGCCAGACTTGCGGGGCCTGCTGTTCGTATTCGCAGAACTGGCCGCGCTTCACCACCGAGGACGACGCCGCGCTCGACCTCATCCCGGAAAAATTCGTCAACGAAAGACAATCGGGGATGCGCTGCGACGGTGACCGCTGCTCGGCGCTGTCAGGCCGGATCGGAGTCAAGACCTCGTGCACGATTTACGCCGTTCGCCCCGAGGTGTGCCGAACCTGCATGCCCGGCGATGTCGAATGCGGCATGGCGCGGCGGCGGCACGGGCTGCCAGTGCTGATTTACCCTCCCCTGGAGGGGTAGGGTGAAGTTGAGGCTTTCGCTGTTTCGGAGTTACGCCGTTACCGCTTCGGCCAAATCTTCATCAAGCTCGTCGTCGACAGGCGCGAACGTGGAGAGCGGCTTGGTGGACAGCGTGATCGGCTTGCGGTTGCCGTAGGACGATGACGGCATGGCACGCGCGGCCGGTTCGCGGGACAGCGCGTAAAGGGTCGAGCCGACGCGTCCGCCGAACTGGACCAATTCCTGCTCGCTGCAGCTTGCGGCGATCGAGAGCGCCAGCGAATACAGGTGGCTTCTGCGATAGCAAAACAGCGCCAGCATCGCCCGGACATCGGAGGAAACGCTCGCCACCAGCTGGGGCAAGCCGTTTTCGTTGGCGCGGTACAGTTCACCGAGCAATTCGTCTCGAACCGGGCAGAAATCGTTCTCGAAGGCGTCGCGGCTTGAAAACATTTGCATATCCCCCGATGCGCAGGATGCAATGCGACTCTCTAACGAAAGGTTAACCACGGCAGCCGGTAGTGCTACGGACGGCTTGAACGCGAGAGCCTGATCGGACAGGCGCGGGCGGCGATTCGATTCGGCTGGATCATTTGTTTGCGCATGATCTTGACCGGTTCCCGCTTTGCGCTAACGCGGCCCTGCGGGTCCGGATCATGCGCTAAAGCGCGTTGGCCTTCATCCAGTCCGCCACCGCCCGCCCGATCGCCGGGCCCGAATCCTCTTGAATGAAATGCGATCCGGGGACGGTGACTTCGGTCTGGTTTTTCCAGCTTCGGCAAAAATCCCGCGGCGCACCAATCAGAATGGCCCCGGGCTCGGCGTTGACGAACAGTTTTGGAGTGTCGTTCTCGGCCATCCATTGCGAATATTCGGCGACGATCTGCACTACTTCGGCGGGCTCGCCGAGAATCGGAATCTGCCGCGGCCAGGTCAGCGTCGGCCAGCGGTCTTCGCGGGCGAGATAAGGCCTCCGATATTCCGTCATCTCGGCCTCGGTCAGTTTCCGCAACACCGACCCGGGCAGCACCCGCTCGATGAACATGTTGCGGTCGAGGATCATCGCCTCGCCCTTGTCGGAGCGAAAGCCCTGGAAGATCGGCGTGGCCGACGCGCTCCATTCGTCCCAAGCGGCGATCGGCCGCACGATCCCCTCCATATAGGCAATGCCGCGGACGCGGCCTCGATGATGATTGGCCCAGTCGAAACCCAGTGCTGAACCCCAGTCGTGCACCACGAGCACCAGGGATTCGCCGGAACCGGCAACGGCATCGATGAAAGCGGCGAGATATTTGCGGTGCGTGGTGAAGCGATAGGTGTCAGGGCCTGGCGACGGCAGCTTGGCGGAATCGCCCATGCCGATCAAATCCGGCGCGATCAGCCGGCCCCGTCCCTCAAGCTCCGGAATGACATCGCGCCAGAGATAGGACGAGGTCGGATTGCCGTGCAGAAACAGCACAGGCCTTCCCTCGCCGCGCTCGTGGTAGGCCATGCGGGAGCCGAGTACATCGACCGTCTTCTTTGCGAGCGGTTGTTCCGTCATCTGGATTTCCTTCGGCGCGGTATGCAAGCATGCCGCGCGGGCGCGTGGAGCGCAAATGGCAGTTTCTTTCTTACTCGGGTGAAGTAGAACCCGCCTGCTCAGCCTTGCCTATTCTTCGATGTACCCCAGACAATGTCCCTCTCCTTCACCATATCCGACCTGCGACAATGTCCGCAGTTTTTCGACACCGTGGCCGACCGGATCTGGCGGGCATGGTGGCAAGCCGATGGCACGCCGCTTGACACCATTTCCGGCCGCCTGCGCGAGAACATGACGGCCACGCCGATTCCGTTCGCACTGGTCGCCCATGACGACGCGTTGTTTCTTGGCACCGCCTCGGTGATCGCATCCGACCTTGCCGAGCGGCCGCAGTTGACGCCATGGGTCGCGGCGGTGTGGGTCGAGCCGAGCGCGCGCCAGCGCGGCGTTGGCGGCGCGCTGGTCGACCGAGCCACGCAGGGCTGCTTCGACCTGGGCTTTGGCCGCGCCTATCTTTGCGCGCGTCTGCAACGCACGGTCTATTACGAGAGACTGGGCTGGAGCTCGATCGAACGGGATGTCGGGCCACGCCATCTGAGCGTGTTTTTCCGCGATGCCCTTCGCGAAACAGGCCCGATCAGCCGTTCGCCGCCATGAAAACCGAGAGACCGAAACCGGTCAGGTGATGCAGCGCCTGGTCCACCCCGATCAGCGTCCAGAACCAGGGATGCTTATGCTCCTGCGTCACGCCAAATCTCGATGCAATGAATCCCTTGGCGCGGTCGACCGTGATGTGAATGGCAAAATCGATCACGGCGACAAACCAGAACCGTGGCGCGACGATCAGGATCAGCGCCATTGCAACCGCAAGATGCACAAGACAGTGGGCCAGCAGCGGCAGCGCCCATCCGGTCCTTTGGTCCTTGCCGATCGCCATCCAGGAAGTCTGCAGCACAAAATCGGCGATGACGTGCTTGACGGTAAGCAGCAGCATCCATCCGATCAGCGCACCAACCGGAACCGACGCGGACATGGGGGGAAACGACAAGCTGACGCCCTCGCTAGACTGGCTTCGAATGGGAAAGGACAGGAGGCGTTCAGCGCAACTTCTTCTTAAAGCCCGGACAAATCGGCCGGTATTGGCCTTTTATGACATCTCCCGGCCCGGATTGCACCAGCAGGGAACCCGAAAACCGCCAAGAAAAACGCCAGTGTGGGACAGCAGCGATACGCCCACTGCTTCGACCCGGCTCTGCCGGTGAGGTCACCGGTGCGCCTTATTGGCAATCCGCTGAGGGGCGGATATCATCGACAGGCAGGAAAATTATCGTTCTTTTTTAGATATTTACGATTTTGTTCAGGCGACCCTCATTTTCCAGCGACAGGCGCCCGCGTCCCGATGTCCAAGCCGCTTGTTTTCCCTGCCCTTGCGCAATTTGTGGCCGCAACCACCGGCCGCAACATGACCAAGCCGGCTTATGTCGCCGTCGCCTCCGGCGTCGGCATGATGCTTCTGCTCACCGTCGACCCCGCCTATGAGGCGGCACATCACTATGTCGACGCCGTGCTGTGGGCGTGCCTGGCTTTCTTTGTGTTCGAATGGGTGGTCAGGCTTCGCCATGCCTTTGCGGCGGGTCGCGGATGGGCTTACGCACTATCCTTCCGGGGGCTGGTGGACGCCGTCGCGGCGGCCGCCGTGCCGCTTGCCATGATGGCTGGCGTGAGCCCCAAATCCGCATGGCTGTTTGGCGTGCTCTGGATGCTCAAGGTGGTGCCGGGAATTCCAGGCTTGCGGCAATTGCGCCGGGTGCTGGTATTGGAATCCGGGCCGTTGCTGAGCGTGCTGGTGATCTTCCTGATGGTGTTGTTGCTGGCCTCGGTAGCGGAGCATCTTCTGGAGCGCGACGTGCAGCCGGCCGAATTCGGCAGCGTGCCCGCGGCGTTGTGGTGGGCGGTCGCAACCCTGACCACGACCGGATATGGCGACGTGGTCCCGATTACCCCGCTCGGCCGGATGATCGCGGCGGCCGTCATGATCTGCGGCCTTGGCGTGTTCGGGCTCTGGACCGGCATCCTCGCCACCGGCTTTGCGGCGGAAACCCGCCGCGACAATTTCCTGAAGACCTGGGAGTCGGTGAGCAAGGTACCGTTTTTTGCCGCGCTGGGACCTGCGGCGATCGCCGACGTCACGGGCATGCTGCGCACCATAGATCTGCCGGCGCGCACCGTGATCATCCGCAAGGGTCAGGTCGGCGACTGCATGTATTTCATCGCCGCCGGCGAGGTCGAGGTCGATTTGCCGGGCAAGAAGGTGACGCTCGGGAACGGCGCCTTCTTCGGCGAAATGGCGTTGCTCGGCAACAATCTGCGCTCGGCCAACATCACCACGACGCGGGTGTCGAAGCTGCTGGTGCTCGATCTCGTCGATTTCCGCCTGCTGATGGCGCGGCATCCCGATCTCGCCGAGACGATCGATACCGAAGCCAGGCGGCGCGTGCTGGAAAACAAATAGTGCATGGTCCAGACCCGAAGGGCCGCGTTAGCGAAAGTGGGAAGCGGCTTTCCGAACAGACCATGCTTAAATGAATCGGAGAAAATCATGTCGGAAGCCGAAGCCGCGGCAAGCCCGCCGGTGCTCGAACTCAACGGCGCGCGCGCTACCATCCGTTTCAATCGGCCGAAACACCTGAACCGGCTGCAGGCCGATGATCTCGATGCCCTGCTGAGCCTGTTCGACCGGATCGAGGCCGATTCCGCGATCCGGGTTCTGGTGCTTACCGGTACCGGCCGCGCCTTCAGCGCCGGCTACGATCTCAACTCGGTCGCCGAGCGCGCGGTCAGCGCCGTCGAGGAGAAAAGCGCCGGATCGGCGTTTGAAGTCGTCGTCAACCGGCTTGAGGATATCGGCGTTCCCACCATCTGCCGCCTCAATGGCGGCGTCTATGGCGGTTCGACCGACCTGGCGCTGGCCTGCGACTTCCGGATCGGCGTCGACACTTGTGAAATGTTCATGCCGGCGGCCCGCCTCGGCTTGCACTATTACAAGAGCGGCATCGCGCGCTATGTGGCGCGCCTCGGCGTCGACAATGCCAAGAAACTGTTCCTGACCGCCGAAAAGATCGGCGCAGGGGAGATGTTGCGGATCGGCTATCTCACCGCGGTCGTGCCGGCCGAGGCACTCGACGAAGAGGTCGACAGGCTTGCCACCATTCTAGCCGGCAACGCTCCGATCGCCATGCGCGGCATGAAACGGACCATCAACGAATTCGCCCGCGGCAAGCTCGACGAGGAGGCCGCCGACCGCCGCCATCGCGAAAGCATGCGCGGCGCCGAGATCAAGGAAGGCATCAAGGCGTTTTCTGAAAAGCGCCCGCCGCGGTTTTGACGACCGCGGCCTCCCAGGTTACTCGTCAACGAACGTGACGGTTTCCGCGAGGCCGGCGCGCGAAGTCCGGTAGCTGTTGATCCTGTGATCATGATCCGGAAAGCCAAACGATATCCCGCAGACCACCCGACGGTCGTCGCCAAGCTTGAAATGACGCCGGATCAAGCCGGACTGACGCGCCAGCGCCGCCTGCGCAATGGTGCCAAGACCAAGCGCCTGCGCGGCCAGCATGAAGTTGCCGACATAGGCTCCGCAGTCGATCGCGCCATAAATGCCGAGCGCTTCGTCGGTGTGAATGACGGCGACGTGCGGCGCGCCGAAGAAATTGTAATTCTCAAGCGCCTGCTTCGCATAGGCCAGCTTGTCACCGCGCGCGATGCCGAGCGTGTTGTAAAGCTGGAAGCCGCTTTCCCGGCGGCGCTCCAGATAGACGCCGCGATATTCCCGCGGAAACGCAAAGTCGCCGTCTTCCGACGCGCCGGAACTGACCGTGGCGTAAATCTCCTTGCGGAAGCGCTCCTTCGCTGGGCCACTTGCGATCACGACCTGCCACGGCTGGCTGTTGCACCAGGATGCGGTACGCTGCGCCGCCTGCAATATCCGCTCGATGGTCGGCCGCGGCACCGGATCGGGCCGGAACGCGCGGCACGAATAGCGTTCGCCCAGCAATTCCTCGATCACACCGATCCGTTCCTCGACGCTGTGCCGCCCGGTCCGTGGATTGGCAATGCCATCGGTCATGCTCGGCGCCCCCTGGTCGGGATCTTGTTGAAGGGCACATCCTTGTCGACGCGGATGTCGCCGGGCAGCCCCAGCACGCGCTCGGCGATGATGTTGCGCAGGATTTCATCGGTGCCGCCGGCGATACGCGTCGACGGCGACGACATCAGCATGGCCTGGAACTGACCGGCGGCTTCGGCAACTTCAGGATCGGTCAGCATGCCGCTCGCGCCTTGCAGATCCATCGCATACATCGCGATATCCTGCAGCATCGAGCCCGCGACCAGTTTGCCGATCGAATTTTCCGGTCCCGGCCGCTCGCCTTTGGAGAGCGCCGAGATCGAACGCATGCTGGTGTATTTCAGGCCGCTGTTCTTCACCGCCCAGTTGGCAAGCTTCGAGCGCGTGGCGCGATCGTCGATCGCGAGCCCCTCCTCGGTCATCAGGTTGCAGCAGAAATCGAAGATCTCTGAAAATCCTGTCGCGAGCCTGGCGCCGATCGTCATCCGCTCGTTCATCAGCGTGGTCAGCGACACGTTCCAGCCGTCGCCGACCGCGCCAAGCCGCTGCTTGTCCGCAATCCGCAAGTTCGTGAAGAACACCTCGTTGAATTCCTGCATGCCGTTGGCCTGCTTGATCGGCCTGACCTCGACGCCCGGGCTTCTCATGTCGATGTAGAACATGGTCAGGCCCTTGTGTTTGGGCACGGTGGGATCGGTGCGGGTGATGAGAATGCCGTAGTCGGAGTAATGCGCACCGGAGGTCCAGATCTTCTGGCCGTTGATGATCCAGCGGTCGCCGTCGGCTTCCGCGCGGGTGCGCAGGCCGGCCACATCGGATCCGCCTGATGGCTCCGAGAACAGCTGGCACCAGATTTCCTCGCCCGAGGCGATCTTCGGCAGATAGCGCCGCTTGTCGGCTTCGCTGCCATAGGCCATCAGCGTCGGCCCGCACATGCCTTCGCCGATCTGGAACGGACTTGTGAGCTTGAAGTAGACGCCCTCCTCCTGCTGCCAGATCACGCGTTCGACGGCGCTCGCGCCGCGCCCGCCATACTCTTTGGGCCAGTTCAGGCAGACCCAGCCGCCCTCGGACTTCTTCTTTTGCCAGGCCTTTGCCACCTCGACGATGTCGTGCTTTTTCAATTTGATCCGGCCAAGCGAAGCCTTCGAAAGCTCCGCCTCGAATTCCCTGGGCGCGTTGGCGTCGATCCACTTGCGCGCCTGGCTGCGGAACGCGGCCTCCTGCGGGGTGTCATCGAAATTCATGGTGCCTTCCCTTTCACCGTCGTTCCGGGGGCGTGCGTGAAACGCACGAACCCGGAATCTCGATCCGTAACTTCTAGATTCCGGGTTCGCAGCATTCTGCTGCGCCCCGGAATGACGGGCTAGCCCCGTCCTTTCGTCGGTATCTTGTTGAACGGCACATCCTTGTCGACCCGGATGTCGCCGGGTAGCCCCAACACGCGCTCGGCGATGATGTTGCGCATGATCTCGTCGGTGCCGCCTTCAACACGGGTGCCGGGGGCGCGCAATAGCATCGCCTGAAATTTTCCGCTGGCCTCCGCGTCTTCCGGCCCGCTGAGTGCGCCCGCCGCACCCTGCAGGTCCATCGCGAAAGCCGCGATATCCTGGATCATCGATCCCGCAACCAGCTTGCCGATCGAATTCTCAGGTCCCGGACGCTCGCCCTTCGACAGCGCCGAGATCGCGCGCATGCTGGTGTATTTGAGGCCGCTGGCGCGCACCGCCCAATTGGCGAGTTTCGAGCGAACGTTGCGGTCGTCGATCGCAAGCCCGTCCTCCAGCATCAGATTGCTGCAGAACTCGAACAGCTCCGGGAACCCGGTCGCAACCCCCGCGCCGATCGACATCCGCTCGTTCATCAGCGTGGTCAACGACACGTTCCAGCCGTCATTAACCGCACCCAGCCGCTGGGCGTCGGGGATTTTCACATCGGTGAAATAGACTTCGTTGAAATCGGACTGCCCGTTGGCCTGCTTGATCGGCTTGATCTCGACGCCGGGGCTCTTCATGTCAAGGAAGAACATGGTGAGCCCCTTGTGCTTGGGCACCGTCGGATCGGTGCGTGTGAGCAGGATGCCATAGTCGGAATAATGCGCGCCCGAAGTCCAGATCTTCTGGCCGTTGATGATCCAGCCGTCGCCGCGCTTCTCCGCGCGCGTGCGCAGGCCCGCGACGTCGGATCCGCCGGCGGGTTCGGAGAACAACTGGCACCAGATGTTTTCGCCCGACGCGAGAGGCGGCAGATAGCGGCGCTTCTGATCTTCGCCGGCAAACGCCATCATGGTGGGCCCGCACATGCCGTGGCCGATGATGAACATGTAGCTGAGCTTGCCGAACGGACCTTCCTCCTGCTGCCAGATCACGCGCTCGATCGGGGTTGCGCCCCGCCCGCCATATTCCTTCGGCCAATGCAGACAGGCCCAGCCGGCATCGGCCTTCTTCTTCTGCCAGGCTTTTGCGACCTGAAGGATATTGGCACCCTTGAGCTGGGTGCGGCCGAGCGAGGCCTTCCTGAGCTCTTCTTCAAATTGCTTCGGCGCATTGGCCGCGATCCAGGCTTTCGCCTGGCTGCGGAACGCGGCCTCCTGCGGGGTGTCATCGAATTTCATTGGCGTTGTCCCTTGTGATACCCGTGATTCCGGTATGGTACGTAGGTCCGGACCTCAGAACTGCTCTTGCACATCGGGGAATCTCGAGATTCCGGATTTGCGCTAACGCGC
>JBKQRS010000184.1:0-7399 GCA_052143915.1 Bradyrhizobium sp.
CTACGTATTCTTCGTGATGGGCGCGCTCGGGCTCGTCATGGGGTCTGTCTGGATCATGACGATCCACGGTCCCAAGGACCATCCCGGCGTGAACACCAGCGAATTCGACTACATCAAGCAAGGCGGCGCGCTCGTCGACATGGACGCCGGCCAGGGCTCGGACAGCGGGCCAAAATGGGATCACGTCAAGCAGCTGCTTGGCAACCGCATGATGGTCGGGGTCTATCTCGGGCAATATTGCATCAACGCGCTGACCTATTTTTTTCTGACCTGGTTCCCGGTCTATCTCGTCAAGGAAAGAGGTCTGACAATCCTGCAGGCTGGTTTCGTCGCGACATTGCCGGCGCTTTGCGGCTTCTTTGGCGGCATACTCGGCGGCGTGATCTCGGACGCGATCCTGCGCAAGACCGGCTCGATCACACTCGCGCGCAAAATTCCGATCGTGGGGGGCATGTTGCTTTCGATGTCGATCATCGGCTGCAACTACGTCGATGGACAGACTTTCATCGTCGGCCTGTTGGCGCTGGCCTTCTTCGGCAAGGGCATTGGCGCACTCGGCTGGGCTGTCGTCTCGGATACTTCGCCCAAGGAAGCAGGCGGCGTCTCGGGAGGGCTGTTCAATATGTTCGGCAATCTGTCGAGCATCACGACACCGATCGTCGTTGGCTACATTCTCAGCGTGACCGGTTCGTTCAATGGCGCGCTGGTGTTCATCGGCGCCAACGCACTTGTCGCCGCGGTCGCCTACCTCTTCATCGTCGGCAAGATCGAACGGGTACAACTCCGGCCGGCTACGTCCTGATTGCGCCATTTGCGGCATCGGAAGTCGGAAACGGCGGCTTCGGCCGCCGTTGTTGTCTTTGGAGGCATCGATGCTAAACTTGACATTTGGACAACCCGTCCATTCCGGACACGCATCGATGTTCGATCTGAGCCAGCTCCGCTGTTTCGTGACCGTGGCCGAAGAGCTTCACTTCGGTCGCGCTGCGGCACGGCTCAATATGACCCAGCCGCCGCTCAGCCGACAGATCCAGGTCCTCGAGCATATCGTCGAGGCGACGCTGCTCGATCGCACCAGCCGCTCCGTTCGGCTGACGCCGGCAGGCCGGAGTTTCCTGCCCGAGGCCAAACGTATCCTCAAACTGGCGGAAAGTGCCTCGCAAGTGGCACGCCGTATCGCCTTGGGAAAGACCGGTTCGATCAAGATCGGCTTTACCGCGGCGGCGGCCTACGGTTTCCTGCCGGAACTGATTGCCGCCTGTCGCACCAGGCTGCCGGAAGTCGATCTGTCGTTGAAAGAAATGGTCTCGGGTGATCAGCTTGAGGCGCTTGCATCCGGTCAGATCGACGCCGGCCTGCTGCGGCCGCCGATCGCGCGTCCTGAGTTCGTGTCGGTGCGGGTGGTCGCCGAGCGGCTCTTTGTTGCCGTGCCGGACGGCCACGCCTTCTCTGCCGCCAAAGCAATCTCTCCGAGGGATCTCGACGGTCAGCCTTTCGTGATGTATTCGCCTTACGAATCCAGATATTTTTACGATCTGTTGGTCACGCAATTCACGCAGGCGGAGATCCTGCCGCGCTATGTCCAGCATCTCAGCCAAATCCACTCCATTCTCGCGATGGTGCGCGCCGGATTAGGCCTGGCGATCGTTCCCGAGGCCGCTGCAGGTCTGAATTTCAGCGGCGTGCAGCTGCGGCCGCTGCAGCTGCGTGCACCGGCACCGGTCGAACTGTTCCTGGTTTGGCGGCGAGATGACGAAAGCCCGCTACTGCCTTCCCTGATCGAAATTGCGGGTGGTCTCGCACCGGCGCATACCAAACAAGATTGATGCATATTTGGCATTGTTCGATCCAGTGATTGGCTTGGACCAGCATCCAGCCGCTCCCTAGAAGAACTCCGGAACAAGCGCCTCGCCGACGTTTCGGCACTCGCTTCTCCCAAACGAGTTCGACAAGGAGCGACTGCACCATGAGCAAGATGACCCCGCAAGAAATGGCCCGGCACATCGGCGGCGGCCTCCTTTCCTTCCCGGTCACACCTTTCAAGGCGGACTACTCCTTCGATGAGGCGACCTACCGTTCGAACATGGACTGGCTCTGCGGCTATGAGGTCGCCGGATTGTTCGCAGCGGGCGGAACCGGCGAATTCTTTTCGCTGACGCCCGCCGAGGTCGCCAGGGTCGTCGCCGTCGCCGTCGACGAAACCAAGGGCCGCGTCCCGGTGCTTGCCGGGACCGGCTACGGCACTGCCATTGCAAAGGAGATCGCAGTCGCTGCCGAGCGCGCGGGTGCTGATGGCCTTCTGCTGCTGCCGCCCTATCTTATGCATTCCGAGCAGGAGGGCCTTGCCTCCCATGTTGAGGCCGTGTGCGCGTCGACTAGGCTCGGTGTGATCGTCTACAACCGGGACAATGCGATGCTGAACGAGGACACGCTCGCGCGGCTATGCGAGCGTTGTCCGAACCTGGTTGGCTACAAGGATGGCGTCGGCGATATCGAGCTGATGACCCGTGTGCGTTCGCGCATCGGCGATCGCCTGACCTACGTCGGGGGATTACCGACGGCGGAGACGTTTGCGCTGCCCTATCTCGACATGGGCGTCACCACCTATTCGTCGGCCGTGTTCAATTTCGTGCCGGAATTTGCAACCGCCTTCTACGCCGCCGTCCGCCGCCGCGACCATGCGACGATTGACGCCGGCCTGAAGAATTTTATCCTGCCCCTGATCGCGATCCGCAATCGGAAAAAGGGCTACGCCGTCTCGATCATCAAGGCTGGCATGAAGGTCATCGGCAGAGATTCCGGACCGGTGCGCTCGCCGCTGACCGATCTGAACGAGAGCGAGTTCGCGGAACTTGCGGCCTTGGTTGCCAGGCTGCCGGGTGCTATCGGAGGTGACCGCGAAGCGGCCGAATAATAATGAAGGCTAAGTCGCAGGCCGGGAGGACAAGGTGATCCAGGATTCTGTGCGCTCCGGTTTCTCCGGCGCGCCGATCGTTACTGAAATGCAGGTGATCCCGGTCGCCGGCAGCGACAGCATGCTGCTCAATCTGAGCGGCGCGCATGGGCCATTCTTCACCCGCAACATCGTCATTCTCACCGACAATTCCGGACATGTCGGCGTCGGCGAAGTCCCCGGCGGCGAAAAGATCAGAACGACGCTCGAAGATGCCCGTGATCTGGTCGTCGGCAAGACGATCGGCGCCTGCAACAATATTCTCGCCGCCGTTCGCGCGCAATTTGCCGATCGCGATTCGAGCGGACGCGGCAAGCAGACCTTCGATCTGCGCGTCACCATTCACGCCGTAACGGCCATTGAATCGGCGCTGCTGGATCTGCTCGGCCAACATCTCGACCTTCCAGTCGCAGCTCTGCTGGGCGAAGGTATTCAGCGCAATGCCGTCGAGACCCTGGGCTATCTCTTCTATGTCGGCGACCGACACAAGACCAACCTCACCTATGCCGACGGAGCTGGCGCCAAGTGTGACTGGTTTCGGCTGCGCCACGAAGTGGCGCTGACCCCCGACGCGATCGTGCGCCTCGCCGAGGCGACGCACGATCGCTATGGTTTCGCCGATTTCAAGCTCAAGGGCGGCGTTCTGCGCGGCGAAGAAGAGATCGAGGCGGTGACAACGCTTGCCAGGCGCTTCCCGAAGGCGCGCGTGACGCTCGATCCCAACGGCGCATGGTCGCTCGATGAGGCCATCAGGCTGTGCAAGGACATGCACAGCATTCTTGCCTATGCCGAAGATCCCTGCGGCGCCGAAGATGGTTTTTCCGGCCGCGAGATCATGGCGGAATTCCGTCGCGCGACGGGCCTGCCCACCGCGACCAACATGATCGCCACGGATTGGCGTCAGCTGTCGCACGCGATGCGACTGGGCGCCGTCGACATTCCACTCGCCGACCCCCATTTCTGGACCATGCAGGGCTCGGTGCGGGTGGCGCAGACCTGTCGCGACAACGGCCTGACCTGGGGCTCCCATTCCAACAACCATTTCGACACCTCGCTTGCCATGTTCACGCATGTCGGGGCGGCGGCGCCGGGCAGAGTGACCGCAATCGACACGCATTGGATCTGGCAGGACGGACAGAGCCTCACCAGAAACCCGTTGCAGATCGTCCATGGCAAGATCGCGGTTCCCGACCGCCCGGGTCTAGGTGTAGAGATCGACCGGGCGGCTGTTGAAGCTGCGCACAAGCTTTACAAGTCACACGGGCTCGGTGCCCGCGACGATGCGCTGGCCATGCAATTCCTGATTCCCGGCTGGAGTTTTGACGACAAGCGTCCCTGCCTCGTGCGCTGACACACCTCGCCAGCGGTCAATTGGAGAAACTAGATGAACGCCATTCAAAAGAACTATATCGCCGGTGAATGGGCCGAGGGTGCCGGCATCAGCCGAAACGTCAACCCGTCGAATACCAATGACATCGTCGGCGAATATGCGAAGGCCGATTCGGCCCAGACGTTGCAGGCGATCACCGCGGCCAAGGCGGCGTTCCCCAAATGGTCGCGCTCGACACCGCAGGAGCGGTTTGACGCGCTCAACCGCATCTCCGCCGAAATTCTCGTCCGCAAGGACGAACTCGGTCGCCTGCTGGCACGAGAGGAAGGCAAGACATTGCCGGAGGGCATCGGCGAGGTCGCGCGCGCCGGACAGATTTTCGCGTTCTTTGCCGGCGAGGCCTTGCGGCTTTCCGGCGAAAAGGGTGCCTCGGTGCGCCCCGGCCTCGACATCGAGATTACGCGCGAAGCGGTCGGCGTCGTCGGCCTGATAACGCCATGGAACTTTCCGATCGCGATCCCGGCATGGAAGATCGCGCCGGCGCTGTGCTTCGGCAATACGGTGGTTTTCAAGCCCGCGGAGATCGTGCCGGGTTCGGCGCATGCACTGTCCGAGATCATCGCGCGTTCGGGCATCCCTGCGGGCGTATTCAATCTCGTGATGGGCTCAGGGTCGGTCGTGGGTCAAACATTGATCGATCATCCCGACGTCGTCGCCATATCCTTCACCGGTTCGGTCGAGACCGGCCGCAGGATCGCGCAGGCTTGCGTCGCCTCCAGACCGATGAAGAAGGTCCAGCTCGAGATGGGCGGCAAGAACCCGCTGGTCGTGCTCGACGATGCCGACGTCAAGGTAGCCGTTGAAGCAGCCGTCAACGGCGCATTCTTCTCGACGGGTCAGCGCTGCACCGCCTCTTCGCGGCTGATCGTCACGGAGGGCATTCACGATCGGTTCGTCCAGGCGCTTACCGAACGCGTCAACGGCCTGGTCGTCGATGATGCCCTGAAGACGGGTGCCCATATGGGTCCGGTCGTCGACCAGAACCAGCTCGATCAGGATCTGCGCTATGTCCGGATCGGCAAGGACGAAGGCGCGAAGCTGCACTGGGGCGGCGAACTCCTCAATCGCGAAACGCCCGGCTTCTATATGCAGCCCGCGATCTTCACCGGCGCGAACAACGCGATGCGGATCGCCCGCGAGGAGATCTTCGGTCCCGTCGCCAGCGTCATTCCCGCCAAGGATTACGACGAGGCGCTGGCGATCGCCAACGACACCGAATTCGGCCTTGCGGCGGGCATTTGCACGACGAGCCTGAAATATGCATCGCACTTCAAGCGCAATAGCGAAGCGGGCATGGTGATGGTCAACCTGCCGACTGCCGGCGTCGACTATCACGTGCCCTTCGGTGGCCGCAAAGGATCGAGCTACGGTTCGCGCGAACAAGGTGCCTACGCGCATGAGTTCTACACAATCGTGAAAACGGCCTATACCTATCCGGGCTGAACACAGGGTCAAGAATGGAGGGCGTCGTGACGGCAAATGCGACACCGAATGCCTACGAACCCCGCTACATCAGGCTCGACGCCAACGACAACGTGGCGATCGTGGTCAACGATCTCGGGCTTCCTGCAAAGACGCGCTTTGCCTGCGGTCTCGAGCTGCGCAACTTCGTGCCGCAGGGCCACAAGGTCGCGCTGTCCGATATTCCGGAAGGCGCCGCCATCCGCCGTTACAATGAGGTGATAGGAACGGCAGCGAAGCAAATACTGGCCGGCGAATGGGTCGATGAGGCGCGTATCCGGATGCCGACGCCGCCCGAACTGGACAAGCTCGAACTGGCAACATCTGTGCCCGAACCGCAAGCTCCACTTGAAGACTACACGTTCGAAGGTTTTCGCAACGCGGACGGTTCTGTCGGCACGAAGAACGTGCTGGCGATCAGTACGAGCGTGCAATGCGTCGCCGGCACGCTGCAATTTGCGATCAAGCGCATCAAGACCGAACTGCTGCCGAAATATCCCAATGTCGATGACGTCGTCGGGCTGACGCACAATTATGGCTGCGGCGTAGCGATCACCGCACCGCTGGCGATTGTGCCGATCCGAACGCTGCAGAACCTCGCGATGAATCCGAACTTCGGTGGCGAAGTCATGGTCGTCAGCCTCGGCTGCGAGAAGCTCGTTCCCGAGCGGCTGCTGCCGGCCGAAGCAAGCGATAGTGTCGTACGCATGCAGGATGAGGCTTTCGACGGCTTCGGCGCCGTTGTTGAAGCCATCATGGAAATGGCGGACACGCGGCTCAAAGTGCTCAACCAGCGCCGCCGCGAAACCTGCCCGGCTTCCGACCTCGTCGTCGGCCTGCAGTGTGGCGGTTCCGACGCGTTTTCCGGCGTTACCGCCAATCCCGCTTTGGGCTTCGCCGCCGACCTGCTGGTGCGTGCCGGCGCGAGTGTCATGTTTTCCGAAGTCACGGAAGTGCGAGACGCCATCCATCTGCTGACGCGACGCGCCATCAACGAAGACGTCGGTCGCGCGCTCATCCGCGAAATGGACTGGTATGACACCTATCTCGCCAAGGGTGATGCGGACCGAAGCGCCAACACCACGCCGGGCAACAAGAAGGGCGGCCTCGCCAATATCGTCGAGAAGTCGCTCGGATCGATCGTGAAGTCCGGCACTACCCCGATCGTCGATGTGCTGTCGCCGGGCGAACGGGTACGCCGGAAGGGCATGACCTTTGCGGCAACGCCTGCGAGCGACTTCATCTGCGGTACATTGCAGCTCGCCTCCGGCATGACGTTGCAGGTATTCACGACAGGTCGCGGCACGCCCTATGGGCTCGCCGCCGCGCCGGTCATCAAGGTCTCGACGCGGACCGAGCTCGCGCGGCACTGGAAGGATCTCATCGATTTTGACGCCGGCCGCATCGCCACCGGCGAAGCCACCATCGAGGAAACCGGATGGGACCTGTTCCGCCTGATTCTGGACGTCGCAAGCGGCCGGACCAAGGTGTGGTCAGATCGCTGGGGCATTCATAACGATCTGACGCTGTTCAATCCGGGACCGGTGACCTAGGGCGCGGTGACCAATTAACTATTTGAGCCAGATTGCGATGGC
>JBKQRS010000185.1:0-30370 GCA_052143915.1 Bradyrhizobium sp.
TCGAAAGCGCGGTGGCGATTGCCGGCGGCTTCTCGCCCCGCGCCCAGCGCGACCGCGTAACGCTGACCCACACCGACAATGCGGGCCCAAGCCGCGCCGTGGTGCCGCTCGGCACACCGCTCAGCCCGGGCGATACCATCTTCGTCGGCGAACGCTGGTTCTGACGCACAACACAACCTAATCGTCATTGCCGGGCATAGCCGTCGGACGGCGATGCCCGCGCATGACGAGTGCTTTACTTCTTCAAATGCTTGGCCAGGAAGCCAAGGCTGCGCGGCCAGGCGATATCCGCACTGGTCTTGTCGTAACTTGCCCGTTCGTCGCAGTGAAAGCCGTGCTGCGCGCCCGGATAGACATGGATCTCGACGTCGGGCCGCTTGGCGCGGATGGTCTCGACATCACTGAGCGAAATACCGGCGTCCTTCTCGCCGAAATGCAGCTCGGTCGGTACTTTCGGCTTGTCGTCGGCGAAGCGAACGATGGCGCCGCCGTAATAGCCGATCGCCGCGGACAGGCCTGACAGCTTTGTCGCAGCCGCATAAGCGATGCTGCCGCCAAGACAGAAACCGACGATCCCGACCGGACCGACATTCCTGACGGCATCGATGGCAGCCTGGGTGTCGCGCAGCATCGCCGCCCAATCGGGATTGGCGACGAACCTGCGCGCCACCGCAACCTCATCCGGCGAATAGCCGGACTGGAAATTCGGCTCGACGCGGTCGAAGATCGCGGGCGCAATGGCGACATAGCCCTCGCTCGCCAGGCGATCGCAGACCGCGCGAATGTGGTGGTTGACGCCAAAGATTTCCTGGATCACCACCACCGCCGCCCTGGGCGCGGTGGCGGGGTCGGCGCGGTAGCCGCCCAATTGAAAATTGTCCGAAGCCGTCAGCTTGATATCGTGTCCCACGGATCATCCATCTGCTTTGAGAGTTGCACGAAGTTATTCGCGGCGGAGCTGGAAAATCTCACGCCATGCCGCTTGCCCTTGCCAGGGCAATCGCAAGAGGTATGCACACAACGGATATCTTCATGATGCAACCTTCTGTGCTGGCTTTGCGTCGAGGTCATGGAGGAACGGCAACACCGCGTCAATGAACGCCTGCGGCTGATCGATATTGACGGCGTGGCCGGCCGCCGGGATCGTCACCTTGCGCGCGCCGGGAATCTTCGCCGCCATGTAGTCGGAGGCCGCGAGGAACGGCGCGTCATCGGCGCCACAAATCACCAGCGCCGGCACTTTGATGTCCGGCAGAAGTTCGATCACGCGGGCATCGCGCTGGGTCAGCATGCCGCGCGCGGCGCGCGCCAGACCCGACGCGTCGCGATGGATCACACCAGAGCGTTCGCGGCTGACGGATTGCTGGACGCCGAGGCCTTCGCGCTCGAAACGTTCGGCGGTGGCGTACGCACGCTTGTTCCAGGCTTCGCGGGCGTCGTCTTTCCTGAAGCCCGGTCCGGTATCGATGATCAAGAGCGCCCGGACCCGTTCCGGATGGGCGCGATAAAATGCCAGCGACATATACCCCCCGAGCGAGAGCCCGCCGATGATGGCGCTGCCGGCATCAACCGCATCCAGCAGCGCGGCCATGTCCGCAACCGTCAGCGCCTCACTATAGGCGGCGGGATCGCGCGGGTAATCGGACTGGCCATGGCCGCGCATATCCCACAACACAAGCTTGTGATGCTTCGAGAGCGGCGCGATTTGGTCCCGCCACATCGCCGATGTCGAGCCATAGCCGTGGGTCAGCAGGATTGTGGGACCACTGCCGTGCACTTCATAATAAATCTCGACCCCGTCACGATTGATTCTTGGCACCGCCAGCTTCCTCCTATTGGGGACCATTCTATCGCGGTCGGTTCGGCTCTGGGAGCCAGCCCACTGCACGCGCTGGCCTCGCTGTGTGGGCCTCGCACGCTGACCCCAAATTCCGCCACGCAGTATGACAGCATCATTGCCGCAACGCACAATGCGGGCTTTGGGATTTTATTTTTTTCGACCAATTCCAAATTGGATTGCCTCTCGAATGGATCGCGATCATTCTGCGCGCCACTGGCATCGGCCCGGTGGGTGCCAGCAAAGACAAACAAGTGAGTTGCCGCCGTAAGTGGCTTCATGCACCGAGAGGGGAAGAGACCATGCCTAATCTTAACATCAATGGGCGGAATATGTCCGTCGAGGCGGCGAATGATACGCCGCTGCTTTGGGTCATCCGCGAGCAATTGCAGATGACCGGCACCAAATTCGGCTGCGGCGCCGGCCTTTGTGGCGCCTGCACCGTTCACATCAACGGTGAAGCCGTGCGATCCTGCCAGACGCAGATAGGCGACGCCGTGGGCAAGAAAATCACGACCATCGAGGGCCTCAGCGCCAAGGGCGACCATCCGTTGCAGAAGGCATGGATCGCGGAGCAGGTTCCGCAATGCGGCTACTGCCAATCGGGACAGATCATGCAGGCAGCCTCGCTGCTCGCAAAGAATTCCAACCCGACCAAGGAAGAAGTGGTGGCGCACATGGACGGCAATCTCTGCCGCTGCATGACCTATTCGCGCATTCAGAAGGCGATCATGCGCGCGGCTTCCGAAATGCGCACCGCTTCGAACGCCGGAACCGAGCGGAGGGCAACATGAATACGCACGTGAAAATCACCCAAGACCAGACCATTGGTGAACCCGCCGATCTGAGCCGCCGCTCATTCCTCGTCGGCTCCGCCGCCGCCGGTCTCGCGCTCGGCTATTCCGCCGTTCCGGGCCTTCTCGGTGCCGATCAAGCATTCGCCGCAGCCAGCAATTTCGATCCCAGCGTCTGGTATTCGATCGCGCCGGACGGAATCGTCACGGTTACCTGCGGCAAGGCCGACATGGGCCAGCACATTGCGTCGACCATGGCGCAGATCATTTGCGAAGAACTCGGCGCGAATTGGAAGGACATGCGGGTTCAGCTTGCTTCCAACGATCCGAAGTACAACGACCCCGTGCTGGGCGCGCAGGTCACCGGCGGCAGCTGGAGCACGATGATGAACTTCGATGCGATGAGCCGCGCCGGTGCCGCGGGGCGGATCGCATTGACCGAGGCTGCGGCCTCGGCGATGGGCCTGCCGCCATACTTCAAAGACGAACTGATCGTCAGGGACTCCGTAGTTTCGCACCCGAAGTCGAAGAAGTCGATGACCTTTGCCGAGATCGTCAAGAGCGGCAAGGCCACCAAGACCTTCACGGCGGACGAACTGAAGGCGATCAAGCTGAAGACGGCCGAGCAATACACCATGATCGGCGTCTCGGTCCCGCAACTCGACATTCCGTCGAAGACCAACGGGACCGCCAAATACGGCATCGACGTCATGCTGCCGGGGATGGTGTACGGCAAGGTGGTGACGCCGCCGGTGCGCTATGGCGCCACGGTGAAGACGGTCGATGACAGCGAGGCGAAGAAGGTGCCGGGCTTCATCAAGGCGGTCGTCCTCGATGACAAGACCACAACGACGACCGGCTGGGTGGTGGCGGTGGCCAATACCTATGCCAACGCCCGCAAGGCGGCTGACGCGCTCAAGGTCACCTATGACGGCGGCCCCAACGCCAAGCTGTCGAGCGAATCCCTGCTCACCGAAGCCAAGCGGCTGCAGGGGCTCGACGACTCCGGCCTGTTCTTCGTCAAGGACGGCGATACGGCTGCGGCCTTCGGAACGGCGGCGAAGGTGCTGGAAGCGGAATACACCACCAACATCAACATCCATGCGCCGATGGAGCCGATGACCGCTACGGCGCAGCAGCAAGGCGATATCTGGCACCTCTATTCCGGCAACCAGTTTGCGACGCGCTCCGGCGCGATCGCAGCCGGCGCCGCTGGGGTCGATCCCAAATTTGTCGTGCTGCACCAGATGTGGCTGGGCGGCGGTTTTGGCCGGCGTCTCGAAGGCGACATGATGATACCGGCGGTGCAGGCGGCCAAGGCCGTCGGCAAGCCGGTCAAGATCATCTACTCGCGCGAAAACGACATGACCATGGACTTCTCGCGTCCGCTGACGTTCCAGAAGATCAAGGCCGGTCTTGACGGTGACGGCAAGCTGGTCGCGATGAACCACGACGTGGTCAGTGCCTGGCCGACCAAACGCTGGGGCATCCCCGACTTCCTGTCGCCTTCGGTCGACAAGAAGGGCGCGCTCGACGCGTTCACGGTGAATGGTGCGGACTTCTTCTACTCCGTGCCCAACCACAACGTCCGGGCGATCCTCAACGAGATGGCGCATAACGCCACCCCGTCGGGCCAATTGCGGTCGGTCGCACCGGGCTGGACCTTCTGGGCGGTCGAAAGCATGGTCGACGAACTCGCCCATGCCGCCGGCAAGGATCCCGCGCAGTTCCGGATCGACTTGCTCGACGGCAAGGGCGACAATGCCGGTGGCGCGCAACGCCTGCGCAACACCCTGCTCGCCGCGATGGGCTTGGCCGGCTACGGCACCAAGCAGCTGCCGAAAGGCGAAGGCATGGGCGTCGCCTGCGTTTCGTCGCAGGAAAGGAAGACTGCGAGCTGGACCGCCTGCGTGGCCCATGTTGCGGTCGCGCCAAGCGGCGAGGTCAAGGTCAAGAAACTGACCGTGGCCACCGACGTCGGCACGCAGGTGCATCCCGATAACATCCGCGCCCAGGTCGAGGGCGCGGCGTTGTGGGGACTTTCGCTCGCGCTGTACGAGAAGGCGACGCTGAAGAATGGCGGTATCGAGCAGACCAACTTCGATACCTACACGCCGTTGCGGATGAGCCAGACACCGGAAGTCGCCGTCAGCGTCATCGCCAACGGCGAACACGCCACCGGCGTCGGCGAACCGGCGGTGACGGTGATCGCGCCCGCGCTCGCGAACGCGATCTTCAACGCCTCCGGCGCCCGCGTCCGCTCGCTGCCGATCACGGCAGAGGCGGTCAAGGCGGCGATGAAGGCCTGAGGCCGCAAAGTCTGCCGACAACAACAATCCGCCGGAGGGCCTCCCCCGGCGGATTTTTTGTGCCCGGTTTTCCGTGCCTTGGGGCCGGCGCCCGATCACTCGTTCAAATTTTAACTACGGCAAAAAGCAGACATTCATGATCTCTCTTAAGCCTTGGGGAATGTGTTGTCGGGTAGCTTGCCGCCGGGCCACCTGAATCCGTCGACGAGGGTCTATGTCAGCTCAAGCCAACCTGTCTTCGTCCAAACGCCACCTGCTGCTGGCGTCCGACAACACCGATCAAAGCCGCGAGCTGGCGAATATCCTGCAATCCGTGAGCGAGGTGGATACCGTCTCGACATCGGATCTTCCCGACACCCCGGCCGGTCATATCTCGGGGGTCGTGGTCGATATCAATCTGCGCTCTGCCGAAAGCGTGCAGCGGGTTCGAAACAAGCTGCGTAACGAAGCCTACCGCGCGATGCCGCGGCTGTTTGTTCTCGCCGACGCGCTGCACCACGGGATGATGCAGGCCTGGGCCCTGGGCGCAACCGACACGATAGCGCGGCCGTTCGATGCCGCGGGCATCCTGCAGCGCATCCACGCCGCCTTTCCGGACAGCCATGGGTTCGATGCGACCGATCGCGGCAAGACCCTGAACCGGGGCGTTGCCGCGGCGCATGAGGTGATGGTCAAGATATTCGACAAGCTTCCGGCTGGAGTTCCGCTGAAATTCAGCGACGTCGTAGCGGCTGAAAACAAGATTCTCAAAGCCATCAAGCACTCCTCGCTGCGGGAATGGCTGACGGCCGTCGGTTGTCATCACGCGGACACCTATCGCCACTGCCTGTTTGTGACCGGCTTTGCCGTCGCGTTTGCGCAACATCTCGGCATGCGCGAGGACGACCAGCGCCGCCTGACGCGGGCGGCACTTCTGCACGACGTCGGCAAGGCCTTCCTCCCGGTGGCCATTCTGGACAAGCCGGGTAAGCTTACCGAAGAGGAAATGAGCGAGGTCCGCAAACATCCGCGCCTCGGCTATGATGCTCTCGCAGCCCAGGCCGGCTTCCCGCCGGAGATGCTGGATGTGATACTGCACCATCACGAATTTCTCGATGGCACCGGCTACCCTGATGGCCTGCGTGGCGATCGGATCAGCGACATCGTGCGGCTGACCACGATTGTCGATATCTACGCGGCACTGGTGGAAAATCGGCCCTACCGGCTGCCCTATACGCACGCCAAGGCCTACGCGATCATGGAGCAAATGGACGGCAAGCTCGACAAGCATTTGCTGCAGGCATTCCGCCCCGTGACGCTCGGGGCCTATTGATTTCCCCGGCTCAAGCCTCGCCCTCGTTGCGAGGATCGCCCTCATACGATGAAATCTCGATCAGACTGCCGTCGGGATCCCGGCAATAGACCGAGCGCAGCACACCGCGGGCGCCCTGCTTCGCCACCGGACCCTCCTCGATCGCCACGCCGCACGCCTTGAGATGCGCCACCACCTCTTCCGGCGTGCTTGACGTGAGAAAACACAGATCGTCGCTCCCGGCGGTCTCATGGTCGGCGGTGAACCACTCGACCTTGTCGGCGTCGCGCGGCCGCACATTGATTTTCTGGCTGCCGAAGATCAGCGAGGTCCTGACTGTCTTGCCCTGGCCGGGGTCGAAAACCCTGATCTCCATGCCAAGAATCTTTCGATACCATTCGGCGGAGCGCGCCACGTCGGATACGTTGATCACGATATGATCGAGCGCGTTGACTTTAACCGACATAAACGATCCTTTCGCCGCGGCTCAAGCTACACGGGCCAAGCTGGCCGCGCCGCGGTTTGTTTGTTACAACGCGGGCCGTGATCAATTCAACAAGATCGAACCGTTTGAGGCGCGTTCGGCACCGCAGGGAGAAAACGCATGGCGTTATGCCGCACCGCGATGGGTCTGGTCGCACTTGGCTTGGCCGCCCTCGCCTGGCCGTTTGGTGCTGCCTGCGCGCTGGATTATCCGACGCGGCCGGTCCGGTTCGTGGTCGGATATCCGGCCGGCGGCTCGACCGATATCATCGCCCGCCTGATCGGGCAGCGGCTGTCGGAGCGGATGGGCCAGCAATTCGTCATCGAAAACAGACCCGGGGCCGGCAACAACATCGGCACCGAGACCGTGGTCAAGGCCGACCCCGACGGTTACACCGTGCTGCTGGTCAACCCCGCCAACTACATCAACGCCTCGCTCTACTCCAACCTCAACTTCAATTTCATTCGCGACATCGCGCCGGTCGCCTCCTTCATTCGCGTGCCGAATGTGATGACGGTTGCCAAGGAAGTACCGGCCAAGACCGTCGCCGAGTTCATCGCCTATGTGAAGGCCAATCCCGGCAAGGTGAACCTGGCGTCGTCCGGCAATGGCACGTCGGTGCATCTGTCCGGCGAAATGTTCATGGCCATGTCGGGCGCGAAAATGCTGCATGTGCCCTATCGGGGCGCGGCGCCTGCGACCACCGACCTGCTCGGCAACCGCGTCCAGGTGATGTTCGACAATATGCCCTCCATCATCGGTCATATTCGCTCCGGCGCCTTGCGAGCGCTGGCCGTGACGACGGCGGCCCGCTCGCCGGAACTGCCCGACGTGCCGACCGTCGCCGAGACCGTTCCGGGCTATGAGGCGAGCGCACTGTTCGGCATGGGCGCGCCGATCAAGACCCCGCCCGAGATCATCGCGAAACTGAACCGGGAGATCAACGCCGTGCTGGCCGAGCCGGAGATCACAAAGCGCCTGACCGAACTCGGCGGCGAACCGCTGATCGCAACGCCTCAGGCCTTCGGCGCGATGATCGCGGCGGAGACCGAAAAATGGGAGAAGGTCGTCAAATACGCCGGGATAAAGGTGGAATAGGCCGGCTGCGCCAGCGCATGGAGAGCCAGCGCTGGCGCAACAAGATGATGTCCGGTTCCGCCGGAACTTGTCTTGTCGGCTGATTCCGGACGCCGTTCACTACAGGAGGAAGGTTTGAAAAAATCGGCCGCCTGAAGCACCCAAGGCACAGGAGCCCGCCCATGCAACCGCACAAGATCGTCTCGCGCGAGGAATGGATCGAAGCCCGCAAAGCGCACATGGCGCATGAAAAGGAATTTACGCGAGCCCGCGACCGGCTGAGCGAGGAGCGCCGCGCGCTGCCATGGGTGAGGGTCGACAAGAGCTATGTTTTCGATGGGCCGGGCGGAAAGATGACGCTGGCCGATCTGTTCAAAGGGCGCAGCCAGCTGGTGGTGCAGCATTTCATGTTCGCGCCCGACTGGAACGAAGGCTGCAAGAGCTGCTCGTTCTGGGCCGACCAATTCGACCACATGACCCCTCATCTTGCCGCCCGCGACACCACACTGGTCGCGATTTCGCACGCGCCGTTGCCAAAGCTCGACGCGTTCAAGGCGCGGATGGGCTGGATCTTCGACTGGTGTTCTTCGGCGAACACCGATTTCAACTACGACTATGCGGTCTCGTTCAGGCCGGACGAAATCAAGTCGGGCGCCAGGGTCTATAATTTCGGCACCTCGAACTTCGGCGTCGAAGAGGCCCCGGGGATCAGCGTGTTTTACCGCGACGAAACCGGCACCGTCTTTCACACCTATTCATGCTTCGCGCGCGGCCTCGACATGATGAACGCCGCCTACCATTATCTCGACCTGACCCCGATCGGCCGCCATGAAGAAGGCCTTTCCTATCCGATGGCTTGGCTGCGGCTGCGCGACCAGTATGAGCCCGCGGCCGGTACCGCGGCATGCTGTCAGTCGTAACTCGCGCGGGCCGCGCTAGGCGGCGGCCGCGTTTTGCTCGCCCGCAATGGCGCGATCGATGGCGTCGATCAGGAGCTGGGTCTCGATGAATTTGGTCCGCGCCCGCTCGGCCTTGTCACGGTCAAACGGCGCGGCGAGGGTCTTGGCAAAAGCGTCGCGGTCCTCGGTCATGCGCTCGCGCGCCTTTTTCAGCGTCTCAAGTCGCTCGCTCATCTGGGCTTCGCTTTCGTTGGTGGCGCGCCTTCATTGGCGCAAAGGATTTCGGCGGACGCCCGCCTTCGGGATTTGTCTGTAGCAAAATGCCCGCGACTTATCGTCGGCCCGGAAGCGCCAAATGTCGATGGATTTCTGGCGCGCCAGCCGGGATAAGGATCGGCGCCGGGATTGCTGAAGAATTTCGGGTAGGCCGTTGTGAGACTACGTTGCGGCTGCAACGCGTTTTTCGATAATGCTCGCCACACGAACCGGGGTCTCCAGCATCGTGTAATGACCGGCGTCGTCGATGATCTCGAAGGTTGCGTGGGGGTAGGCGGCAGCAAACGCGGCGCGGAAGACCTCGTTGCGGTAAAACGCAATATCCTGAGCCCCGCTGACGACGTGCAGGGGCGCCGTCAGCCTGCCGGGGTTGTTGATCGCCGACGTCGTGAACATTCTGAGATAACCGCGCATCGCGTCAAGCGTGGCCGCGCCCCTGGCTATCGCCAGCTTGCGCTGCAGCCAGCCCGCTCCGTAGCGAATGCTGGTCCGGGAATTGATGGCGCGTGACGCGGCTTCGTCCTCATCGACCACGGCGTTCAGGGCGCGCATCGCGGCATCATCGGCGTGAAATCCGGTCGGAGGGACCGGCGAAAAAAGCGTCACGCTCTGGATCCGGGAAGGCGCCCGAAGCGCAATTTCCTGCGCGATCAAGCCGGACATCGAGTGGCCGACGAGGTGAAAACGGGAGATTTGGTGCTGCTCCGCCAGGCGCAGGACGTCGTTAGTGGCTTCATCGAGGTCGAAATGACCGGTCAGACCGCGCGACCAGCCGTAACCCCTCAAATCCGCGAACAGCAGGGTATGACGGCCAAGATCGAAGTAGGGGAGCGTCGGCTCCCAATTGACATGGTCGCCGAGCCATTCGTGCAGCACGATACAGACAGCCGGCCCAGTGCCGATGCGACAGTGTCCGAGCAGGCCAGTCGCGCCAGCCGTTCCGGAGCGCGGCGCCGGCCACGGCGAACAGGGCGCGAACGCGGCTTCGCGTTCGGTTTTTACGGGTTGTGCGGTCGCTGGAGCGGTGAGAAGGGCGGTAGTTGCGCCGATACCCAGCATCTTGAGAATATTGCGACGCTTCATGCCGCCCTCTTGCACTTCGACAAAATCTTCTCCGGCCACGGACCGTTCCTGGCCCGGCGAGGCGAACCATGCAACGATAGCGCAGCGCGCAACGCCTCGGAAAATTGATTCTTTCGATAGGCTGATTGATAAACTTGATTTAGACGCTTTGCGCTCGCTACACTGTTCCACGTAGATTCCGCATCGGTCGTCTGGAGCCACATGCCTACCACACTGGACATCGATACTCTTAGGTCGCTGGTTGCGATCGCCGATATGAAGAGTTTTTCGCGTGTCGCCGAGCGTCTCGGGCGCTCGCAGTCGGCGATCAGCCTTCGGATTGCCCGGCTCGAAGTTCTGGTCGGGCATTCCGTGATCGAGCGGGCGCGCGGACGGGTGATTGGGCTGACCCCTCGGGGAGAGAGGCTTGTCGAGCACGCCCGCCAGATCATTGAGCTCAATGAGCGGGCCGTTGCATCGGTTCGCCAACCGGCTTCAGGCGCGCACATCAAGGTCGGAATGCCCGCCGATTTCCTGGAGCGGGATTTTCCTCTCATTCTCCAGAAAATCCATTCCCGACACCCGGCCGCAAATCTCGAGGTGCGCAGCGATCTCTCGGCGCGACTCATCAGGGATGTGGATGACGGCCGTCTTGACCTCGCATTCTTCAAGCGATTGCCTTCAAGCGACGTCGGCTCACCGATTGGATCGGAGACCTTGCGGTGGTTTCGCGGCGCCACCGCCAGGTTCGCCACCGGGGGCACGTCATCGCCCTTTCCGCTGGTGGCGTTTGGCGAGGGATGCGCTTATCGCCAGGAGGCGGTGCGGGGTTTGCGGCAGGCCGGGCGTAACTGGTATCTCGCCTGCGAGGCGCGGAGCTTTCCGGCGCTTGCCGCCGCCGTCGAAGCCGGCCTGGGATATGCCGCATTGCCGGCTCGGCTGGGCGAGCGCAAGTCGCTCGTCGTCGTTCACCCGAAGGGCTTGCCAAAGCTGGAGCCGGTCGAACTGGCCGTCAACATCGCCAGCGGCCGTGACGCGCCCCTAATTCGCTCCATCGCCGGCATCATCGCGCAGCATTGCACCGTGGTGTGAGCAAGTCGCCGGCTCGCAGCCATTGCAGCGCGTTTGAGCTGGCGCGCCACAGCCGATGAAGATGGGCACAATTGCTTCGCTGTGGCGCTATGATGCCGCAGCCCAACACACGGACTGACCCGAAAGATGGCGACAGCCCTGCGATTTCGCGCTCCGCTGATTGAGTTCACGTCTTCCTCGAACACTTCCGGTTGAGGTTGACTTCGGCCACCACCCTGACAATGATACGTTGAGGGGCAATTTGGAGCTGTCGGGGGCGACGATGCGGGGCTGTCTGGGGATCTTTGTTGTGGCTGCGTGTCTCGCGGGGTGCGCATCGGGTCCTACGGGAGGCGATACTCTGACGAACGGCGTCAGATCAAGCGCTGCACGTCTGGTGATCTACCGTGCTTCGGCCATGGGATTTGCGGTCCAGCCGAACTATGTCGTCGACGGACGGGTGATTGCCGGCAGTCAACCCGCCGGGTTCGTGGTGTGCGATCTGCCTCCGGGGCCCCACGAGGTCGCCGTCGCCAATATGCCGTTGAGCAGTAATCTGTTCGGGCATGGGAGCGAGAAAATAAGCGTCGATCTGCGCGCCGGCAGCACCGCCTATCTCTCCGCCGATCCGCAGATGGGAATAGTGACGCCTGGCCAGATAACACTCATCCAGGTGACGGAAAACCAGGGCCGCGCTGACGTCACCAACCTGCATCAGACCAACAGCGTCTGTGGCAAGGCATGATCCGCATCGGTTCGCCGTCAAGCGGCCTGCGGGCCGAGACCGGTGGTGGCAACTGATCGCGGATCCCTGCAAGGTCGCCGCGGCGGAAGCGCGGGCGCGGCAGAGGTCACCTTCTGCGCTTTTGGATTGAGCTGGCGCACCCGACACGATTCGAACGTGTGACCTTTGCCTTCGGAGGGCAACGCTCTATCCAGCTGAGCTACGGGTGCGTTGAGGGTTCATTTAGCCGATTGATCCGGCCTCGGCAACGGCCTGCAAGGGCCAAAGGGGAGGTCCGGGACCGCATTTCCCGGTCAGGATCAGTTGACCGCCGCGAAATTCATGGTCGTCAGAGCGGGATGATTTTTCGTTGAACCGTCATCTCGCTCTATCTTTTTGTGTGAGCATGATCTCCGCGCAAACGCGTTCCGCGTTTGTTAGCCAAGGGAAAACCGGTGTCCACTTTGCGCTGACGCGGCCCTGCAGGTCCGGATCATGCTCTAGGCCACGTCCCGCGCGCGCCCGTGGCGTGGCTCGAACAGCTTCCTCACCTCCGGACCCGGCTTTGCGGCACTGAACAGGTAGCCCTGCATCTCGGTGCAGCCCAGCGTGCGTAGCCGTTCCTTTTGCTCGAGCGTCTCGACGCCTTCTGCGGTCGTCGTCATGTTGCGCGCGGCAGCGATGTTCACTACCGCCTGCACGATCGCCGAAGAGCCGTCGATTTCCGCGATGTCGCCGACGAAGCAGCGATCGATCTTGATCTTGTCGAACGGGAAGCGCTTCAGATAGCTCAGGGAGGAATAGCCGGTGCCGAAATCGTCGAGCGCGATGCGAACGCCGATGGCGCGGAGCTGATGCAGGATGGCCAGCGCCGCCTCGTCGTCCCGGATCAGGACCGCCTCGGTGATTTCGAGTTCCAGGCGGCTGGCCCGAAGACCCGAGGCCGCGAGCGCGCTGGTAATCTTCAGCGCCAGGGTCTGGCATTTCAACTGCACCGGCGAGACGTTGACGGCAAGCCGGACGTGATCCGGCCAGCTCGCCGCCTCGGCGCAGGCGGTTCGGAGCACCCATTCGCCGAGCTCAATGATCAGGCCGGTATCTTCCGCCACCGGGATGAATTCCGCAGGCGAGATCATGCCGCGTTCGGGATGGCGCCAGCGCAGCAGGGCTTCGCAGCCGGCTACCCGGTCGTCACGCAGGTCCACGACCGGCTGATAGTGAATCTCAAAGCTGCCGTCCACGAGGGCCTGACGCAGATCCTGCTGCATCTTGAGCCGGGCTTTTGCGCTGGCATCCATCGCCGGCTCGAAGAAGCGATGGGTTCGGCGCCCGTCGGCCTTGGCACCATACATCGCCAGATCGGCGTTCTTGATGAGCTGCTCCAGATCGGTGCCGTCGCGCGGCGCCAGCGCGATGCCGATGCTGGCATCGGTCGAGAGCTGATGGCCGAGGCACTGATAGGGTTGCCTGATCGCCTCATGAATTCGCGTAACGAATTCCACGACATCGGCGACGTCGCCGGCATTTGTCTGAATCACCGCAAATTCGTCGCCGCCAAGCCGCGCGACAAGATCGGTGTCCCTGATGCAGCTCCTGAGCCGAGCAGCCACGACCTTCAGCAGCTCATCGCCGACATGATGTCCGAGCGAATCGTTGATGCCCTTGAACTCGTCGATGTCGATATAGAGCAGTGCGAACTGCTCGCCCTGACTGATTCGTTGCAGCTCGCGTTCGACCTGTTCCCGGAACAGCACCCGGTTCGGCAGATCGGTCAGTGCGTCGTAATGCGCAAGGTGCCCAATCTTCTCGTCGGCGCGCCGGCGGTCGGTGACGTCTTCCACAACATTGATGATATAGCGCGGCTCGCCGGCCTCGTCCCGGATGCCGATACGCTTTGAGGTGATCAAGCGGCTGCCCGACACCTTGCTTACCCAGCGGTGCTCGTCCAGCGTCAGGCCGTCGGTGGATCGCAGCGACTCGTCGTCATCCAATGCAATTCTTTCGGCAAGTGCCCTCGGGAAGACATCGCGGGCGGTCTTGCCGACGATGGTGTCGTTCGACAAGCCGACATGGATTTCCGCCACGCGATTCACAAGCACATAACGGCGATCGCGCGCATCCTTCACGGTGATCTGTGAAGGTATGTGGTCGATGATCTGACGCAGGAATGCATAATTCCGGTCGCGTTCCTGTTCGAGACTTCGGCGCTCCGTTATGTCTTCCATTGTCGCAATCCAGCCACCCTGCGCCAGTGGCCGATTGACGATCTGAATCGCACGTCCATCCGCGGTTTCGAGGACATGGCGGGTAACTTTTCCCTGCGCGACGTTGGCCATGACGCTGGAACAAAATTCGTCGACGTCGCCCTTGAAGGATCCCGACTGCTTGCGATGCCGCACAATATCGTAAAAATGGCATCCCGGCTTCACGATTGCCGGCGATAGCCCGTACATATCGATATAGCGCTGGTTGCAGAAGACGATACGTGCCGATGCGTCATAGAGAATGAGGCCTTGCGTCATATTGTTCAGGGCGGTGTCGAGCCGGTGCTTTTCCTGCTCTAGTCGTTGCTGCGATTCCCGGTGTTGCCGGGTCATCCGCCTGACGATCAAGAACAGAAGGACGGCAATCACCGAGGCGGAGAGGCCGGCTGCGGCGACCATGAGTCTGGTTTGGGCGCGCCAATCCTCCAGCGCAGCCGCAACCGTCCTGGTCGCGACGATCACAATCGGGAAGCGGCGCAGTGGGCCGGCCGAGCCGAGCCTTTCCTGGCCATCGATGGGACTTTGCAGGCGCAGGGTCTGATAGCCGCCCACCGTCAGGATCTTATGCAGCAGCGGAGCCGTTTTGAAGTTCTGCCCGATCATCGAATCGGCGTGCGGGTGACGCGCCAGCATCGTGCCGTCGCGATGGAACAGGGAAATCGCCATGCCGTTGCCAAGCGCGACGGATGCGAAGAAATTTTCAAAATTCGCGGGGTCGATCCGCCTCCCCATCACGCCGAGAAAAACCCCGTTCGGTCCACTCAGCCTGTGGGCGAGGACCGTGGTCCAGCCCCCGGTGAAAAGGCTGCGAACCGGTTCGGTCACAGCCGTCGTCGATTGCGGGTCCGATTTGAAGACCTTGAAATAGGCCCGCTCGGCAATGTTGGCCACCGGCAGCGGCCCGTCGCCTGATGAATTGACCAGCTTTCCGTCCGAATCGAAGATATTGACGTCGCCGATATAGGACAAGGCGCTGGTCTTGGACTTCAGCATCAGGTGCGCGTCCGGGCTGGACATCTGGCGCTTGAACGCTTCGGGCGAAGCAATCTCAGAGAATTGCATCTTGGAGATCAAATCGTTTGCGATGATCTCGCAGTCCTCGAACTGCTGCTCGAAGTGGCGGGTGAGCAGCAGTACTGTATTTTCGAGCTCGCGCTCGCTGTTGCGGAGCGCGCTCTCGCGAAATTCACCGACCGTTAGCACAGTGCCGATGATAATCGCCGCGATCAGGAAGCCGCCGCAGAGAACAAGCCACAGCACCGGCCCCCGCAGAATCGACGCTTCAGAGCGATACGATCCTACCGGCGCGGTTCGGAGCTTGCCAATCGCGCCCCAGATGCTGGAAGCCAATTTCTGCATTCCCCAACTCCTCGGGGGGATATGCATACGATGCATTGATGGCATAGCCGTTAGGGAATCCGGTTACTGAAGCCTTAACTGACAGCTTCGAGCCGGGCGCCAATGGTCCGCAGCACCTCTCGCTGTTCCGGACCAGCGTCAATGAAATCGCCGACAAAGATCATCCGTCTCGCTGGATGCCGGAGGGCACCCCTCAACATCGGCGCCATTTTCGGCCTTTATTTCCGGCTCGGAGCCGTCATGATAGCGCTACTCAATTCACGCGTGAAATTGAGGTTTCGGCGCCGCGGTCAGGGATGAACGGGTCCGATGTCGTTCGAAGCCACGCAAAAGGGGGCGGCTCAAACGGGCGTCCATCAGGAGAAGCAACGATGGATACTTCCGGCTCTGCGAATTCTGCGGGCCCAAGCAAGGCCTGGCCCGTGCTTCGCTCGCTGAGCGGGTATCGCCTTCAATTCCTCAGCCACGATCTGTTTGCCGGCCTTACCCTGGCAGCCATCGCTATCCCCGAGCAGATGGCGACGGCGCGGCTCGGCGGGTTCACCCCGCAGATCGGCTTTTTCGCCTTTCTGGCGGGCTCGCTGGCGTTCGCGGCGTTCGGCAGCAATCGCTTCCTGTCGTGCGGCGCGGATTCGACGATCACGCCGATTTTTGCCGGAGGCCTTGCCACGCTGGCTGTGTCCGGTTCGCCGGAATACCTGACGCTGGCCGTTGCGCTGGCGCTCATGGTCGGACTTTTCCTGTTCGCCGCCGGAATTTTTCGCCTGGGCTGGATCGCCGACCTGCTCTCGATACCTGTAACGATCGGCTTTCTCGCCGGAATTTCCGTCCACATCCTGATTTCGCAATTGCCTGTGATACTCGGGCTGCCCGTACCCGAAGGCCCCGTGCTGCAGCGCGTCGCGACCCTTGCCGAACAACTCGGTCAGGCAAATGCGTTTACGCTTGTCATCGGCCTCGGAGTCCTGGCGATCATCGCCTTGTCCGAACAAATAGATGCGCGGATTCCCGGCGCGTTGATCGGCCTTGCGCTGGCGAGCGCGGCTGTGGTGCTGCTGCGGCTCGAGAGCCGGGGCGTCAGCGTTCTCGGCACGGTATCGGCTGCGATGCCGACGCTTGCGATCCCGGTCATCTCGGCCGGGCAGCTTGCGAGCCTGGTGTCGCTCAGTCTCATCATTTCCGTTGTCATCATGGTGCAGACGGCGGCAACGACACGCTCCTTTCCGTCTGATCCCGCTGAGCCGCCGGATGTCGACCGCGATTTTGTCGGCGTCGGCATCGGCAGTGTGCTGTCGGGATTGATCGGCGCGTTTCCTGTCGATGCCAGCCCGCCGCGCACGGCCGTGGTTTCCGAAACCGGCGGACGATCCCAAATCGCCGGCCTTGCCGCTGTGGCGATCGTGATCGTGCTGCTGGCCTTCGGTGCCTCGCTGCTGCATCAGATCCCCAACGCCGCACTCGGCGGCGTTCTGCTGTTCGTCGCGCTCCGAATCATTCGCCTCGGTCAGATCGTGACGATCTACCGGCAGTCGCTGGGCGAATTCCTGCTGATCCTGCTGACCGTAGCCGCCATCATCGTTCTGCCGATCGAACAAGGCGTCGGCATCGGCATTGCGCTGTCGCTGTTGCACGGCATATGGAGCACGACGCGCGCCCGCGTGCAGGTGTTCGAACGTGTGCCGGGAACCTCGATCTGGTGGCCGTCGGGTTCAAATCTTCCCGGCGAACGCGAGCCCGGCATCATCGTCGCGGGATTTCAGGCGCCGCTGTCCTTTCTCAACGCCTATCGCTTCCGGAGCGACATCCTGGAGGCCTTGAAGTCTTCGCCCCAGAAGCCGCGGCTGCTCGTGCTGGAGGCGACCGGCATTGTCGAGATCGATTTTACCGCGGCGCAGGTCTTGGCCGACCTCATTCGCAAATGTCATGCCGACGGCGTCGATTTTGCCCTCGCCCGGCTTGAATCCATCCGCGCGCAGGATGCCATGATGCGGTTCGGAATCAATGCGCTGTTGGGTCCGGACCGTCAGTTTCATGGCGTGGAAGAAGCGATCCAGGCGCGGGGCAGGAAAGCGACGATCCATTAGAGCGATCCGGGACTACCCTAGGGCATGATCCGGAAAAGTGGGAACCGGTTTTCCGAAAAGATCATGCTCAATCAAAAAGATGAGATCATGATCCGATTCATCCTCATCGGATCATGATCTAGGCCGGAACGATCACCTTGCCGATCGGCCACAGGGCGATGCCGGCAAGCTTCACATGGGCCCAGGCGAAGGGGATCCCGATGATCGTCACCGCAAGAATGACCGCGGTCACGATGTGCCCCAGCGCCAGCCACCAGCCGGCCAGCAATAGCCAGATCAGGTTGCCGATCAGGCCCAGCGGCCCGGTGCCGATATCGGGCTGGCCGGTCACACTGTCGCGGCGCACGGCCTTCTGACCGAACGGCAATAACGTATAGGCGGCGATATTGAACGCAGCCCTTGCCCAGGGCAGGCCGATAATGGTGATGGCCATGATCACGGCGGCGACCAGCCAGCCAAACGCCATCCAGAGGCCGCCGAAAAGAAGCCAGAGGATGTTCAGGAATATCGAAACGGGAGGCATGCTTCTTCTTATGGCAAACGGTTGACGCGCCTTCGCGCCGGGCGATCTTAGAGCAAGATCGGTTCTGATTGAACCAGAACCGACGCGCTAATCTCTTGCTTTGACGCGTTTTCTACCGCAGATAAGTCTACGCAATCGGCGTAAACTTGATTGCTGCGCGAACCGGTATCCACTTCGCTCGAAAACGCTTTAGACGCTTATAAACCTTCCGACGTGCCGACGATAGCAAGCACGACGAGAAATCAGGCGGGAACGGGCCTGGGCGAGGGCCGCGTCGAAATGGCGGCGTGCCGAACGGGCGCGCCCACTTCAGCGGCGATAGCGGTCGGGACGCGCATAGGCCGGGCGGTTTTGCTGCGGCGGGCGGCTTGCGAGGCTGACGCGCGCTTCGCTGTTGAACGGAACCGCCGGCTTGAGTTCCTCAAGAAAAATCGGCCTGGAAAAATAGAAGCCCTGCGCGACACGGATTTTGGTGGCGGCCTGCAGATAGGCGAGTTCCTCGAAGGTTTCGATGCCCTCCGCGATGACGGTCATGCCGAGCGCCTCGCTCAGCGATTCGATCGCCCGCAGGATGCCCTGGCTGCGCGGGCGCAGATGGATGTCGGTGATGAACGACCGGTCGATCTTGATTTCATCGGCCGTTATATCGGCCAGCGCCGACAGCGACGAATAGCCGATGCCGAAATCGTCGATCGATATCCCGACGCCCAGTTCACGGAACACCGGCAGGATCTCGGTCTGGAAGCGGGTCTTGGCCACGAAGGCGTCTTCGGTCACCTCGATCATGAAGCGTCGGGGAAACCCGGTCGCTTCCAGCGCCTGCGCGAACGAGCGCATGAACTCCGGATTGTTGGCCTGCTTGGCCGCGACGTTGATGCTGATGCTGGTGCTCGGTCCAAATGTTTCGTTGATGAGATCGATCGACTTGACGATCTCCGCCAGCACGAGGTGCGTCAGCTCGTCGATCAGTCCCAATTCGACGGCGAGGTTGATGAAGGTGCCGGGAGCCTGAATCACCCCCTCGTCGTCGCGCAAGCGGACTAGCGCCTCGATGCCCTTGATCTCCTTGGTCCGGATGTCGACTTTGGCCTGAAAGGCACAGCAGAAGCGCTTCTCCAGAATGGCGAGCCGCAGCGACTGCTCGACTTTCATCCGCGCGAGCGCTTCGCGTTCCATGCTGGCGTCGAAGAAGGCGGCCGCGCCCTTGCCGTCGTTCTTGACCCGATACATCGCGATATCGGCGTTCTGGCTCAGCGCGTCGTAGCTGCGCCCATGATCGGGAAAGAGGCTCACCCCGATCGAGGTCGAAGCGAATATTTCCGATCCATCGATGAAGAACGGCGCCCTCAGCCGCTGCAGCGTAGCCTGGATATATTCGGATACCTCCTGCTCGCTCTCGATCGGATTGAGCAGCAGCACGAATTCGTCGCCGCTGATCCGCGACAACATATCGGACTCGCGCAGATCAAGCGCGAGCCGCTTTGCGACCTCGATCAGGAGCGCGTCTCCGACCGCATGGCCGTAATAATCGTTGATGTGCTTGAAATTGTCGATGTCGAGAAAGGCCAGCGCAAACCTGCCGCGCGGCTGGTCGCGCTGGATCAGGCTTTTGGCACGATGTTCGATCACCCGCCGCATCGGCAGGTCCGTCAACTCGTCAAAGTAAGCCGACCGGAACAGATGATCCTCGACGGCCTTTTGTTCGCTGATGTCGGCTGAACTCGAAAGCAACAGGTTGCGGTCCGCGATGCGAACCGGCCGGTGGGCCGTAAGAAAGACCTGCTTGCCGTGACGGCCGGTCACGCATTCTTCCGCAACAACCGCACGCCCGGCGCGGAGCAATTCAAGCCCGACCTCGCGACGATCGCCCAATTGTTTCGAGGGAGGCATGCTCGGCTGTCCCGCAGCCAGCCCCAGTTGCGCCGCCGCGGCGTCGTTGACCAACAGGAAGCGGCCGTGCTCGTCCTGAACCGTGACGCCGGTCGGAAGCATTCTGAAGACATGCCTCAGAACACTCAATTCGCTTACAATGGAGAATTCGCCTTCGCCTTGGCTTTCGGCGGGCTCCGGATGAAGTGTGGTGCGGCTTTGCATGGCCGCTGAGACTGTCAAAGTCTCTTGTAGTTTTGGTTAAGTGGAGCCCCGCGACCGCAAGCAGTTGCGCTTTGGATGGGCACTGCCTTGATCGTCATTAACAGAGTGTCAACGCGTTCGAAAGAAGCGGCTTCCGGAAAACCAGATCCGCAGCCTCGATTGGCGGGGAAGCCTAGCCCGAAGGTATTCGACATTGCATCGTGCAATGAACGCCGGTCTTCAGGAAGGTGATCTCGGTTTTGCCATCGAAGGGCTTGAGCGCCGATTGCAATAATTTGCTGCCAAAGCCGGCTTCCCCGATCGCCCCGACCGAAGGGCCTTCGGTCTCGTCCCAGGCGATATTGAGGCGATCCTCAGTCACTGACCACGATACCTGCAATAGTCCGCGCGCGGCGGAAAACGCGCCGTATTTTCCGGCATTGGTGGCAAGCTCGTGAAATATCAATGCAAGGCTCACTGCCAGCTTGGCGGGCAGAAACAGCCGCTCGCCGTTGAGGGTAAAGCGGACATGCCCGTAAGGTCCGAGTTCGGAGAGCAGCAAATCCTTGATATCGCAACCACGGCCGTCCACCTTGGCGATCAGATCATCGGTCGCCGACAGCGCCCGCATCCGCCGGTCGATACTGGCCCAGATTTGCGGCTGATCCTGCAGAACCTGGTGAAGCACGGCGTGAACGGTCGATACCTTGTTTTTCAGCCTGTGTTGAAGTTCGTCGACGACGAGCTTGCGGTATGCCTCTTCCCGGATCAGGCGCTTCGAAATTTCCCGCTGCTTCGAGGCGACCGATCGATAGTGCTCGACGCCCCAGATCGTGACACCGCACACGGTCAGGAAGATCAGCAACAGCGCCAGTCTTGCAAAATCGGTCGGCGCGTCGCCGAAATCCAGGGTTACGCCGAGCGCCGCACCCAGGATGGCCGTCCCGATCCCGACCCGATAACCGCCAAAGGCCGTGGCAAAGAATACGGCCGGGAAATACGGGGTAAAATAAATGTCCGGCCGGATCATGGAAAGAGACCACCGTACCGCGGTCGATACGCCAAGGCAGGCTAACGCAAAGCCAATGCTAAATAGCGGAGAGGGCCGGGATGTTCCTTGCCAGCCACCTCGAAACTCGTCGATCAATTTCACCATGGGATCACATCAACCGATCAGCGAATCCAAGACAAGGCCAAGCATAGCGAAAAATGCATGGGCTGGGGCTCGCAAAAAGGCGCCGGCCCCGCTCAACAACCGGACATCCGAGCACAATCAGCGACATGAAAACCGGTTTTGCCGGGACAAACGCCCTCGCTTGTTCGCCGATCGCGGCTTTGGCGGGTCACGCGCCGCCACGCATGGCTTGCGTTGTTCCGGCAGGCCGGAGATATTTTGAACCCGACACCATCAAAAGGAGAACAACATGGGACGGCTGAACGGCAAGGTCGCAGTGATCACCGGCGCGACAAGTGGTATCGGGCTGCGCACCGCCGAAATCTTCGTCGCGGAAGGGGCGAAAATCGTCGTCGCCGGCCGCCGCGTGCCGGAAGGCGAGGCGTTGGCCGGAAGGCTCGGTCCTGCATGCCTGTTCCGCCGGACCGATGTCACGGTCGAGGACGAGATCCGCGCGCTGATCGCCGAGGCGGTCGAGAAATTCGGCCGCATCGATTGTCTGTTCAACAACGCGGGCGGGCCGGCGCAGACCGGCGGGATCGAAGGACTTGAAGTGGCGCGCTTCGACGCCGCGATGGCGACGCTGGTGCGCAGCGTGATGCTCGGCATGAAACACGCTGCACCCCATATGCGCCGCCAGGGTTCCGGCAGCATCATCAACAATGGCAGCATTGCCGGCAGGCTCGCAGGCTTTTCGTCCTCGGTCGTCTATGGCGCAGCCAAAGCCGCCGTGATCCACCTCACCAAATGCGTGGCGATGGAGCTCGGCGAGTCCGGCATCCGCGTCAACAGCATTTCGCCGGGCGCGATCGCCACCGGCATTTTCGGCAAGGCGTTGGGTCTGCCGGTCGAGGCGGCGGAGAAAACCCCCGATATGATGCGCGAGGCTTTCAAGACCGCCCAGCCGATACCACGCGCAGGCCTGCCCGAGGACATCGCTCACGCCGCGGTATTTCTCGCCAGCGACGAATCCAGCTTCGTCAATGGACACGATCTGGTGGTCGATGGAGCCATCACCGGTGGCCGCAACTGGACCCAGCAGCAGCAGGGCTATGCCGCGTTGCGCAAGGCGCTCGATCAAGCCGGGGGGTGACTGCTCAACGGCAGGCCAAAAACAATCGGGCCGAAAATCGGGGATCGCTTCCCGGTAGTCGGGAGCGTCAAGTTCATGAAGGTTGCTGGCCGGGTCCGCGCATCGTCGGGGCCGGCGCAACCGGGTAGGACGGCATGAACGCAAGGCTCGAAAGAAAACTGCGATTGCTCGTGGTCATCGTGATCGCGGGGACGATCTCGGGCATCGTCTTCAACATCACGCAGGGCCGTACCCTGCCCTCCGCCATGGCGGTGGGAATGGCGTACGGGCTGCTGATGGCCACCGCGCTCGGAGGCATCGAGCTGTTCATCCTGGATGGCCCGCTGCGGGTATGGCTGAGCGGTCTTTCGTTCACGATCAACCTGATCGTGCGGAGCGCAATCTACGCGGCGATTATCGTCCTTATCCAGTGGCTCCAGCTGGGTGAGCTCATCGCCGGGGTGCCGCGAGAAATGTCCAACAAGACGTTCTGGATCGGCTTTATCTATTCCGCGATACTTTCGGTTGTGATGAATCTGGGTCTCGGAATTTCCAACATCGTCGGACACCGCGCGTTCCTTAATTTCATCACCGGGCGATATCACACGCCGGTCGAGGAGAATCGCTTTGTGCTGTTCGTCGACATCGCGGGCTCGACGGGTCTGGCCGAGCGGCTCGGCGGGATCGGGATTCATCGCCTTCTCGACCATACCTTCCGTCTCCTCACCCTTGCGGTCGTGGATTATCGCGGCGAGGTCCTCAATTATGTCGGCGACGAGGTGATCGTGACCTGGCCGGAACGCCGCGGCGCGACCGATTGCCGTCCGCTGCGCTGCTTTGCGGCGATGCGCGATGAACTAGCGCGGGCATCGAGCCATTTCGAGCACGAATTCGGCGTCGCGCCGCGAATTCGCGGCGGCCTGCATTTCGGACCGGTGATCGTCGGTGAGATCGGCGACGTCAAACGCGCCATCGTCTTCAATGGCGACGTCATGAATACCGCTGCCCGGCTCGAGGAGCTCAGCCGCAGCGTTGATGGCGGCTTTCTGGCTTCCCGCGCGGCAATGCAACGGTTCCATTCCGCGCCGCCGTTTGCGGTTCGCGATCTCGGACGGTTACCCATTCGCGGCCGCGCCGACGGCATCGACGTGGTCGGCATCGACGCCCCGGCCCTGGCCTGACCCGCTTAGGCGGCCGGGGACAGCGTCACACGCAATCCGTCTTTCGGCTTCGGGATCGGCCACATCTGCCAATCCGGCGTGGTGCCGGGCTGCAGCGAGACGTTGAGATTCTGCAGGAAATGCCGCGCGAAGCATTTCGCCTGCATGTAGGCGAAATGCAGCCCAAGACACATATGCGCGCCACCGCCGAACGGCACCCAGGCGAAGCGATGGCGACCGCGCTGCGCCTCGTCGGTGAACCGCAGCGGATCAAAGCTGTCCGGATCGGGCCATATGTCCGGCATGTGATGGGTGAACAGCGGATTTACCCCGACCAGCGTGCCCGCCGGGATCGAATAGCCGCCAAAACTGAAATCGCGCGTCGCGCGCCGCGGGATCGAGGGCACCGGCGGCCTGATCCGCATCGCCTCCTTGAACGCCATCTCGGTGAGCGGCATGGCTTCGAGATTGTCGAAGGATGTGGGCGCGTCGGGCGCGACGCCGAGCGCGTTGACTTCGTCGCGCAATCTGTCCTGCCACTTCGGGTCGGCGGCAAGTGCCGCCACAAAGGACGTCAGTGACGAAGTCAGCGTGTCGTGCGCGGCCATCATCAGGAAACTCATATGGTCGATGATATCCTGGGTCGAGAGCAGCGCGCCGTCCTCATGGGTGGCGCGACAGAGTTGCGAGAAAAGATCCTCGCCACCCTTGGCGCGGCGGATCGGAATCTGTTCCGAAAAATAGGCCACGATGCGGGCGCGGCCTTTGACGCCGCGTGCCATTTGCGTCCCCGGCCAGGGTTGGCGGATCGGCGCGACCGCTGCCGCGACCATGTCGACGAACGCCCGCGTGATCTCCTCGACGTCAGGCCCGATACTGGTGCCGAGAAACGATGTGGCCGCGAGGTCGAGCGTGAGCTGCTTCATCGCCGGATAGAACAGCATCGGCCCGGCTGTTGCCGCCATTGCGCCACGCGTTCTCCGATGCCGGCATCAAGCGCCGCAAGATAGGATTTCATCGGGCCGGATTTGAACGCGACCGACAGCGCGCGCCGGTGCAGACGATGTTCATCGAAATCAAGCAGCATCAGGCCGCGCGGAAACAGCCGGCCGAGGATGGTTTCCCAACCGTGGGTCGAGGAGAACAGCCTCGCCTGGTCGAACAGCAAGAGTTCGTTGGCTTCAGGTCCGAGCGCGGTAATGCTGGTTTCGCCGAGCACGCGGCTGCGATAGACGAGGCCGTATTTCGCGGCCATCCGCTCGACTTCACCTTTGGGGTCGGCGAGGATCGCCAGCGTCCGGCCGATGACCGGCCAACCCTCGTCACCGGGAATATGCGCCAGCGAATAGCGTTTGGGTGGCTGAAGCGTAATCGCCGGGGAAGCCACACTTTGCATGGACATGGCAGTTGCTCCGATTGGCTCTCTTGTTGACCCCGTTGGATCCACCGGACCGCGACTTTGTCATCGCCACAGGTCCGCGCTGCTGTCATCGGTATAGCCCGGGTTGGTAATAGCCCTTTTGTCGTTTCCGGGAAAGGCTGCCGGAAGCTATCGCCGTCACGCCTTGTTCTGTTTCGCCGCTTCCTTCTGCAAATCCGGTGCATTGACGGCCGGGATCGCGACACGGCCGGGACCGGTGAGGGAAAGCGCCGCGGCCGCCTTGTCGTTTTCCATGATTTTCGCCATCACGGCCTGCCCTGCGCGCTCGAACACCGCGCGGTTCTCAATCACGAACTTTTGCGACTCGCGCAGTTTGGTGACGTAGCCGTTGATTTCCGGCACCACATAACGCGCGACCATATCCCAGCTGCGTCTGGTATTCTCGGGGTTAGCCCAGTCATGGGCAAAGCCGATGATGCTGCCGACACCACCGGATACCTCCATCAGCTTCTTGATGGTGTTGACCAGATCATCGGGGGTGCCGATGGTGGAGGCCGCCGCCTCGCCGCCGGCCGTCTTCTCCACGGCATCCTCGGGCGAAATGAACGGTTGCAGGCCGGGCCGCTGCAACGTGGCGACATTATATTCGTTGTGCCAACGCATCAGTCCGGCACCGGCCTCGCGCCGCGCCTGTTCGCGGCTCTCGGCGATGTGCCAGGAGAGCAGCACGCGCCAGTCGGACCGGCTGACGGTAGTGCCGTGCTTCTTCGCGGCATCCTCGGCAAAACTCCATTGCGTCGGCAGCGCCATCAAGCCCTGTGTCGACATCGAGCCGAGCGAAATGATGCCGATGCCGTATTTTCCGGCCAGCGTCATCCCCGACGGCGAGATCTGCGAGGCCACCACGAACGGCATGTCTTCCTGCAAGGGAAGGATCTGCAGCGCGGCGTCGTTCATGGTGAACCAGTCGCTCTTTGCCGTCACCCGCTCGCCTTTGAACAGCCGGCGGATGATCGCGATTGCCTCATCCTGGCGATCGCGCTGCGTCATCGGGTCGATGCCGAGCGTATGCGCGTCGGAGGCAAGCGCGCCGGGTCCGGAGCCGAAGATGGCGCGGCCTCCCGTCATGTGGTCGAGCTGTACCATGCGCTGAGCGACGTTGAAGGGATGGTGATAGGGCAGCGAGATCACGCCGGTGCCGAGCTTGATGCGTTTGGTGCGCTCGCCGGCGGCCGCCAGGAACATTTCGGGCGAGGCGATGGTCTCCCAGCCGGAGGAATGATGCTCGCCGCACCAGAACTCGTCGTAGCCAAGCGCATCGAGCTGCTCGACAAGATCGAGGTCGCGGCGGAATTGCAGCATCGGATGCTCGCCGATCGGATGGTGCGGGGCGAGGAAGGCTCCGAATTTAAGGCGGGCCATGGGGCTTCTCTCCGGACGATTGTTCTTGGTTGATCGCCGCCAAACTATGGCGTGGAAAGGACCAAGGCAATCGTCGATAGGTCGCGGCCTATCCGGCATGGCGCCATGCGCGCAACCGACGGATCGCCGAGGGTGTCAGGCTGTAGGCCGCCACGGTGGTTTCCGAGAAACGCGCGGCCGCAGCAGGCGTGCGCAATAGCCGCATCACGACGACTCCCAACGGAATGGCGCACCAGGGATCGGTCAGCAGCGGCACCAGTTCCTCGCGCGATCCGCGATACCGCCCGGAACCAAAGGCGAGCAACCCGATTTCCCGCAGGATGTCGCGCCTGCGACGGCGTTGCCGCGCTGCATCCAGCAATCCCATCAGGCCGAGCCGTGTGAGGACGCCGGCCCGGCCGTCCGGCTGGACCGGCGGCGTCTCGCCGAGCGAGATCCGCAACAATGCGCCTGGCAAGTCGACGCCACTCAACCACGCGTTCATCGGCTCGACCAGACGAGGATTAGCGTCGATGAAATGCGGCGTCTCGGTTGCGCTATCCCGGATGTAATCGAACGACAGCGCGCCATGCCACTTGAGCGCTCGCCCGATCCGTTCCACGATTTCACGAACCTCGTCGCTGACTACGCTAAGCTTGAGCACGTCGCCGCCGCCGGGTCCCTCGACAAGCTGACGGTAAATATGGCTGGCGACGAGACGTCCGTGGTCGAACACCGCCTGCGTCCGCTCGAGCGACCCGGTTACCGCGGCCTGCACCAGCAGGCCGTTGGCAAATCCATCTTGCTGTTGGAGTTGCTGCAATAGCGCGTCGCGCCTGCGTGCGTCGCCGACCCGCCAGACGCCGGCGCTTGCCGTACCGAAGGCGGCCTTGACGAAGAACGGGTATGGCCGCTCGGCCGCGAATTCGTCGGCCGAGCGAACGACATCTGTCTTGGGTTGCGGGACTTTCAGCCGCGTCAGCAGAGCGGCGAGACTGGCCTTGCTCTGTACTTGTTCAAACGCTTCGAAATCGGCAAGCGCTATTCCAAGGCCGGGGGGAAGCTGTTTGCGCGCGGCAGCGAACAGGTAGGCCTGCTCATGCACCGGGAGCAGCGCGTCGATATCGCTCGTTTTGACGGTTTCGAGGACTTTGGCGAGATATCCGTCCGGATCGGCGCCCGATGCAGGCGCCCGATGCACGCGCCGGACAAAACGCGAGAAACGTCCAAGGCACATCGGATCGCAGGAGATCAGTTCGATCCGATGGCCGGCTATTCCCAATGCGGTGATCGCCTCCCGCGACGACAGGCTGGAGCCTTCACTGAGAAGAATTTTCGGCTTTTGCGCTGTCATCCGAAACCTTGTCGGGCGCGCACCTTAAAGCGGCCGAGGCAGGAGGACAAAGCGAGCCGATCGGCTGCCGCACCGCAACCGATCCAATCCCACGGCCTTCCCTTGAATTTGCACCGCGGAGCCGTTCCGCCGAGAGAACGTTCTGCTTTCCGCGTCGAGGGTTGAGGTGTATCTGAAGCAATCCGACTCCACCTGCTTCATTGCAGCTTTGAAGTCACCGCATTATCCGTTCCACGAATCAAGCCCGGCCAACTTGCCGGCTTCGGCCGACGCCGAATCGTTCAGTCGCGGTGATCGATAACTGTTCGCGCGAGCAGCGTTGCTTGTTTCGTTGGCACTGTTGCCTCGTCGCTCGCTGCGTCTGCCGCATTTCCGTCACGGATGCGGCACGCGTGCATCAATTAAGGACGTTCGGCAGAATTCTGGGGAGACCGAAAGCACACGGTCTTTTTATTTTGCAGTGCAGCAACTATCTGCTCTTGGTCGTGTTACAGAATCTCGTGTTACCGAATCTCGTCTAGGAGCTGCCGGTGTCCCTTGCCAAGAATATCGAATTCCTGAGGCATCTACCCAAGATGCCCGGAATCAATGTGCTGGAAGGCTTTGGGCGCGGCGTGCGGCGAGGTCTGCGCAGTCCCCTGGTCGAAACCAGGGAATTCGGCACCAATCCGGGCGATCTCAGGATGTTCTCGTTCGTGCCTGACAGCCTGCAACCGGCGCCCGGTCTGGTCGTCGTCCTGCACGGCTGTGGTCAGACCGCCGCCGGCTACGATCTGGGCGCCGGCTGGTCCACGCTCGCGAAACATTATGGTTTCGCGCTGCTGATGCCCGAGCAGCAGCCATCGAACAACGCTAACGTCTGCTTCAACTGGTTCAATCCTGAAGACAGCAGACGCGGGAGCGGCGAAGCCTGCTCGATCAGGCAGATGATCGCGCGAATGGTGGGCGACCATCAGATCGACCCGGATCGCATTTTCGTCACCGGGCTCTCCGCGGGCGGCGCCATGACGTCCGTCATGCTCGCCACCTATCCCGAAGCGTTTGCGGCCGGCGCCGTTATCGCGGGGCTGCCATACGGCGTCGCGACCAATGTGCGGCAAGCGTTGAACGGAATGTTTCAGTCTCCCGCCCGCCCGGCCGGCGAGTTGGGAGACCTGGTGCGCAAGGCTTCAAACCACCGGGGTCCGTGGCCGAAAATTTCGGTGTGGCATGGCAGTGCGGATCGCACGGTCAATCCCGCGAACGCCAATGAGATCGTCAAGCAATGGCTCGACGTGCATCAGTTGCCTTCGGCACCGATGTCGGAGGGCACCGTCGACGGCTATCCCCGCCAGATCTGGTGGAACGGGGATGGCGAAACAACCATCGAATCCTACACCATCACCGACATGGCCCATGGTACGCCGCTTGGCACGGCTGACAATGACGAGCGATATGGTACCCAGGGCGCGTTCCTGATCGAGGCGGGCATCTCGTCCTCGTATCACATTGCGAATTTCTTCGGCCTGACCGAATGGATTCGCCAGCCCCAAAAGGTTAGCAAGCCGGCGGCGCAAACGCCTACCCGCGCGGCGATCGAGTCGCCGAGTGCCAGGCTAATCCCGCTGGTCTCACCGCTAACGACATCGGCGCCCGACCTGACCAAGGTACTTTGGCCGTTGACAACGGTTAACCCGCCTTCCAACCCCTCACCCAAGCCGCAACGCGAGCGCCGCCGCGGTATTGACGTCGGTGCCGTGATCACGCGCGCGCTGACGGCGGCGGGTCTCATGAAGTAACGGCGGCGCCGCAATCAACGAAACCCGGGATCTGGGTTCGCTGGCGTCGCTCACATCGCGCCGGTGAGAAATGGATTGGTCAAGCGCTCCTGGCCGATGCTCGATCCGGGGCCGTGGCCGCAGATGAAGCCGACATCGTCGCCGAGCGGCAGCAGCTTGTCCTTGATCGTCCTGATCAGTGTGGCGTGATTGCCGCCGGGGATGTCGCTGCGCCCGACCGAGCCGTTGAACAGCACGTCGCCGACATGCGCAAAGCGCATTTCCTTGTTGAAATACACCACGCTGCCGGGCGAGTGGCCCGGGCAATGCAGGATGTCGAAAGCCAATTCGCCGATTTCGACCTGGTTGCCTTCTTCGAGCCATCGATCCGGCGCGAAATCACGCATCCCGGTCATGCCGAAACGCTCCCCGCTCGTCACCACATTGTCGAGCAGGAACTTGTCGGCGACATGCGGGCCTTCGATCGGCACCTTGAGCGCATCGCGCAGCTCGGCCGCACCGCCGACATGGTCGATGTGGCCGTGGGTCAGCCAGATCTTCTCGACCGTGACGTTGGCCTGCTTGATGGCGGCCTGAATCTTCGGAACGTCCCCACCGGGGTCGATCACCACGGCCTTCTTGGTAGCCGCGCACCATAGCAGGGTGCAGTTCTGCTCAAACAGCGTCACCGGGATGATGAGCGCGCCGGCTTTTGCCTGGGTTTCGGTTGCCTGGGTTTCGGTTTGCTGGGTCATGTCAGCACAATGCCGATTTTTCGCAGGCCGCCAAGTCAAAGATTCGCGCATTTTCCGCAGGACGCGGCGTCTGCGCGCAGGGCGACTATGGCTAGGGCGCGGTGACCAATTAACTATTTGAGCCAGATTGCGATGGCGGCAAGTTTGACGAAGCCCATGAAGTTGACAAGCAACTTGTCATATCGCGTC
>JBKQRS010000186.1:0-59556 GCA_052143915.1 Bradyrhizobium sp.
TCGTGTCGCGGGCTGGAACCTCTCGCTTTAGACGTAGGTCGCCTCTCCAATAATATAAAAATGATATAAATTTTTGTGCTGGATGCTTAGCTTGCCTAAGCAAAGCGCGTATTCCGCACAAAAAAAGACGGGGGATGGAAACGTTGCAATTTCTTGTCGAGCATTTCTCCTTTCTAGGTTTCGACGGCCAATACTGGATGCTTATTGTGGTTGGGCTGACCGCCATTTTTATTTCTTTTGTTCGGAAGAACCGCAGTCGGCCCTGAGACGCCAATGAGAACCCCGCCGCGCGTCCCGGGGCTTTCCAGCATTCGCTCTTTCATCCCGCAGAGAATCCGCCGAAATTTTGCAACGGGATCCCATCAAAAAAATGTACGCGCCGGATCGGCGATCGCCGTACCGCCCCAGCGCGGACATGCACCTTGATTTTATTGTGCGGTGCAAGCAAGCTCTCGTTAACAAGATCGTCATCGGCCTTGTCACGGACAACGCATCCCAACCGGAACACGTCATGAAGCTCACCATTCCAGCGGCGACACTGTTAGCGGGCACGGCACTGGCAAGCGCGACCCTGACCGCGCAGGCATCGCCCGGCAATCAAGGGCTCCCGTGCATCGCGAAAGTTCTTCATTCCGAAGAACTCCCGTTTGCGCCCATTGGCAACTGGCTTGTGAAAGTGACCCTCGAGATCACTCCGCCAAACGGCAGCGCCTACCAGACGACTTTGCAGGATTGGATGCCATGGCAGGGACCGCCTCCCCGACGAGGACAAGCGTTCCGCGTGCAGTGCGATCCAGCCAACCCGGGTGACTTGCATCTTATTTCCCAGGCCGCCGCACGAACGGCATTTTGAACAGGCCGGCAAGTCACGGGAATAATCGCGCTCGCCGCAGACGAAAGTTCATGCAGCAACTTTCGGTGACGGTTGAATGATCGGCAGGCTGCCACGGACACGACGTGGCAGCCTGGCGAACAGGCGTGCGGCCGCATTCTTGAAGGTTCGGCGAACCGATGACGGGGGATGACCAACCGGAAACGGGTTCGGATGGACAGCCCGCCGCAGAACCCTCGAGCGAAGCAACCATAACCGCGCGTCCGGCACGATTGCCGACAGCCCGCGTGCCACGTCTCAAACCGCACCCGATCCGCCGCGTGCCGAAGCCGAGAATGACCGGCTTGCTCGACTCGCCGGTCCGCAATCTCAGCGTCGGCGTAGCTTACACCGTTTCAGTGATGCTGATCGCCACCGTCGCCTATATGGCGGTCGGCTGGAGCTTCAGGGACGCGCTCTACATGGTGATCGTGACTGTCTACACGGTCGGTTACAACGAAGTGCGGCCGATCAATACGCCCGCGTTGAACGTCATCACCATCGGATTGATCGTGCTGGGTTGCACCGGCATCATCTTTCTCACCGGCGCGCTGGTGCAGTTTTTCACGCTCAATCAGATCAACAAGACCCTGGGTCTAAAGCGCATGAACAGACAGATCGATGAACTGAAGGGACATGTCGTGGTCTGCGGCTTTGGCCGCCTTGGCACCATGCTGGCGCGATCGCTGAGCGCCAGCAGCGCCGGCTTTGTGATCCTCGAGGAGAACGAAGCGCGCGCCACCGAGGCGCGCCTGCAGGGTTATCTCTGCATTCACGGTGACGCGACCAGCGAGGCGGCCCTGCTTGCCGCCGGCGTGATGCGGGCGAACGCGCTGGCAACCGTGCTCTCCAACGACGCCGTGAACGTCTTCATTACGCTGAGCGCGAGGGCGCTCAATCCCCATCTGTCGATCGTCGCCCGCGGCGAACTGTCGAGCACCGAGAGCAAATTGCTGCAAGCCGGCGCCGACAAGGTCGTGCTGCCGACCCATATCGGCGCCGAGCGCATTGCCGAGTTGATCCTGTACGAGGAATCGGCCCGCTTCATCGAGGGCCTGGAGCGCTCCCACGGATTCCAGCGCGTGTTGCACAATTTCGGGATGGAGCTCCAGGTCGTCACTGCGGCCCCGCAAAGCCCCGCCGTCCGCATGACGGTATCGGCGATCGAGCGGCAGGCCAAAGGCGCCTTCTTCATTATTCAGGTCAATCGCCGCGACGGCGACGTGTTCACCTCGCCGCCGCCCACGACCATCGTCGGTGAGGGCGACGGCGTCGTCCTGATCGGCCGGCCAAACCGCGCCGAGATTCTGACTTCGCTGTTCGAGCCCAGGGTTCGCGGCGCGCGCGGCTGATCGGCCGCCACGATGGCGTTCACAGGCCTATATGAAATCCTTATATTTCGGGCCTCCATTCCGCCTCGTTTTCAAATGGCGTTTTGATCACATTGCAGGCGGCGGTCGCCGGTAGCGACCGTGCGCTATTTTGAGCTTGAACCATGCCGCTGCTGACAGGATATCGCGACCAACGCGGGCTCGACGATCGGCTCCGCGACGCGCATGCCGTAACGGAAGAGCTGCTGTCGGACGTCATCAGCGAGGCTTGCTGGCGATTTCCCCCCGTTCGGCGCACCGAGAAGACGGCGCGAATCGAACGGCTGATCAAATCGGGCGCCTGGACCGACGCCGCGCTTGCGCTGATCGATCTGGAGCTGCCGCAATGGCAGATTCGCCGCATCGTCTATGACGATGGCGAATGGCATTGCGCGCTGTCGCGTCAGCGCGAACTCCCCGAATGGCTCGATCAATCGATCGAAGCCCGTCACGCGGACCTGCCGCTTGCGATCTTAAGCGCATTCGTCGACGCGCAGCGCGTCAGCGCGCCGTCGATCAGGACCAGCGTTCCGTCCGTGCCGCGCGGCGGGTACCGGCTTTATGAGCCGGTCTGCTGCGACAATTTCGCGTAGGAAGGATTTTCAACGTGTCGCAGCTTCCGAATTTCACGCAAGAACTGAAATCGACCCAACTGAAATCGGCCGAGGTGATCGTCCGCTTCGGCGTGCGTATGGTCGTGCTGGTGATTTTCGCTGCCTTCGGCAGCATCGGCTTTGACCGAAGTCTGACCGCGCTGTTGTGGATGTCGACTATCCTGAGCGCGCTGCTCGCGACCCTGGAGCGCGAACAGCCGCTCGACGCCGTTCTCAACCACTGGGACGAGACGATGGCCTACGCGGCGCTATGCTGCCTGGTCAGCGGGTTTGACCATACTGTCCCGATTTGAAACCGCCTCCGGAGACCTTATACGGCTCCTATGAGATCGTCGTCCTGCCGCTCTCGAATTCATATCCGCCCCGGAAGATATTGGCGGCATGAGTCAAGCAGTCTTCCGACGGTACCCATCCGAACATTGCACGTCGAACAATACGGCAACTGAACGGTCCGGCGCTCCGGGAGCCAGCCTTGCTCTTCACAATAAGGAATAGCAACGTGAAGCTCGTCGAACCTCCATCGTGTAGCTCTGCATCGACCGTCATCCTTATCGGCAAGAACAGCCGCGGCAACTGGGTCGCCCAGGAACAGAACGGCCTCTATGGCGGCCTGTTCGTCGACCGCGCGCAAGCCTTCAAATACGCGCTGTCTGAAAACGGTCATCATCCCGAGACGATCGTCGAACTGTCGCTCGAGATCGAGCTCAACATGGGCGGCCAACTTCCCGCCTCCGATCGCGTCTCCGGCACACGGCGCGTCGCGTAACAGGCAAAACGCCCTCGCCCAAGAGAACCAGCAGGAGAGCCAGATGGTTCAGCCGCATTCCGCCGAAAGCCGCGAGCAGGTCGTCGAAACCATGATCGGGCTGACGCGCCTTTCCAGCCTGCAACGGACGATCGTTGCGGGCAGCGACAGGATGGAGCTCTATCTTGCGCTCCGGCGGCGCGGATTCATGCGCGTGGCCACTCCGGCGACGTGCCGGATTCCCCGGGGGCAGCACGCGATCGGCCTGATCGCGGGACAGGATACGCAGCGGGCCATCGAGGCCGCGCTCGCCGAGATCTCGCCGTTTCTCTGCACCCATGCGGCCGTGGCCGTCCTGATCGACTCGCACGAAAGTGGCTCCAGCCTCAAGATCCGGATGAGGCTTCAGCAGATGGGTTTCCAGATCGAAGCCGGGGTCAGGTGCCAGCAGGGTCTGGTGCTTTCCGCGTACCGGCAAGGTTTCGGCCAGATGGAAAACGCAGCGTGAACTCCGATGACACCCCTTGCAAATTCCACCAGCTGGCTCACGGGCTACATGCCCGATCTGCCGACGCCGTTCGATGACGCCGGGGAGATCGATCTCACCGCATTCGCAAAGCTTTGCGAGCGTCAGATCCGGGCGGGCGTCTCGGCGATGGTCGCCGGCGAGACCACCGGCGAGGCTTCGACCCTGACACCGGTCGAGCACGACGCCATCGTCCGCACCGCGGTCGAGATCGCAAACGGCCGCGTCCGCATCATTGCCGGCGCGGGATCGAATTCAACCAGCCAGGCCATCGAGCTGACAAGGCGCGCCGAACTGGCCGGTGCCGATGCGGTGCTCTCGGTCGTGCCTTACTACAACAAGCCGATGCAGGCCGGTATTGCCGCGCACTTTCGGGCGGTCGCCGATTCAACCAGGCTCCCCATCATCCTGCACGACATTCCTGCCCGAACGATCCGCGAATTATCCGACGACACCCTCGCGAATCTTGTGCAATCCCGGCAGTTTATCGGGCTGAGAGATGGCACCGGCGATCTTGCACGCCCGACCCGCCTGCGGTCGATGGTCCCGCTGGGTTTTCGACTGTTGTCGGGAGACGACGCAACCGCGCTCGCCTTCCTTGCGAATGGCGGGGACGGCTGCGTCTCCGTGGTATCGAATGTCGCGCCGGAACTTTGCCAGGTGATTTTTTCGAGCTGCAGGCAGGGACGGTTACAGTCCGCCCGATACCTCCAGAGCAGGCTGGCACGGCTTGCCGCTCTGCTCGCCAGGGAAAATCCGGCGACGCTCAAATACGCGATGTGTCTGCTCGGCTTGATGCGCCCGGACACCCGTCTGCCGATCGTGGAATTGGCGGAGACGGCAAAGGCCGAGGTCGCGAGCGCGCTCGCAGAGATGGGCGAGGAGGATCTGGCCAGCGAGGGCTGGGAAGACCCCCGTTCTCAGAGGGATGCGGCCGCCACGTAGCGAGACCTGAGGTCTTGCGGGTTGCGCGACATTCTCGCTCCGCCAGATCACGTGCCGCGCGCGGATGACGCCCGCTGGTCAAAATGCTTTTCGCGCCATTTCGGTCCGGGGCCGCGCATATAATGGCGTTCCGGCCGGTATTTTCTGACGTCCAGGAATGGGCTGAAGAACGGGCCGAGACAAGCCGCCAGCACGCCGGCGCCATGGCGGAGACGGGATACCAGAACGGATGCGATGAACGAAAGCTGTCGCATGGGACGCTCCACGGGAAGCTGGATCAGAGAATGGCGGACGCCGCGTGGTCTGTTTTCATTCCCTTGCGAACGCTCCGCCGGCCGGGATTGTGCTGTTAGCGATGGTCGCGCGTCCGAATGCCGCGAAGCTCGAGTTCACGCTCCATCCGCCGCAGTTTCGAATTGGCGATCGCCTCGATCATGCGCCTGAAGGTGCCGCCGACACGGCTCAGCGGACCGTGGGCGTGCTTTCCATGTGTCCCTGCAAAACGATAATCGCCCGGCGCTTCTCCCCGGTCGCTGCGATGCGACCGACGGTCATCATCGTAGATCAGGTCGCGATACCGGTCATCGCTGACAAGAAAATGAGCCATGTTCGATCTCCGCCGTCGGCTCGGGCGCGAGCCGTAGAGCGGAAGATGCATGTGACGGCATAGGAATTCGAGACGACCTCCGGCTCCCTCGCATAGGCGCGTCATAAGGACCGCCCGGGATCGGAGGGACGACCTGTGACGTGCCGTATCTTTATATTTTTCCTATGAGATGCCTCGCCCGCCTCTCTCGCATTCCTACAGCGTCATCGGCAAATGATTGGCTTGGGATTTGCGACTTTGGATTTGCGACTTGGGGATTCGCGGAGAGGGCGCCATGACCGCAATCTTGTTGATGAACATGCCTACCCTCCTGCGCAGAATGCTCGACGTTTTTGTCAGCGTCTGGATGCGACAGACTGCGGCCGCTTACGCCCGCCCGCGCACCCCAAACCGTCGATCATCACGGTGATCGCCATGTCCATCATGTACCCGGATCTTTCGAATCAGCAGGCGCCGGGGAGTTCGGCCAATGCGGTCGCGCAGGACAGCCAGCGCGCCGGCCTCATGCCCGACCAGCCCGCAACCGTGGGCACGCCGTTTCAGCCCCTCGATCCCAGTATCGTCAATGCGGCGATTCCTTCATTCTTCATCGGCCGCAACCATGAGGGCTTTTGGCTGGCCCGCGACGTCAAGGGACAGATCGGCGGAATTTTCCTGTTCGAAAGCTCGGCCCTGGCGTTTGCGCGACGCAATGCCTGGCCCTCGGGATGTGCGACGATATTTCCGTCCGAGCGGTTCGAACTCGATCTGGAAAATCAGGGCAATCCGTTCATCACCTACCTTCGGCCCTTGATGCGGCTTGTGGAGCACGGTCGACGGCGAACGGCTGCCTTGACCGGCAAGATGGTGGAAGCGGTCGAACGCCGCTTCAGGGATTTTCACGCGCTGTGAACTGACGGAGCCGTCGAACGGACAAGGCTCACACGGACAGGTCTCACGCGGCCCTGCGATCAACCATCCTCGAATTCTCATTCACTCCGCGGCCGTGCGCATCTCGATGCGTTCGGCTTTCACCGCGCAGAACTTGAATTCGGGGATTTTCCCGAACGGATCGAGCGCCGGGTTGGTCAACAGGTTGGCGGCTGCCTCCGCGTAGCAGAACGGCATGAACACCATGTTTTCCGGCACATCGCGATCGGAACGCACCTTGATCTCGACCGCACCGCGCCGGGTTTCCAGCCGGATGAAATCGCCCGGGCGCAGATTCATTCGCCGCATGTCCTTTGGCGACATGAACGCCACCGCCTCCGGCTCGATCTGGTCGAGCACGTGCGAGCGCCGCGTCATCGAGCCGGTGTGCCAGTGCTCGAGCACGCGCCCGGTGGACAGCACCATCGGATATTCGTCGTCGGGCAATTCGTCCGGCGGCAGCACATTTGCCGGCACGATCTTGCCGCGGCCGCTTTCGGTCGGGAAACCCGTGGTGAAGATGATTTCGTTGCCGGGCTTGTGCGGATCATCGACCGGATAGGTTACCGCGCTCTCGCGCACCAGCCGCTCCCAGGTAATATTCTTTAGTGAAGGCATCACCTCCGTCATTTCGGCAAACACGTCGGCCGGCCCGCTGTAATTCCAGGGCAGCCCCATGCGCCTTCCGATCTCCTGGATGATCCACAAATCCTGCCGCGCGTCGCCGGGCGGCTTGATGACCTCGCGCGCAAGCTGCACGCGGCGGTCGGTATTGGTGAAGGTGCCGGATTTTTCTGCGAATGCGGACGCGGGCAAGATCACGTCGGCATGAAACGCGGTCTCGGTGACGAACAGATCCTGCACCACCAGATGCTCGAGTTTGGCGAGCGCCTCGCGCGCATGCTGCAGGTCGGGGTCCGACATCGCCGGATTCTCGCCCTCGATATACATGCCGGTGATTTCGCCGGCATGGATCGCGTTGATGATCTCGACCACGGTGAGACCGCGCTCCGGATCGAGGTCCTGATGCCAGAGCTTTTCGAAGGGCTCGCGCAGATCGGTGCGGCCGACCGGCTGATAATCCGGCAGGAACATCGGGATCAGACCCGCGTCGGATGCGCCCTGCACGTTGTTCTGGCCCCGCAGCGGATGCAAGCCCGTGCCGGGGCGGCCGACCTGCCCTGTGATCAGCGCCAGGGCGATCAGGCAGCGCGCATTGTCGGTGCCGTGCACATGCTGGCTGATGCCCATGCCCCAGAAGATAATCGAAGCCTTGGCGCGGGCATACATCCGCGCCACTTCGCGCAAGGTCTCGGCCGGGATGCCGCAGATCGGCGCCATCTTCTCCGGCGTGAATTCCTTGATGCGCGCCTTCAGATCGTCATAACCCTCGGTGTAGCCGGCGATATATTGCTCGTCGGTGAGCCCCTCGGTGATGATGGTGTTGATCATCGCATTGAGCATCGCGACGTCGCTGCCGGGCTTGAACGCGAGGTGCTTGGTGGCATGACGCGACAGCGACTGCATGCGCGGGTCCATCACGATCAGCTTGGCGCCACGCTTGGCCGCGTTCTTGATGAAGGTTGCCGCAACCGGATGGTTGACGGTGGGATTGGCGCCGATCACGATGATCACCTCGGCGTCCATCGCCGCCGCAAACGGCGCCGACACTGCGCCCGAGGCCAGACCTTCAAACAATGCCGCGACCGACGACGCATGGCACAGCCGCGTGCAGTGATCGACGTTGTTGGAGCCGAACCCGGTGCGCACCAGCTTCTGGAACAGATAGGCCTCTTCATTGGAGCCTTTGGCGGAGCCGAAGCCGGCGAGCGCCTTGACGCCCTTCCCATCACGGATTTTCACAAGGCCGCGTGCCGCAATATCGAGCGCCTCTTCCCATGATGCCTCGCGGAAATGCGTGAACGGATTGGCCGGATCGACCTGGTCGTTGGCGTCCTTGCCTGCGTTCGGCAACCGCACCAGCGGCTTTGTCAGGCGATGCGGGTGATGGATGTAGTCGAAACCGAAGCGGCCCTTGACGCAGAGCCGGTTGTGATTGGCCGGGCCGTCGCGCCCTTCCGCGTAGATCACCATCTCGTCCTTGACCTGATAGGTGACCTGGCAGCCGACGCCGCAGAACGGGCAGAGCGAGTCGACCTTCCTGTCGGCGTAGGTGACGCGGGTCTGATGTTCGTCCAGCATCACCGCCGGCATCAGTGCGCCGGTCGGACAGGCCTGCACGCATTCGCCGCAGGCCACGCAGGTCGATTCACCCATCGGGTCGTCGAAATCGAACACGATCTTGGAATCGTGGTTGCGATAGGCCATGCCGATGACGTCGTTGACCTGAACCTCGCGGCAGGCCCGCACGCACAGGCCGCACTGGATGCAGGCGTCGAGATTGACGCGCATTGCCGGATGGCTGGCATCGCCCTGCCAGCGCTCCGCCGCCGGGAAGCGGCTTTCGGTCACGCCCTGCTTCTCGGCCCAGTGCCAGAATTTCGAATCGGGATCGTGCGAGGTCTCGCGCGCCGGCTGGTCGGCGACCAGAAGTTCCATCACCATTTTCTGCGCCGCGACCGCGCGCGGGCTCGCCGATTTCACCTTCATGCCGACGCTCGGCGTGCGCTTGCAGGAAGCCGCCAGCACGCGCTCGCCCTCGATCTCCACCATGCAGGCGCGGCAATTACCGTCCGGCCGGTAGTCCGGCTCGGGCGAATAGCACAAATGCGGAATTTCGCGGCCCTGACGTTTTGCAACCTGCCAGATGGTCTCGCCCGCGCCGGCTTCGACCTGTTGGCCGTCGAGCTCGAACTGGATCTTGGTCATTCCGCAGCGTCCTTGAACTCGTCTGGGAAGTATTTGATCACGGAAGTTAGCGGATTCGAGGCGGCCTGGCCCAACCCGCAGATCGAGGCGTCACGCATCGCCTGACTCAATTCCTCGAGCAATTCGCGGTTCCAGACCGGCCGTTCCATCAACAGCGCCGCCTTCTGCGTACCGACGCGGCAGGGCGTGCACTGGCCGCAGCTTTCGTCCTCGAAGAACCGCATCAGGTTCAGCGCCGCGCCCTTAACGCTGTCCTGCTCGGACAGGATGATGACCGCGGCGGAACCGATAAAGCAGCCGTATTTTTCCAGCGTGCCGAAATCGAGCGGGATATTGTCCATCGAAGCCGGCAGGATGCCGCCGGACGCGCCGCCCGGCAGATAGGCGTGGAATTTGTGTCCTTCCGCCATGCCGCCGCAGAACTCATCGATCAATTCACGCACAGTGACGCCCGCCGGCGCCAGCTTCATGCCGGGACTTTTGACCCGCCCCGACACTGAATAGCTGCGCAGGCCGTAGCGTTCGTTGCGGCCATGGCTCTTCCACCAGTCCGCGCCCTTCTCCACGATGTCGCGCACCCACCACAGCGTCTCGATATTGTTGATCAGGGTCGGCAGTCCGAACAGCCCGACCTGGAACGGGTATGGCGGCTTGTGCCGAGGCAGGCCGCGCTTGCCTTCGATGCTTTCGAGAAGCGAGGATTCCTCGCCGCAGATATAGGCGCCGGCGCCGCGCCGCAGATGCAGCCGCGGGCCGTCAGGCGGCAGTTTCGCGATCTCGCGGTTGAGGATTTCGCGGCAGGCCGGATATTCGTCGCGGATATAGATGTAGACATCGGGCGCCTCGACGACATGCGCGCCGATCAGCGTGCCCTCGAGGAACCGATGCGGATCGGTCTCGAGATAATGGCGGTCCTTGAACGTTCCGGGCTCGCCCTCGTCGCCATTGACGGCGATCAGCCGGGGGCCGGGCTCGCCGAGCACCGCGCGCCATTTTCGCCCGGTCGGAAAGCCCGCGCCGCCGAGACCGCGCAAGGACGCGTCGTCGAGCGCCTTCAGCAGATCTTCCTGTTTCAATTCACCCGAACGTAACCGCTGCAACAGCGCATAGCCGCCGCCGGCGACGTAGGCGTCGTACCCGACATAGTCAGGCAGATGCGCATGGGTGTCACCGCTCCTTGCCGCCGCAAGCACGCTTGCCACGCTGGCGTGGTCGACGAAGTGATGGCCGACTTCGGCCGCCGGTGCAGTATCGCAGCGGCCGACGCAGGGCGCGCGCACCACGCGAATGCCGGGACCAGAGGTCGCCTGCAATTCGTGCAGCAGCTTTTCCGCACCTAGCATCGCGCAGGTGAGCGAGTCGCAGACACGAACCGTCAGCGGCGCGATATCCGGCTCGCCCTCCTTCACCACATCGAAATGGGCGTAGAACGTCGCGGTCTCGAACACCTCCGCGAACGACAGCTTCATCTCATCGGCCAGTGCTGCGAGATGGGCCGCGGAGATCTGATGATATTTGTCCTGGATGAGATGGAGATGCTCGATGAGGAGATCGCGCTGCCGCGGCCGGTCGCCGAGCAGCAGCTCGATCTCGTGCGCGGCAGTCGGATCGATCTGACGGCCCTTGGGCGTCGACTTCGCCCGCCTGCGACCCTCACCGGGATGTTCGAACGGGCGGACCTGTTGCACGTCGTGGCTCATCGAAGCGTCCCGTTCCTGCCGTGACCATCCTTAGAGTTGTGCAATCCTAATCCGTGGTATGCCAGATGCCAAGTTTAATTGCACAGTTCCAATAAGCATTTAAGGGGCACGCAGCCCGCGCTGTCATGCCCCTTTGTTAGTCGCTGCCGCCAAGACCTGATGCCAAGTCGGCCTCAGGTCTTGTCCATGCAGTCCTCGATATAGAACCAGCGGTCGTCGCCAACCAGACCCTTCGCCTTCACCTCTTTGCGACAGGCCCTGAGCTTGCCCTTGTTCGCAAGCCACTTGGCCCTCATCTCCTTCAGCTTTTCGGCCGTCAGCTTCATTCTCGAAGGCTTTGCGGCGGGCGGAGCCGTGCTGGCCGCTGGCGCCGGGGTCGTCGTCTGGGCCGAAGCGCTATGAACGCTGCCGGCGACAAGCAGCACGGCGACGAGACAGGCAATGATGCGCAACATAAGAATCCCCTCAGGTCGTTTCTTTGATTGATGGCAGAGGCGAATGCGCGGGACGCAATCCGTTAGCGTCCCGCGGTAATGGAGCGGCGATCAGAGGATCTTGGCCGCGCTTAGCAGCGTCTTCCACACGCCCCAGGCGAGTGGAATGCCGACAAAAGCCCAGAACAGCGCGGCCCTTACATCGAGGCCGCCCTTGCCGATGCCGAACGAGCCGTGCTGCACCGCGGCATCGCTCTTCGCGCTCGCCGCCTGCAGCTTCGCGACCTCGTCCGCACTCATATGCCATTTGGGGTCGACAGGCTTCACCAGGTAGTTGCAGATCAGACCTGCGATCAGCATCGCGCACAGGATATACATGGTCGTGTTGTAAAGCTGATCGCGCGGCACGCCAGCGCGGAGCTGTCCTTCGCGAATATAGTTCACCACGACCGGGCCGATGATGCCCGCGGTCGACCACGCCGTCAGCAACCGCCCGTGAATCGCGCCGACGAACTGCGTTCCGAACATGTCGGCGAGATAGGCCGGCACGGTGGCGAAGCCGCCGCCATACATCGACAGGATGATGCCGAAGCCCAGAACGAAGAGGAGCTTCGAGCCCATCGCGGCGAAGGTCGGCGCCAGCGCGTAGAGCGCGATGCCCAGCACGAAGAACGTATAGTAGGTGTTCTTGCGGCCGATATAGTCCGACAGCGACGCCCAGAAGAAACGGCCGCCGATGTTGAACAGTGACAGCAGACCGGCAAAGCCGGCCGCGATCCCCGCGATCAACGTCCTCTGCTCGGCCGAAAGAGCGCCGAAGTTCAGATCGGGCATTCCGATCAGCTTACCGGCGAAGATCTCCTGCAACATCGGCGAGGCCATGCCGATCACGCCGATCCCGGCGGAAACATTCAGCGTCAGCACCCACCAGATCAGCCAGAACTGCGGCGTCTTGTGTGCGTTGTCGAGATGAACGTTATGCTCCGAAATCATCGACTTCTTCTCGCTCGGCGGCGTCCAGCCTTCTGGCTGCCAGCCGGCCGGCGAGACGCGATAGGCAAAGGCGCCGATCGTCATGAACACGAAATAGATCACGCCCATCACAACAAATGTTTTCCAAACGCCGACATCGGTCGGGGTCTTGAAATAGTTGATCAGGATATTCGCCAAGGGCGCACCGATCATGGCGCCGCCGCCGAAGCCCATGATGGCCATGCCGGTCGCCATACCGCGGTGGTCGGGAAACCATTTGATCAGCGTCGACACCGGCGAAATGTAGCCAAGACCGAGGCCGACACCGCCGATGACGCCGGCGCCGAGCCACATGATCCAGAGCTGATGCACGTAAACGCCGAAGGCACCGATGATCAGGCCGCCGCCCCAGCACAACGCCGCGACGAAGCCGGCCTTGCGCGGGCCAGCACGCTCCAGCCAGCCGCCCCAGATCGCGGCCGACACGCCGAGCAGCACAAAGAAAAGCGTGTACATCCAACCCATGCTGGCGACCTTCCAGTCGCAGGTGGTGGTGAACAGCTCCTGCACCAGCGTGATGTCCGGGCAGGCCTTCGGCGCCGTCAGCCCGATCGCACGCGACAGCGGCAGCCAGAACACGCTGAATCCATAGGCCATGCCGATGCACAGATGAATGCAAAGCGCGGCGGGTGGCACCAGCCAGCGATTGAAGCCGGCCTTTGCAATCGTGTGCTCGCGATCGAGAATTCCCATCCCACCGCCGGACATCGTCCCTGCGCCGCTAATTGTCGTCATCCATTCCTCCCCTGCAGCCGCCGTTACCGGGCTTATTGGCCGTCCACGTTTCCTGTTGTCCTATACTCTAAATTTCCCAAACCGCGTATTGCTGCTCCGCACAATTCCCGGATCCGCCGGGATCGCAATAGCGCATCCGCCCTAATGCGACGCGTTTATGCCCACGACCGGCACCGGCGAGGATGTACGAGGCCCAACACCCGCACCCATCGGACGCGACCCAACCCCCGAAACCGATCGCGGAGAAGGCGAATTGGGGCAGAAGCCCGGGCTTATGTCGATAGGCAAAAGGTAGCGGATAGCCACCGTTCGAAACAACCCGAATGCGCAAGGGTGCGTCTAACTGTCCTGATCTCGCGTCGCGCCCGCACGCGACGCATCATTCGCATTTGCAATAATGCCATTTGCTTTTTCGATCAGAAACACAATGCGATGTTCCGTGCGTTCGCTGATCTCGACCTTATCGCCGGTCTCCCGGATCAGGTTTGGGATGTCGATCGCCGACAAGGGATCGGTGCAGTGAACCTCCAGAAGGTCGCCCGGCAACAGCGCCTTCAGCGCCTTGCGCGTCTTCAAGGCCGGCAACGGACATTTCAGGCCGGTGAGGTCTAATCTTGTCGTGGTCATACCCCATCTTCGGCGAAGCGGCCTCGCATCGTCAACGGAGATCGCGGACAGCGCGCGAGCCTCACATCAGGCTCGCATAGCTGAGAAATCCAACCGTCTGGCCGGGGGCAACCTGCGTGATCTCCTCGCCCAGTTCGACCAGTCCGTCGGTGTCCACAAGCGACGACAACAGGCCTGCGCCCTCCCGCGGAAACTTGACCGCTTCAAGCCCAACGTCGTCGGCCGCTTTGTGCAGATTGACCCGCACGTATTCGCGGCGGCCGATCTTCTTTTTGTAGGCGAAGGCCGCGCGGACCGGCATCGCAATCAAGGGCAGCGGCTTGGCGCCCGACAGCGCCAGCACAGTCGGTCGCACGACATGGACGAAGGTGACAAAGCTCGCCACTGGATTTCCCGGTAGTCCGATGAATGGCGTGCCGCCGATGATTCCCATGGCGACGGGGCGCCCCGGCTTGATCGCCATCCGCCACAGCACGAGCCGGCCGACATCTCCGACGGCGGCCTTGACGTGGTCCTCCTCGCCGGTCGACACGCCGCCGCTGGTGAGAAGCAAATCGTGCGTGCCGGCCACGTTCCTCAGACCCAGCGCCAACGCCGCGCGATCATCGCGCAAAATACCGAGATCGCTGACCTCACAGCCGAGCCGCGCCAGCAACGCCATCAGCATGAAGCGGTTGGAGTCGAACAATTGCGCTGACAGGCGCGGATTGCCCGGCGACACCAACTCGTCACCGGTCGAGAACACCGCGACCCTGATGCGCCTGCGCACATCGATCCCGGTGAGGCCGAAGGCCGCCGCAAGCGCGACGTCCTGCGGCCGCAACCGCAGGCCTTTTGCGAGCGCGGCAGCGCCGAGCGGAATGTCCTCGCCCGCGGGGCGCACATTGGCGCCGGGCCGCAAACCCGCCGGCAGAACGACCTTGCCGGCCTCATCGACGCGCACATCCTCCTGCATGAACACGGTGCCGGCGCCTTCCGGCAGCGGCGCGCCGGTGAAGATCCGCACCGCGTGGCCCGGCTGGACCGGCCCCTGCGCCGAGGCGCCCGCCTGAATTCGTCCCGACACGGCAAATGCCACATCCTCCCGAAGCGGAAGGTCGGTGCTCCGCACCGCATAGCCGTCGACGGCGGAATTGGTGAAGGGCGGCAGGGCCAGCGATGCGGAAATATCGGCGGCGAGAATGCGTCCATCGGCCTTCTCGATCGGCACGGTCTCGATCTCGCGCACCGCGCTGACACGCGTGGCGATGATCGCGACGGCCTCATCGACCGACATCATCGGTCCACCGAAGGCAAAGCAATCGTCGGACAACTGCGCCATGGTGTTTCTCAGGCCTCGCTGACGCTTCCCGCCAGCACGTCTTCCACAGGTATCGCAAACCTCTGCATCATCGCGGCGACGGCCGGGATATCATCGAGATGGGCAACCGGCAGCGCGGTTTCAACGGTCGCATCGGTTGCGATGCCGGCAATCGCGGGGTCGTCAGGGAACAGCGGCGCCTTGCCATTGGCTTGCCGATACACCTCGATCTTGCGATGCGGCTCGGACTTGAAGCCTTCGACGACGACGAGATCGACCTGTGACATCTTCCTGAGCAGTTCCGGCAGCCGCGGCTCCGGGGCGCCGCGCAGTTCATGCATCAAGGCCCAACGATTACCCGACGACACCAGCACTTCCTCGGCGCCCGACTGCCGATGCACCCAGGAATCCTTGCCAGGCACGTCCACATCGAAGCTGTGGTGGGCGTGCTTGATGACGGAGACGGAAAGCCCCTCTTTCAGAAAATGCGGGATGACACGCGCCAGCAGCGTCGTCTTGCCGGCGCCGCTCCATCCTGCCAGGCCAATTACTTTCATCGCTTTCTCCGAACCGGGGACGGAACCGGGCTAGGTTTTGTCCCGGGGTGCTTTATATCGGGCCAAGGGAAAATGTCATGCTACCCTCGCAAACCATGACCAAGATCGACCAAAACCCGGCCCCCCTGATCCTGCCAGATCCGCAGGATCCGCGGCTGACCGAACGTGTCACCGGGACCGATCAGACCGGCGCGACGGTCGAGATCAACGTTCCGGTGGAGCGGCCGCTGACGCTTTACCTGAACGCGCAGGAGATCGTCACCATGATGACGATCGGCGATTACCCGGAATATCTCGCGCTGGGCTATCTGCTCAATCAGAACATGCTGAAATACGACGACGTCGTCACCGGGGTCGAATATTACGACGATCTGCAGGTGGTGGTGGTTCGCACCGAGCACCACACCAATTTCGAACAGAAGTTGAAGAAGCGCACACAGACTTCCGGCTGCGCGCAGGGCACCGCGTTCGGCGATCTGCTGGAAGCGGTGGAAAGCGTCGCGCTGCCCAAGGCCGAACTGCGCACGTCCTGGCTCTACCAGCTGACGCACGCGATCAACACCATGCCCTCGCTCTATCTTGAAGCCGGCGCCATCCATGGCTGCGTGCTGTGCAAGGAAGGCGCGCCTGTCTGCTACACCGAAGATGTCGGCCGCCACAACGCGGTCGACAAGATCGCGGGCTGGATCTATCGCCACGGCGTCGATCCCGCCGACAAGATCCTCTACACCACGGGACGGCTGACCTCCGAAATGGTGATCAAGACGGTGCGGATGGGAATTCCGATCCTGGTTTCGCGTTCGGGCTTCACCGCCTGGGGCGTCGACCTGGCGCGGCAAGTCGGATTGACACTGGTCGGCCGCGCACGCGGAAAACGGTTTATCGCGCTGTCGGGCCAGGAGCGCATCGTCTACGATCAGAATCTCGCTTTCGTCGAAGAAGAGTCGGCGCGGCACAAGCGCAAGGGCACTGAGCGTGACGACTGAATTTCCGCCGACCCCCGGAGTATTATTGGCCGGCGGTCTGGCGCGACGGATGGGCGGCGGCGACAAGCCGATGCGCCGGATCGGCGGCCGCACGATCCTGGAGCGCGTGATCGCGCGGCTGAAGCCACAATGCGACGGGCTTGTCCTCAACGCAAATGGCGATCCGGCGCGGTTTGCAAGCTTTGGCTTGCCCGTCATCCCGGATTCGGTCGCGGATTTTCCGGGTCCGCTCGCCGGCATTCTCGCCGGCCTCGACTGGATCGCGGCCAACCGGCCCGGGGTTGCCTGGGTTTTGAGCGCGGCGGCGGATTGTCCGTTCCTGCCGCGCGATCTCGTCGCGCGCCTGCTCCGGGCGCGCAGCGAACAGAACGCGCAGCTCGCAGTCGCTGCCTCCGACGGTCAGTCGCACCCGGTGATCGGATTATGGAGCGTTGCCTTGCGCGAGGAGCTTCGCCACGCGCTTGTGGTCGAAGACGTCAGAAAGATCGATCGCTGGACCGCACGCTACAAACTCGCCACCGTGACCTGGCCGACCGAGCCGCTCGATCCGTTCTTCAACGCCAACACGATGGACGACATCGCGGAAGCGGAACGGCTGGCGGCGCTGGATGAACAACCCTGACGTTTTTTCTTCGTCATGGCCGGGCATAGTAGTCTGCTTTGCGCAGACTTTGTAAACTTGTCTGGGCTCCCGGCCATCCACGTCTTTCTCGCCGCCAGACCGTAAAGACGCGGATGCCCGGCACAAGGCCGGGCATGACGAGCGTTGTGCCGGTTACGCCGGCCGAAACCCCGCCTGTTCCAGCGCCGCGCGGCCTTCGTCGGACTTAAGCGCCTCCAGAAACGCCTGCACCGCCGGGCGATCTCTGCGCGCGGTCACCAGCGCGAAATCGTAATGCTCTTCGGCGAGCGGAATGAAGTCTAGGCCTGCGGCCCGCGCGACCGGCGCAATGGTCATGCCCCAATCGGCGCGGGCTTGCGCGATCGCGGCCACCACCGCGTTATGCGAGCGCGGCTGATTCCAGTAGCCGTCGGGGCGCGCACCGCCGAGCAGCCGGTCGATCAGGATGCGGGTGCCGGCGCCCTGGTTGCGGTTGACCATGATGCAGCCGGGATCGGCCAGCGCGGCGCGTACCGCGGCCTGCGCACTCAATCCCTCGAACCGCGCATCTCCGACACGAAACACGATGCCCTGCATCCGCCGCCAGCCCGGCACCAGTTCAAGCCCCTCGCCGAGGAACGGTGCGTTGTAGGTTTCGGATTTTTCGTCGAACAGATGGATCGGCGCAAAGTCGCACTCGCCGCGTTTGGCCGCCGCGAGACCCCCGAGGCTGCCGACCGCGATCGAGCGCACCACAAGACCAGCACGCGCCAGCGGCGCAGTGACGAGATCAAGCCCGGTGCAATGGCTGCCGACGATTACGAGATCGGGCACCCGCACATGCGGCGTGAACAGCATGACCTCGGCTTGCGCGCCTGCCGGCATCTGGTCGGCCAGCGCGTCGATCTTCAGAAAGCCGTCGGCCTGCGCGAACGAGGTGATGGCGCCGCTTCCCTTGCCGGAGGGATAGGCGATCAATCCCTCCGCGCCTTCGACCAGCGACACCATGACGAATTCGGTGCGGCCGAGCTCCGATGCAATCCGCACCGGCACTTTGGCCACCACCTTCGCATCGGATCGCGGCGGCAGGCCCGCCATCCGCCGCAGCACCGGCACGATCATGTCGTGGAAGGTGAACATCGCCGAGGTCGGAAATCCCGGCAGGATCACCACCGGCTTGCCGTCGCAGACCGCAAGACACAGCGGCTTGCCGGGCTTCAGCGCGACGCCATGCGCGATGATGCCGGGTTTCCCAAGCCGGGCGATGATGCGGTGGGACACATCGCCGGCCCCCTTCGAGGTGCCGCCGGAGAGCACCAGCATGTCGGAAGACTCAAGCGCGCTCCGCATCGCGGCCTCTAACTGTTCCTCATCGTCGGCAATGGCGCCGAGGAATGCGGCTTCGCCGCCGTTCTCGCTGATCGCCGCGCTGACGATCGCACCATTGGTGTCATAGATCGCGGCCGGGCGCAGCATCTCGCCCGGCTGCACCAACTCGTCGCCGGTGGAGATCACCGCCACGCGCGGCCGGCGCACGACGGACACTTTCGCGATCCCGCAGGCCGCGCACATGCCGATCTCGCGGGAGCCGATCACGGTTCCAGCGCGCAGCACCGCCTCGCCGCGCGCGATGTCGGAACCGGCATAGGAGACGAATTGACCGGGCGAGGCGGCACGGCGAATATCGATCGCGCGCGCCCCCGCCGGCTGGGTATGCTCGACCATGACGACGGCGTCGGCGCCGCGCGGCAGCGGGCCGCCGGTCGCGATCGACGTCGCGGTACCCGACAGCACCGGCCTGGTCGGCGCGGTGCCGCAGGCGATGACCTCGTCGTTGAGCACGAGGCGGACCGGCGTCGCTTCGCCTGCCGAAGCGAGATCGGCGGAACGCACCGCAAAGCCGTCGACATTGGAGCGATCGAATGGCGGCACATCGATATCAGCCACGATATCGTGCGCCAGCGGATAGCCGAGCGCCTCCGTCAATGGCCGCGCTTCGGCAAGCGCCGCGCGCGGAAACAGCGCAGCCTCGAAACGCTTAAGCGCATCCTCGCGCGAGAGAATGGCCAGGAACTGATCCTGGTCCACGCCGTCACGGCTTCTTTGCGAAGGTGCCCTGGTCATGTCGGACTCATCTCCTTCAGTCCCGCAATATATAGGCATCGACCGGCGTGCCCGCAGCGAAACCCTCCGACCCGCCGGATATCACGAGCCATGCTTCGGCGCGGGCGATTGCCCCAAGCGAGAGATCGCCGACGGCGAGCTGCATCCAGGTTTGATCCGCGCGTTCAAGCAGGACAATTTCGGCGATGCCGACATGTGAGGCGACCTTGCGTGCCAGCGGCAGCGTTTGCCTCAGCCGCCTCTCGCGCCCGGACAAGATGTCCAGCGCGGCAAGCGCGAGTGTCCACCACGCTCCGAGTGCCTGATCCGGCGCACCCGGCAAGGCAAGGATGGCCGTGTCTCCGATCCTGCCGATGGCGGTTGTTCGTCCGGGCTGCAGCGCAACGCCATGCGCGACAACCTCGCCACGCTTCGCCAGCGCGGCGACCACCGCATCGGTACGGCCGACCCCAGTGCCGCCGATCGTCACCAAGAGATCGCACGCGCTCGCGTCGAGCGCTGCTGCGATCGATGCGGCTTCCCGACCCGTGGCCTCGGTGCTGACGATTTCAGCGCCGGCTGCGCGCGCGGTTTCCGCGATCAGTTGCGCCGTCACGGCATCGCCCGAATTCGCGGGAATATTGACGATACGCAGGCGCGGGCGGCGCACCTTCAGTCGATCCAGGCCCGCGCCGCGCGCGACCAGGAGATCGCGCGGGCGAACGCGCCGACCGGCGGCGATAACGGCAGATCCGCCAGCGAGATCTCCACCGGCGCGGCGGACGCCCTGCCCCGGTATGGCTTCGGCCAGCACCTGAACCATCGGACCCGCCCGACCGACGGAATCGGAATCCACGACGCAATCGCAATCGCCAGGCATCGGGTCGCCGGCCTCGACCCAGACCGGTGAAACAGAAAGCGGCAGCGGCGAATAGGACGACGCGCCGACGAGATCGCGGGCGCGCAACGCCCAGCCGTCGCTGGCGGCGACATCGCACGACGGAAGCGGCTTCAACGGCGGCATCTCCGCGGCCGTGCAGCCCAGGGCGTCTGCGAGCGGAAGCTCGACCGGCGCGACCGGCGCGAGGCGATGCAGCAACGCCGCAAGCGCCACATCAAGCGGAGTAAGCGAGGCCGGCAGGCGCTGGGTTGGAACCATGGCCCGCCAATTTACTGAATCAGGTCCGAAATATACAGTCAAATGCTGCGATGCAATTAATGGGGCGCGGTGGCCCGCGTTGACTGCATCCATCGAATGAAGGCAAAAGGACGGGCCGGCCGCGTCAAGTGGCCAACGATACGGCCAATCCGCCGATGGCAATGGGAGGAGCGAGATGTTTACCAGGAGCATGACCGTGGCCGGAGCCCTTGCCGCGGCGCTGTTGTCCTCACCCCCGGCGATCGCCCAGATATCGGACGACGTGGTCAAGATCGGGGTTCTCACCGACATGAACGGACCGGCCTCCACGCCCACCGGCCAGGGATCGGTGACCGCGGCGCAAATGGCGGTGGACGATTTCGGCGGCAAGGTGCTGGGCAAGCCGATCAGCGTGATCGTCGGCGATCATCAGGACAAGCCCGATATCGGCGCCGGCATCGCACGGCGCTGGTATGACACCGAACAGGTCGACCTGATCGTGGACGTGCCGGTATCGGCGGTGGGTCTCGCCGTGCAGAACGTCGCCAACGAAAAGAAGCGAATGTTCATCGCGCATTCGACCGGCACGGCCGATTTCCACGGCAAGTTCTGCTCGCCCTATGCGATTCAATGGGTGTTCGACACCCGCGCCCTCGCCGTCGGCACGGCGCAGGAAGTGGTCAAGCGCGGCGGCGACAGCTGGTTCTTCCTCACCGACGATTATGCGTTCGGTCACTCCCTCGAAAAGGACGCTTCCGCCGTGATCGTCAAGAACGGCGGCAAGGTGCTCGGCTCGGTTCGCCTGCCGTTTGCCACGCCTGATGTGTCATCGTTCGTCCTGCAGGCCCAGGCCTCGAAGGCGAAAATCATCGGCATCGCCGGCGGTCCGCCCAACAACATGAACGAGATCAAGACCGCCGGCGAATTCGGCGTATTGAAGGGCGGCCAGCAGATGGCCGGCCTGCTCGCGCTGATCACCGACATTCATGCGCTCGGTCTTCCCGTAGCCCAGGGCCTGTTGCTGACGACATCGTTCTACTGGGACATGGATCAAAAGACCCGCGACTGGTCGGTCCGCTATTTCGCCAAGATGAACCGGATGCCGACGATGTGGCAGGCCGGCGTCTATTCCTCCGTCATGCACTATCTCGACGCCGTCAAGGAGAGCGGCACCGACGAGCCGCTCAAGGTGGCGGCGAAGATGCGCGAGAAGCCGATCGAGGATTTCTTCGCCCGCAACGGCCGGCTGCGCGAGGACAATCTGATGGTTCACGACCTCATGCTGGTGCAGGTCAAGAAGCCGGAAGAGTCCAAATATCCGTGGGACTATTACACGGTACTGGCGAAGATCTCCGGCCAGGACGCGTTCGGCCCGCCGGACCCGGCGTGTTCGATGGTGAAGAAGTGACGGCGTAGCAGTCATTCCGGGGCGCAAGCGGAGCGAGCGAGCCCGGAATCTGGAGATTCCGGGTTCGCATCTTCGACGCGCCCCGGAATGACTCGTCACCCATTAGGGTGACGGTCACTTCACCACGCCGATCTCGCGGAAATACTTCATCACCCCCGGATGAATCAGCTCCACATCCGGCGCCGCCGCAACCGTATTGGCGGCAGTGGTTTCGCAAGCCTGCGCCAGCTTTTTGCAGAGGGCGCTTTCAGCCCCGTGCAGCGTGCGCGCCAGGCGATAGGCGACATCGTCGGAGAGATCGGCGCGCGCCAGCACATAGGCCCATGATCCCAGCGATTCGATTGGCGCGTTCTGGTTCGAATAGCTGCCAACGGGTACCGTCATGGGTTTCAGGAACGCGTGCTTGGCCCGGATGCGCGCCATCTCGTCAGCGTTCGGCGCGATGAATCGGGCGCCACCGGGACTTCCCGCCAGCGTCGTGAACCCGGGCCAGCCGATGCCGGCGCCCCACAGCGCCGCGACCCGGCCGTCGAGCACCATCGCCGGTCCATCGCCGGCGTGGTCGAGATAGACCGACTTGAAATCCTCGTCCTGCTTCAGGCCCAGCCCGTCGAGCATGAAACGGGACATGACGGGAAGACCGGAACCCTTTGCCCCAAATGCAACCGGCTGGCCGACGAGATCGCGTATGGTCTTGTAGGGGCTGTCGGCGCGGACCACGAACATTCCGGGGCTCGAATACATCGCGGTCAGGATCTTCAGCCGGGTAGCGGGCCGCCCGATGCCCTTGAAGGCTTCATAGGCGGGTTCGCCGGCAACCAGCGCAATGTCGAGCTGTCCGGATTCGAGCAGCGGAATATTCTCGTAGCTGCCTTTGGTGTTGCGTGGCTCGATGATGAGGGTCGGGTCGGCGTCGTTCATGACCTGCGCGAAGGTATTGCCGAACAGCGGAAAGCCGCCGCCTGGCGTCGCCGTGCCCAGACTGATGGTTGTCTTTTGGATGGGTTTGCCTCCATCTTGCGCCGCAGCACCGCCCGCCAACAGCAGCACGCCGGCGCAAACCATACGCGCGATGTTCATTTACGATCCTCTCGCATCTTGCGAAACCTATCGCAGACCCATGCAAGAACCTGGGACAAAACGCAATGTAGGCAAATCCCGCTCTGTATGAAAGCATGCCGGGTAGCAGTCCCGTCGGAGTGGCTTTTCATGGGTATTTTGCGCGCAGTTGTCATCGGCATGATTTGCCTTCTGAGCCTTGCGGGCGGCCGCGCCCCGGCAGCCGCGGCCGACTATCCGAACCGCCCGGTACGCTGGCTGATCGGCTTTTCCGCCGGCGGCCCGGTCGATGTCGTGGCGCGCATCATGAGCCAGTGGCTGTCGGAGCATTTCGGCCAGCAATTCGTGGTGGAGAACCGCACCGGCTCCGGCGGCAATATCGCGGCCGCGACCGCGATCAACTCGCCGCCGGACGGCTATACAATCTTGTTCGTCGCGCCCAACAACGCGATCTCGGCCTCGCTCTACAAGCATTTGTCCTATGATTTCATCCGCGACACCGTGCCGGTCGCGAGCATCATGCAACTGACCAATATGCTGGTCGTCTCCAACGCCATGCCGGTCAAGACCGTTCAGGAGTTCATCGACTACTGCAAGGCCAATCCGGGCAAGGTCTCCTATGCCTCGTCGGGCAACGGCACCTCGGTGCATATGTCCGCGGAATTGTTCAAGGCGATGACCGGGATCAACATGGTGCATGTGCCCTATCGCGGATCGGCGATCGCTTTTCCCGATATCATTTCCAACAAGGTGCAATTGATCTTCGACAATCTGCCGACCGCGCTTGAACAGTCGCGCGCCGGCACCGTGCGCGCGCTCGGCGTCACCTCGCCGCAGCGCTGGCCGGGCGTGCCCGATGTTCCCGCCATTGCCGAAACCGTGCCGGGATTCGAGTCGGTCGGGTTCTACGGCATCTCCGCGCCGAAGGGCACGCCGCCGGAAATCGTGGAAATTCTCAACAAGGCGGTCGGCGAAGCGCTGAAAGATCCCAAGGTGGTCGAGCGGCTGACCACGATGGGCGGAATCCCGAAGCCGATGACGCCGGCCGAATTCGGCAAGCTCATTGCCGTTGAGACCGAAAAATGGCGCAAGGTCGTCGAGTTCGCCGGCGTCTCGGTGGATTAGACACGCCGTTAGCCGGCAATTCGCATTTTTCGACCAGAAAACGCTTGATAATCGAGCCGACAAGCTCCCGGCATTGCCCGATCGTCCACCACATTGTAAGGGGTGCCAGCACCGTTGCTGGTCGCTTAGGCGGCAGCCTGCGGCGGGGCCTGTAGCTCAATGGTTAGAGCCGGCCGCTCATAACGGTCTGGTTGCAGGTTCGAGTCCTGCCGGGCCCACCAATAGTTTCAAGGGTTTCTTCCGCCCCTGCCCCCCTCGCTTTTTCCTCAACCAACGAAATAACCAACGTTACCTTTTTTGGGACGGGGTGCGAGCCGATGGAATCGGCTGCACCGCGTAAATAGTCCGGATGGTGGTGGCCATATGTGTCCCGCAGTGTCTTTTCGCTCATGCCCAAAAAGCCGGCTGCTTCCCAAATGGGGACTCCACGCTGCATCAGCCAAGTGGCTGCGGTATGCCTGAGGGTGTGTGGCGTGACGTTGCCTATAAACTGGGCGTTCTTTCATTGCTTTCTTAACAATATCGGCAGCTTTGGGATTAGTCCTATAGATAGACTGTATTTGTAGAATCTTAGCTCGCTGGCTTTCATTTTCAGTTGTTGGAATGGCGTTCAAGTTGCGCAGAATAATGTCTGTGAGCCCGCTATTCATGATGTCGAGGGCGACATCATCGGATTCAGGAAAGATGCTTTTTATCGTGAGGTCTTCTACATCGTTGAAGTACGATGGCTTGGAATGTTTCAATGTTCTATTGGTCAGCGTGAGCGTCGCGCCTTGAACGTCGAGGTATTTGTAAAGGGGGGGAAGGGTGGCCACAGCCTATCGCCTCGTCAGAGTGTTGCACGCATCCATATCTGCGCGGAGCGGGAAGGCAGCCTCTATGGTTTGCTTCTATTTGGGCGTCCGCATAACTGCTGCTGCGGTCGGTGTTTCGGGGATGCCAGACATGGTCGCCCTCCCAGAGAGCCCTCGTCAGCCGTCACATTGACGGATCACACAGCCCACGTCCGATCAGCTTTTGAACATTAATAGCCCTACGCTATCAGCCACACGTATCCCACGATTAGCAGAATGACCGCGAGAATTTTGAAAGGAATATGATATTCAGAGAAAAACCAAGCTACCTTTGCAAAGATCCGCTCGGATCGATGTGCATAAGACAGCACAATGGTGTTTATGGTCCCCACAACGTCGGGGTCATCAACCCGAATGCCATGAATTCTCTGCAAGAACTGCTGAAACTCGGGATCTATCGGTCGATGATCGCAGTAATTGCTCCATCCGTCTCGGTAGGGAATTCCTGCAATCGCAAAGTTCGCTACGCCGTTTGCATTCACGCCATAGTCAAAGTGCCGCCATCTCATCCATTCAACGAATGCTGCTCGATCAAGAAAACCGCTCTTGTAAGAGAAAAACTCGTCGAACATTAATCCAAAAAATTGGCGATATATCTCGTGAGCCTCTTTCACCCTTTGCGGTTCGCCGAGAGTGGGTCGGTTCTCAGTGTCTCTTTCGTCTGCTCTCAATTCCAATTGATGTTTGGCTTGCAAGATGTTGTGGAATCGCTCAGTGAATTTCAGAAAGAACTCGGTTTGCTTCATTGCGGTGTTCAAACGCCAAGTCGCCAAAAAGGCCACCACAATAGCGGTGATCGCGACGATTCCCGCGCCGAAGAGGGGGATTAGGTCTTTCCACTCTTTGCCAAAGCGCAACAGCCAACATGCTAGCCCCGTTGCACACTGGGTATCCGCCATGGGCCTCTCCCGCACTGGATGTTAAGAAAGCAAATCAGGTTGTATGCTAACGCATCTCTAGCCAGCATTGTAGTGCGATGTTTGTGCCTCGATAAGCGGAGCTTGCTTTTGTTTGTCGCCGATATGGCGATTGCTTAGCGCTGCAATTTGGCTAGTCTCTGAGAATCGTTTGTCGTGTCGGAGGAGGGGACGCCATGAATTCAACCTCAACCCTCAAAATTCACAGGCCCGATACAAGAAGCCTGATCGAAAAGATCAAGGACGAAATCAAAAAGCGGGCGGAAACGAAGGCTAGGCGCATGATGCTGAAGGTGCCCAAGAGACTGGCGAAACGGTAACGGCTATTTCGATCACTTGGTCAGCATCGTTGTCCTGTTTGAACAGCGTCTTTAGCAACCGCCATAGTTCGCGGTGCCCAGCGGTTTGACCGCCCGGCTTTGGCAGCCGCGTTCGGTGCCCCATTTTTGCAACCAACGTTTCGCCAATGAATCACGAGAACCGAACGCAAACAAACGCGAACAAACGCGGTTGAACGTGACGCTATTCTTCAATGTTCTCGGGCTTTTCCGGTGAACCATCGCCGCTCATAACGGTCTGGTTGCAGGTTCGAGTCCTGCCGGGCCCACCAATGAATCAATCACTTATCAGGTCTTCGTCTTGCCGGCCGTTGGGGTACCGCACCAGAAACGCGCTCCTTCCTCACTCATTGCGATAGTTCATGACGGTCGACTTTATTTTGCAAAGAGTCTGCCCAGGGAACGACAATCATTTAATACCTTCGACCCTAGTCCCAGGATCGGAGATCCTGAGATTCAACGCGCACCTCAAGTAAGCGCACGGAAGTAGAATTGGTGCCGCCGAAAGGCAGGGATTATCATTTTGGTCATAGAAGTATGAGCGTTCTACAAAGCAGCCCGCGCCAACCGCTCGCGCAAGCGAGGGACCACAAAGTCGACGAACGCACGCAGCTTCAGCGGCAATCGGTTCTGTTTGTCATAGACGAGATGCACGGGACGCGGCGGAGGCTCGAAAGATTCGAGGACGGTCGTCATCCGGTTGCTGCGCACGAAGTCGACGACCTGGTAGGACACCGCTCGGATGAGTCCCGCGCCAGAAAGCCCTGCGTCGATCGCCGCGTCGATTGTGTTGACGCTTAGGCGGGAACGAAACGGCACGGTCAATTCGACGCCGCCGGATTCGAAGGCCCAAGAGCTGCGCGAGGACACACTTTCGAACGAAATCACGCTGTGATGCGCGAGATCGTCCGGCGTCGTCGGAATCCCGTTCGCCGCCAGATAATCGGGGCTTGCGCAGACCACGCGCCGGACTGAGCCCAGACGAGTAACAATCAGGCCGCTGTCCGGCAGCGCCCCGATGCGAAGCGCGACATCCACCTGATCGTCCAGGAAATGAGCGACCCGGTCGGTCAGCACGAGTCCGACCGCTACGTCGGGATAGGCGTCGAGGAAGCGCGTCACCACTGGCAGCACATGCAACCGGCCGAACATGATCGGCGCAGTGACCACCAAGTCTCCTTTGGGTTCCGTATATTCGCCGGAGGCGGCGCGCTCCGCTTCGGTCAGCTGCTCGAGGATAGCCTTCGCGGCCGTGACGTAGGAACGACCCGCCGGGGTTAATTCCAACCCCTTCGCTGACCGGATCAGCAGGCTGGCGTTCAGGTAGGTCTCCAGCTCGGCGACCTTGCGGCTGACCGTCGCGAGCGGAAGCCCGAGCTTCCGGCTCGCCTTCGACAGGCTTCCGCTCTCCACAGCCGAGAGCAGCACCGACATGGCATCAAGACGGTCCAAAGGGCCTTCCAAAAAATGAGAAGCCTCCTCTCGATCTTAGCGTCTGCCGCCCGATCGTGGAAAGCCCCAAAATGAAATGACGAAGGCGACGACGGCCGCCCCAACCGGACGGCAGGCGTCCGAAGGAAGGAGTAACCGATGTATACCCGCACCCACTACCGGACGGCGACCGTGAACGGCCGCAAAATCTTCTACCGGGAAGCCGGCGACCCCGCCGCCCAGACCATCCTCCTGCTGCATGGCCTGCCGACGAGCAGCCAGATGTTCCGCGACCTGATGCCGGCCCTTGCCGACCGCTTTCATTTGATCGCCCCCGATTATGTCGGCTTCGGCCACTCGGAGGCACCGTCGCGCGACAATTTCAAGTACACGTTCGACAATCTGGCCGCGCATGTGGCGGGCCTGGTCGATGTGCTGGGGCTGACCTCGTACATCCTCTACATGCAGGACTATGGCGGCCCCGTGGGCTTCCGTCTGTTCACGCAGCGCCCTGATCGGGTGAAGGGCTTCATCATCCAGAACGCCAACGCCCACATGGAAGGCGTCGGCGACGCGCCCAAGCAGGTGCTGCTGCCGCTGTGGGAGAACCGTACCCCGGAGACGGAAAAGCCAGCACGCGAGTTCGTCGGCCTCGAAGGAACCAAGTTCCACTGGCTGGTCGGCGCCAAGGATCCCGAGGCGATCAACCCGGACAACTGGATCCTCGACCAGGCGCTGCTCGACCGGCCGGGCGTACAGGACTACCAGGTCGACCTGCTCGAGAACTACAAGACCAATATCGGGCTCTACCCTGAGTGGCAGGCGGCGTTCCGCGAGCACAAGCCGAAGACGCTGATCGTCTGGGGCAAGAACGATCCGTTCTTCATTCCCCCGGGCGCCAGGGCCTACCTGAGTGATTTGCCCGAGGCCAAGCTGGTCTGGCTCGACAGCGGCCATTTCGTGCTCGACGAAAACACCCCGCAGGTCGCCGCCGAGATCAAGACGGTGTTCGGCGTATGAACGGTTCCTGAACCGCGCCTTCGAGTGGAATTGCTCGGAGCATATCACGCCGCGCTTCACTGACGCCGAAATCGGGGCGGCCACGGCGCCGCTCTCGACCCACCAGCAAAGCTTACCTGCATGACGAACCAGGAGCCACTGTCGTGAAACATGTTCTTGCCACCGCGCTCGTTGCGACTACCACTGCGCTATCCTCAGCCGCTAGTGTGGCCCACGCACAAACCGTTCCGTCCATTTCATCGACGACGACCTATCACACGGTCATGATTGACGGACTGAAGATATTCTACCGTGAGGCTGGGCCAAAAGATGTGCCGACCATCCTGTTGCTTCACGGCTATCCGTCGTCGTCGCGGATGTTCGCGACGCTGATACCGTTGCTGGCCGACCGTTATCATCTCATTGCGCCGGACTATCCCGGCTTCGGCGAGAGCGAAGCCCCGCCGGCATCCTCGTTCGACTACACCTTCGATCATCTTGCGAAGGTCGTGGACGACTTCACGCGAGTCGTCGGGCTCCACGATTACGTCCTTTACCAGCAGGACTATGGTGGGCCGATCGGCATGCGCCTGGCGGTCGCTCATCCCGAGCGCGTGCGCGCCATCATCGTGCAGAACGCGGTCGCGCATGAGGATGGGCTTGGCCCGGCCTGGGACATACGTCGGGCGTTCTGGAAGGATCGCGTGGCCTATGAGGACAAGGTCATCCCCGGCTTTACATCGCTGGAGGGCGCGAAGATGCGGCATCTCGGCTCGTCGCCGGATCCCGAGCGCTACGACCCGGAGGCCTGGGAGTGGGAGGCTGCCCGCTTGTCGAGGCCGGGCGAACGTCAGATCCAGTCCGATCTGTTCTTCAGCTATCAGACCAACGTCGCCGCCTATCCGTCCTGGCAGGCGTGGCTGAAGCGCAACCACCCGCCGCTGCTTGTGCTGTGGGGCAAGTACGATCCCTCCTTCGCCTTGCCCGAGGCGAATGCCTACCGGCGCGACGTGCCGGATGCGGAAGTCCACATCCTCGACGCCGGCCACTTCGCGCTCGACGAGAAGGTGGATGAGGCAGCGATGCTGATCCGCGACTTCCTGGCGAAACGAAAGATATAGCCGGCGCCCATCACAAAGTTTCGACTCGTGCGCCGTTCCAGTGCGATTGCCGCGGAACCGTCACGGCCTGAGATCAACGCGGTCCGCTTTGCGCCGTAAGCGCGCTCTGGCGAGAATTTCCCCCGGGCCGCGGGTCACCGCAGCCTCATCAAACACCAAGACCATGAGAGATAAACGATGAAAAACCCTGCTATCCTGGCCGCCCTGTCTGTGGCCTCGCTCGTCCTCGCTTCGCCTGCGTCTGCGCAGGTCAACATAAGTGGCTACACTTTGCCCTTGAAGCTCGCGCTGCAAGCAGCCCAGGTCGCCGTGCAGACTTGCGGCGAGCATGGCTGGCCCGTGAACGCTTTCGTTGTCGACGCGTCAGGTCTGGTGATCGTTCAACTGCGCGGCGACCACGCGACGGTCCACACGAAGGATTCTGCATTCCGCAAGGCGTACACCGTGGTGACGATGGGTCCGATTTTCGGCCTCGATCGGACAAGCGAGTTCGTCTCGCTCGTCGCCAAATATCCGAACGGCACGGGCGCGCAGCTCGCCAGCGCGCCGAATATCGTCGCGCTTCCCGGCGCGGTCGCGATCATGCACGGATCCGAGATCATCGCCGGCCTCGGTGTCGGTGGGTCGCCCGGCGGGGATAAGGATGAACGTGCGCCGCTGCAGGTGTTGCCGCGATCGCCGATCACGACAAATGAATCAGTCGTTCTAAAGATGGGCCGGCAACAGACCATTGCCCACCTACCGTCTTGACGGATGCCCAGGGACCGCACCAGTTTCGCACCAGAAACAACCTCATCTAATCGCAACGAACGCGATCGAACTCAAACGAAATCGCAGCAAAATCAACGAAGCTGGTCGATATCCTGTCGCTCATAACGGGCTGGTTGCAGGTTCGAGTCCTGCCGGGCCCACCAGTAAATCAATGGCTTACCGGGTTTTCATTCGCTCGCCGTGTGAGTACCGCACCAGTAACGTCTCGCTTCGTTGTTGCCACGCTTTCAGCAGTCTGCAACCTACCGCTCCACGGTCGCTCTGACCACGGTTCTCTGTGCTCGATCGTACATTCGACGGCGTTATCGCAAGAAACGCTAAACAGCTCAGTACAGCGCGTGCGCGTACAGGGAACTAGCCGACGGTCCGCTTCGCGTACTGCATGGTCCATACAGCATGATCGCCCGGCGCGTACTCGTTGCCATCCCACGGCGTTCCGCAGACATGCAGATAGGCGTAGGGCGTTCCGGCGAACATGATCCACGCCCCGGCATCACGCACAGTCGTCGGCAGCCCGCTTTGCACCGGATCGAAAGGCCACAGAATCATCCAATGCGGACCAATGGGGATCGCAGGACTGGTTCGGTCCGTGATGTCAGTGTTGCTGTGTTGGGTCGCACCGCACAGCATGTAACAAAGGCCCGGAGCCTTGTTGGTTGGCCGCGGCAGTCTCGCCCTTGCATCCTTGAACCACTGCATCCCCAGCTCATCGATACACATGGGCGGAGCGCCGATCACATTCTCGTCGCCAGGCATGCAAATCCATCCGTTGGTGCCTTTGCGGAGGACGCTGGCGACGTTTCCGTGATGGTCCATCTCCACCACGGTGGCTTCCCGGGTAATCTGCGCAGGGCCAGAGCGCATCGCACGCGCAATTTTCACCGCGCGGACGATATCATCGTCCGACTTGCCCGAGGCGCCGCCGGCCGATTCTCCAGCGATGGCGGCGTTGCCATAGCTGCCGTGAGGGCCAGCCTGCGCGAAAGCGCGGGAGCCAATGGCCGACATCGCAGCTCCGAAAAAGGCGACGCCTCCAATAGCCATCCGGCGCGAGAGGGGTGCCTCGACGTGCGCTGTAACACCTCGTCGTTCCGTTTCTCGCCTGTTTCCAGCGTCGGGGCTTGATGTGCTCATTGGCATGTGGCGCTCCCTTCTCTTTCCCTCACGCCGGCTGCTTGAGCAAATTGACGTCAACCGGCATTTTGCGCAGACGCTTTCCAGTGGCTGCGAAGATCGCATTGGCGACGGCCGGGACGATACCCGAGGTCCCGGTCTCGCCCATGCCGCCGGGCGGTTCTACACTTTTAACGACGTGGACCTCGATCGCCGGGGCCTCGTTGATACGGATCATCTGATAGGTGTCGAAGTTGGTCTGCTCGACACGACCGTTCTTCAGCGTGATCTCGCCATAGAGCGCCGCAGTTGCGCCGAAGGTTACTCCGCTCATGAGCTGCGCCTGCACGGTATCGGGATTGACGACGGCGCCGCAATCCATTGCGCAGGTGACGCGGCGAACGCGCACGGAGCCGTCCTTTGCCACCTCGACCTCGGCAACTTGCGCGAGATAGCTGCCGAACACGAACTGAAGGGAGACGCCGCGGCCAACGCCCTTGGGTAAGGGCTGTCCCCAACCGGATTTTTCCGCCGCGAGATCGAGCACCGCTTTCGCGCGTGGCGATTTGTCGAGCAGCGCGCGGCGATAGGCGACAGGGTCCTGTTTCGCCGCGGCCGCCAACTCATCGACAAAGCTTTCGACGACGAAGACGTTGTGCGAAGGGCCGACGCTGCGCCAGAACCCAGTCGTGATTCCCTTGGGCTCCACGTGCGAATATGCGACGTGCAGGTTCGGGAAGTCGTAGACGAGATCGATCGCGCCTTCCGTCGAGTCGCCATCGAGACCATTTTTAAAGAAGGGCGGCGCCCAGCGCGCGATCACCGAGGATCCGGCGAAGTGATTTTTCCAGGCGACCGGCCGGCCCTTCTCGTCGAGCCCGGCCGAGATGCGGTCGAACCAGTACGGCCGATAAAGATCGTGCTGGATGTCTTCCTCTCGTGTCCACACGACCTTCACGGGGCCCTCGACCTGCCTCGCGATCTCGACCGCCCGCACGGCGCCGTCGGCCTCAAGCCTGCGGCCAAAGCCCCCGCCGATCAGATGATTGTGGACGATGACCTTCTCCACGGCAAGCCCGGCGGCTTTCGCCGCCGCCGCCTGCACGCGCGTGATGGCCTGTGTGCCGAGCCAGATCTCGCACTCGCCTTGACGAATATGCACGGTGCAATTCATCGGCTCCATCGTGGCGTGGGCGAGAAAGGGAACCTGATAGATCGCTTCCACCCTGGTGGCGGCGCTGGCGATGGCCTTGTCGGCATCGCCGATGTTCTGTGCCAGCGCACCAGAGCCAAGCGTCGCCTGCTCCAGTTCCTGCGCGATGTCTGCGGTCGCAATCACGGCGTTCGGGCCTTCGTCCCATTCTATCTTCAACGCCGCCAGGCCCTTCTTCGCAGCTCCCATGTGATCGGCCACCACGGCAACGGCATCATCGAGCCGCACGATCTGGCGCACGCCCTTGACCGCCCTGGCTGCCGTTTCGTCGAGACTCTTCACGCGTCCGCCGGCAACAGGCGATTGCGCCAGGGTCGCGATCTTCACGCCGGGCGGGCGCGCGTCGATGCCATATTGGGCGGTGCCGTTGACCTTGCCGGAAATATCAAGCCGCTTGGCGGGCGTACCAATCAGCTTGAACTCACCGGGCGATTTCAGCGCGACGTCAACAGGCACCGGTATCTTGGCTGCGTCGGCGGCCAGTTCCGCATATTTCAGCCTTCGTCCTGTCGGCTCATGGATCACTTCGCCATCCTGCGTGCGGCAGCTCTTTGCGTCGACGCGCCAGCGTTTCGCGGCCGCCTCGACCAGCATGATCCGCGCGGCAGCGCCGGCCGTGCGAAGCGGCTTCCACGCGCCGCGGATCGCATTCGAATTGCCAGTCGCTTGCACGCCGAGCAGCGGATTGGCGTACAGTTTTTCGTTCGGCGCGGCGTGCTCGAGCCCGACCTGGTTCAAGCCGACATCGAGCTCTTCGGCGATAAGCATCGGGATCGAGGTGTAGGTTCCCTGTCCCATCTCGACATAGGGCATGATGAGGACGATATGCCCGTCGCTGCCGATGCGGATGAAGGCGTTTGGCGCGAATGTCTCGGAATTGGCCGCTTCGCTACCGTCGAGCGGCAGACTCAGGCCCAGCACAAGACCCCCTCCGGCGGCCGCGCTGGCCGCCAGGAAGCTGCGCCGTGACAGGCCGGCGTCGGATGCGTGTGAGATCATGCGACCCTGCATCATGACCAGCCTCCCTCTCACTTCGTCTGCGCGGCGAGTTTGATCGCGTCGCGGATGCGCACATAGGTCCCGCAGCGGCAGATATTGCCGCTCATCGCGTCGTCGATGTCGGCGTCAGTCGGATGGACGTGGGTCACGAGCAGCGCCGAGGCCGACATGATCTGCCCGGATTGGCAGTAGCCGCACTGCGGCACTTCAAGCTCAAGCCAGGCCTTTTGGATCTTCGCTCCCGCCGGCGTCGCTCCGATCGCCTCGATCGTCGTCACTTTCGAATCGCCGATGCTATCGATGCTCGTGATGCACGAACGGGTGGGGGTGCCGTCGATGTGCACGGTGCAGGCACCGCAAAGCGCCATGCCGCAACCGAATTTCGTGCCCGTCATCCCGAGCACGTCGCGCACCACCCAGAGCAACGGCGTGTCGCCATCGACATCGACGCTGCGCGGACTTCCATTGATATTGACGGTAAAGGCCATGTGCCCTCTCCCTTCCTGCGACTGGCCGGCACGACGTGACGATCGCCCGGGACGTTTCTTTAACAAGACATGTCGATCATCATCTTCAAATCAAATTGAAGGGAACCCGGCCAGATGGGCAGGCCACCCTGCGCGCGGCGCTGGATGCGCTCAGACGGGGAACCTGTCGCCAAACATTGGCAGACCGCTGACGGATTCCGCACGGGTCGCCTCGTCCTGAAGAACGTCCCAATGCTCGGCGAGCTTGCCGTCTTCGAAGCGGACAACATCGGCAGCGATCCATGACCTCGGACGGCCGTGGCCCGAGAATCGCCCGTGGCAGATGACGTAGTCCCCTTCGGCAAGGATCAGGTGATTTTCATAACGGAGCGCGTCGGGAAGGCCGCGAACAAGATTGAACAGCCCATCGCGGCCCGGCGGAATATGGGCACTGTGCTGGATATAACGGTCCGACCAGAAGCGCTCCGCAGCGACATAGTCGCGCTTGTTGAACAGCGTATCGAAGGCTTCGAGCACGAGCGCCTTGTTCTGTTCCGGTGAAGTGGTGGTCATATCGCCTCCATGCGAAAAGAACTCAGATCGTCGCACGCCGCGAACTACTTGCGGAGAAGCGGGATCTGCAGATTGGTGGGGCGGTTCTGCTCCGTATCAAAGCCGCGGCCGTCAATATTGCGGGCACCCCAGAATAAGAGGTCGCCCTGGAGATAGACGAGGTCGTACTCCATAAAATTCTTCCCCTCCTTGAGACCGAAGGGAACGAAAGTCTTTCCGAAAATACTTTGGGGGACGTTGACCGCCCAAGGGGCGTATCCAGCCGACGCGACCTTGTTGAGGACATCGGTAAATCCCTGCATGAGGGGAGTGACCTCATATGCCTCGTCTGCAACGAAGTCGACCTTCTGTGCACCAGGCGCGATCGGATGGGGTCCCCGCCACAGCATGTGCCCACCGATCTTGATCCGCGCGAGCGGCACGGCCCCGTAGGGGTCGGCCGAGTTGACGACGTCGAGCTCGAAACGATCGGACAGCAGATATTTGAAGGCTCGCTTGAGGTAGAACGGCTTGAGCGAGCCGTCCGGGTTCTTGCTCGGTCGTATTTCCGGAGCGATGCTCTCCCAGTTTCCGAGCAGCGCCGCTTTGATCTTCGTGACGTCTGCTTCCATGCCGCTTGCCTCCGGTTTATTGCTGGTGGACTGCGCCGCAGCTCCGTCAATTCCTGCCGTCATCACCACTAGGAGCAACAGCGATAGTCTAATGCCCGTATACATGCGCAGGCCTTCATGTTGTTCGGAGCCGAGATACGGTCTGCCTGCCAGGCAGACCCCGCGCATAGTTGCTCTGCTTGCTATAGAGATGGCTGGCCAGCTTGGAAAAGACTTTGTAGGCTGATCCCATGCCTGCGAGACATGGGAGATCGCGATGGAGCTCCGGCATCTCCGCTACTTCGTTGCCGTGGCCGATGCCGGCAGCCTGACCGTTGCCGCCGAGCAAAAACTCAATACGTCCCAGCCATCCCTCAGCCGGCAGATTCGCGATCTCGAACAGGAAGTCGGCGTTCAGCTGATGACGCGCGGCGCGCACGGTGTCGAGTTGACGTCGGCCGGCAAGGCTTTTCTCGATCATGCGCGAATGGCGCTGCTTCAGGCGGAGGCGGCAAAAGAGGCCGCGCGGCGCGCAGCTCAGCCGGTGAGACCGGCCTTCGCGCTTGGCTTCATGTCGGGGGCTGAGATTGGCTTGTTGCCTGAGGCGGAACGCATTCTTCGCAACGAGTTTCCCGGCATCGACATCCGCCTGTCGAGCGATTACTCGCCCGTGCTCGCCAAGGCGTTGATGCGGCGCAAGCTTGACGCGGCCTTTATCCGGCCGGAAGAGCAGATGGAAAATCTGAACTACAGGCGCGTGCGTACCGACCCGCTGGTCTTTGTTTTTCCAAGTGACCACCGCCTGGCATCGCAGGCGGCGATCGCGCCGCAAGAGGTCGCGAATGAGACTTTCTGCCTTCCGTCCAAGGCGGCCCCTTCCGTGCGCCGGGTCGTTCAGGAGTATTTCAACAGGGCCGGTGTCGATCTCAAGCCACAGCATGAAGTGCACAATGTCGTTCATGCAATATCAATGATCACATCGACGCGCGCGGTCATGCTGCTGCCGGAATACACCAAGCGCTTTCTCCCGCAATCGATAACCACGCGTCCGGTGCAGGGAGAAGTACCGGCGCTGGACCTGGTCCTCGCTTATCACAAGGCGAACAAGTCGCCGATCCTGAGGCTGCTTCTTTCCCGAGTTGACAAACTGTCCGGCGTTTCCTGAGCACGTCGGGACCCCTCAATAATGGGGTGCCGGTGGTCGGTCGCCTCCGCACCAGTTTCGCACCAGAAACGACCTCGCCGAAACGCAACAAACACGATCGAACCGGAGCGAAACGCCGCAAAATCAACGAAGACGATCGATATCCCGTCGCTCATAACGGTCTGGTTGCAGGTTCGAGTCCTGCCGGGCCCACCAATGAACCAATGGCGATACGGTTACGCCCACTCCAGAAGGGTTGTCCTGGATGTCGGGCTCGGCGAAGACCTTCTAAATGGCGCGCCCGATGCAACTCCGCCGGGCATCAATTGGTCAATTGTTGGGAATTCTGGCCGCATCGTCTTTTTTCATTGTCCCGCCTTCATGCTAACTGGCATTCATAGAATGCTTGGGCCACAAAAGTAACAATTCGCGTCAAGCGCCGAGGAGGGTTGCGTCGTGAAACCGCTGAACCAGACTATTGAATTCTGTTTCGCGGAGATGAGCTCCAAGATTTCCGCAGATAACGAATTGGCCGAAGAATTCAGCGAGTCTTTTAGAGAAGCATTTAGGACATACGATTTGAATCGCTAAGACACCGCGCCTTCGCCACCAAGGGCCGCCGCACCTCATCAGTTTCGCACCAGAAACGACCGCACTGAAAAGCAACGAACGCGATCGATCTCAAACGAAAATGCAGGAAGATCAACGAAGCCGATTTCTCGCCGACGAAGGCGCACCGCGATTCTTTGACCCGAAAATGGCACTTCCCACTTTGGCACTGTCAAAAAAAAGCCTCCCGAACAGGAGGGCAAGTTTTCCAGTGTGGGGGAGTTTCAACACTGGATTAATTTCGGTCCGCGGCAGACGGTTCAGGAATTGTGTAGAGCCATCTCCAATAAGATTTGTTGCGTTCCCACTGGCGTTTGCAGCTCTCGCGGCACTTCGCCGAGCAAAACTGCTCGAAGTGCCAGCTGAATCGGATCAACCCGAAGGGACGCTTGCAGCCCGGATTGCCGCAACAATTTTTCATGACGCGGCCTCCGCATCCGTTCGCCGCACCCAGCGGCTGAAGTTCTCCTGACCTTCGTCAAGACAGAAGCGTCTGCAGTAATGTTCACGCGCGGGATTTCGCAGAGAGATTATTTTAGGATCGTCACTGTCACATACAGAACAATGTGGGCCTCTACGCATGGCGACCTCCTTCTGAGGAATTGCCATTTACCAATCATGGTGTGCTGCTTTATCTCGCCTTCGTGCTATCGACTGGCGATGACTTTTCCAGTTTCATTCCCTTCCCCTCCACTATCAACTTGTCTAGATGTTTGGTGCGCTCATCCTTACGTATAATCCGCTCGCAGCCAGCCAATTGGGTCATTTGCTCGTTAGCTCGCCGCGCCCCTCCAGAGCGGCATCGATGCATCTGATCAAAACTTCTCCGGCGAAGGGCTTGGTCAGGAAACCGCTCGCTCCCGCCTTCAGCGCCCGCGCGCGGGCGCTCTCGACGGAGAAAGCCGTCACGAAGATGAACGGGACGCGGTGTCCCCTGGCAAGCAAGTGGGCTTGCAGCTCGACACCGCTCATTGCCGGCATTTGAACATCCGCTATCACACACGAGGTGTCGTTCAGGTGAGGCGACTGCAAGAACTCTTCGGCCGACGCGAATGTGTGGACAATGTAGCCAAACGACCTCACGAGATTATGGGTCGCGGCCCGAACGGATTCGTCGTCGTCAATGATTGAAATGACCGGTGGGTTGGACAACGCGGTCCTTCCTGGGGGCGCAAACAGAATGCCCCCGGCGGCAAGCCGCTTGAGGGCAGAGTGCGTTGCAAATCGGGGGCGGAAAATCATACTTAGGTTTGCTGGGCGTGGGCGGATTGCTAAAATATCCGCCAAGGTCATTCCAGCAGCCGCCAATGGGTCCGCCTGCCAGGGCGCGATTGCGATCCATCCGAAGCAATTACATGCTACGACGCCGCGGGCTTTATTCCGAGCGTCTGGGCCATCCTCACCAGATCGGCCAACGATTTCGCCGCCATTTTCCTCATAATGTGCCCACGGTGTATCTTCACGGTGATCTCGGCAATCCCGATTTCGGACGCGATCTGTTTATTCATGAGCCCGGCAGTCACCAGAGCCATTACCTCCCGCTCCCGAGGGGTAAGGGTCGCGAAAAGAGCATGCAAGTCCGCGAGGGTCTTTGCTTCATTGCGGCTATTTTGGTCGCGTTCGATTGCCGTCATCACGGCATCCAGCATGTCCTGATCGCGGAACGGCTTGGTCAGAAAGTCGACAGCTCCGGCTTTCATCGCCCTGACCGACATCGGGATATCGCCGTGACCCGTCATGAAGATGATCGGTATTTGAATGCCCGCCTTCCCCAGCTCGACTTGAAAGTCGAGGCCGCTCAGTCGAGGCAACCTGATGTCGAGGATTAGACAACTGGCGACATTCGGAAGCTTGCTCTGCAGAAACTCGGCAGCCGAACCGAACACCTCGACTCGCAAGCCCACTGACCGAAACAGACTCCCGAGCGCTTCGCGCACCGATGCGTCGTCGTCGATGACGAAGACGATCGGTTCCCCGGCGCTTGGGAGGTTGCGGGGCGATGTTGGGCGCCCGATCACGGCAAATTTCCCTCTTCATGCAATGGCAACGTGAACTGGAACGTCGCACCCGGCCCGGCATTACCGGAGGCTGACAGTCGTCCTCCGTGAGCGTCGACGATCGAGCGGCAGATCGATAGGCCCATGCCCATGCCGCCGGATTTGGTGGTGAAGAAGGCGTTGAACAGCCGGTCTGCATTCTCGGCAGGTAACCCGACACCGCAGTCCTCTACCGTAACCATAATTTGGTGGGCTTCGTCCTGGCGCGTTCGGATCACCAGTTGGCGCGCTCGGTCCGTGACCGGTTGCATCGCTTCAATGGCGTTGATGACCAGATTGAGGATCACCTGCTGCAGCTGGATTCGGTCGGCGAGGACCAGGTCCAGGGCGGGGGCGAGTTCCATCCGCAACGACACCCGGTGGCTGAACAGCTCATGCTGCACCAGGGTGATAACCTCGTTGACGGCTTCATTGATGTGGAGCGGCAATTTCTGATCGGCGGTCTTGTTGACGAGCGCACGGACGCGCTGGATCACTTCGCCCGCCCGATTGCCGTCATTGATAATCGACTCCACCGTGCTGCGCGCTTCTTCCAGGTTGGGAGGTTCGCGGTCGAGCCAACGCCGGCAGGCCGCCGCATTGGTAACGACGGCGGCGAGCGGCTGATTGACTTCATGGGCGATCGACGCGGCGAGCTCCCCGAGAGCCGTCACGCGCGTGACGCGCGCGAGGCCCGCCTGCGCTTCATGCAGTTCCTCCTCGGCTCGCTTGCGTGCAGTGACATCCGTCACCGCTCCAACAAACTCGATGCCATCAGATGCATCCGTTACGGCATGCGCCGTAGCATGGACATATTTAACCGAGCCGTCGGGCATCAGCAATCGATATCCGTGATCGAAATCCTTCCCGTCGCTGGACGCACGGTCAATGGTCTGTTGCGCGAGCGCGCGATCGTCCGGATGAATGCGTTGAACGACCATGTCGATCGTAACGGAAAGGGCCTTTTCATATCCAAATATTCGGAAAGTTTCTTCTGACCAAACGATTTCGCCGGTGGCTATGCGCCAGCCGAAGCTGCCGGTGTGGCTCAATCGCTGTGCTTCAGCCAAGTACGTTTCGCTTTGCCGCAGGGCATTTTCAGCCTCCTTGCGCTCGGTGATGTCCTCACATGCGATCAGGACAATCAACTGGTTGTCCAACCGCCGCACGGCTTTGGCATTTTCACGAACCCAAAGCGCTGAACCGTCCTTGCGGACCTTCCGGATTTCCCAATTGTGCGTTTGGCCGATATTTTCCAAGCAGATGGCAACACTATTCTGGACCAGGCCGCGGTCTTCTTCAAAGAAAACTTTCAGCACAGGTTGTCCAAGCAATTCGCTGACCAAATAGCCGAGTTGCGCCGCACCAAAAGTGTTGACTGACAGGACGGTGCCGGTCGCATCGACCATGAAGTACATGACCGGGTTATGCTCGAAGACCTCCTTCCACTGCGCCTCACTATCGCGCAACGCTTCTATCGCACGCTGTTCAGCTCTCGCGCGGCCCTGCAGCGCGGCTTCCATCCGACTGCGGGTACTCGCCACCATGCGCATCATGATCAATGAGATGAGCGGCAAGACGACGAGCAGCACGACGGCAATCAAATAGGCAGGGGCCATCGGTGCGAGCCCGAGCACTAGCCAAATGCAGGCCGCCGCCGCCAGCGCGAGCACCATGCTGCCGAGCAGCCATTGCTCAGCAGAGCGCCAGGATTTCATTTTTTGGTTGCGCATCATCGGCAGCACTAGGTATTCGGCCGTCTTGGGCCCGCGCTGCGTCGCTAGGTGATGGTTATCATCAGCGGCGACAACGTCGCCCTCCCGGCAAATCGCATATTAGCAGCTTTTCAAGGTCCGGAGGATATAATGGAATATTTTGAGTGATCCTCTCGCGCACCGCGATGATACGCGGTGCCTCGAACGCGTTTTGCCTTAGGCCTGTTAGTCGCGCCCGCAAGCCGGGCAGCGCGCCAACCTTCGCGGAACGCACCTGGCAAACACGGCCTCACGATCGACCGATATCGCTGGTCGTCGCTGAACGAGGCGCGAGGTACCCGTCACTCGCAAGCGCCCAGGCCGTCAATCGTAAACCTAGGTATGTTCTTCAATCAACCTCTGTTCAATGGTCCGGTCCATCTCTCTATGATTAGCCTTGTTGGGTAACCGAACGGCAGCAGAGCTATCTGGAATTGCCATAGCGGAAAGGCCTCACGCGAGACCCTTCGACCCGGTGACGTTTTGCCGGTCGAGGGCTGAAGTCACATTTCCTCTCACTCAATCGACCTGGTCGCATTCGATGCTGCCGTCGACCTGATAGTAGGCGCCTCAGACCGAGGACGAGTTCAACGTCCTGATCGAAGCCAATCTCGACGAGGGTGCCGCCTTGGCGCCGCAGCTAAAATATCCGCAATTGCCAAACCCGCTTGCTCAACGATCGCCGTCTTGTTTGATTGCAAATCTGGGGATTGATATGTCGAAGCCGCGCCTGCGATTGATCCATTCCTCGGACGGCATCCGGCCTGGAGCAAGGCAACGGCAGCACGGCCGCAGCTTCCGACCCTTGGTTATTGATGGGGGTGCGCGAGCGAGATCCGTGCCGGAAGAGAAATCATGGGAAGCTGCGCGAGCACTAATCGATCTTGGCCTTTTAATTTCCCATGAGAATTATCTTGCCTTGCTGGCGGCGAGCAAGACGGTTCTCGAAGCCTGCTATTGGACTGATCCCGAAAAGACCAGCTAGATTGACGTTGTGCACCCAAACCATGAATTGCGCCCGCATCTGCAATCTCATACCGCCGGCATTGGGCCGGCGTGCCCGGCGGGAACGGTCTCGTCTCGTTCTAAAGGCAGGGTGAAATTAAAGACGGCGCCCCGAGGCTCATTCGCGCCGGCCCAAATCCGTCCCCCGTGCGCTTCGATGATCGAATGGCAGATGCTTAGTCCCATGCCCAAGCCACTGGACTTGGTCGTGTAGAATGCGTCGAAGAGGCGCTCAAGGCTCGCCGGATCCAGTCCGGGACCCGAATCCCGCAAACTAACGAGCACCCCACCATTCGAGGCATCACGGCCGGTGCTGATCAGCAACTCCCGCGCCCCCTCGCTGGCGCCCCTCATGGCTTCGACGGCATTGATGATCAAGTTGAGGATCACCTGTTGCAGTTGGACCCGATCTGCTTGAATGAGCGGCAAGCCCTCTGCGAGTTGCGTCCGCACCGAGACGCCGTTCTGCACTACTTCGCCACGGGTCAGGGCTATGACCTCAAGGATCGCTTCGTTGATGTTCAGGCCCTCCGTACGCGGGGGAGCTTTCTTGATTAGGGCCCGGATCCGGCTGATGACGTCGCCGGCGCGTTTGCTGTCATCAGTGATCCGGCCGAGGATCTGCCGAACCTCGTTCAGATTCGGTGGCTGCGCGCCTAGCCAGCGCAAGGCGGCCTGGGCGTTGAGGGCGGTCGCGGCGATCGGCTGGCTGACTTCATGGGCGATCGAGGCCGTGAGCTGCCCCATCGTGGCGACGCGATTGGCGTGCGCGAGCTCCGCTTGCGCGGAGCGCAAGGCCTCTTCGGCCCGCTTACGTTCCGTGATGTGCCGCCCGACGCCGCGGTAGCCGACGAAGCGCCCCGTCTCATCAAACACCGGCAGCCCCGAGACGGACACGTAACGCTTGCTGCCGTCAGGGGCAGGCCGCGCAAGCTCAAAATCACGGAACGGCAGGTGGGCATCGAGCGTCTCGCGGTGCTTGCGCCATGCCTCTGCGTCAGGCTCCAGGTAAGGCACTTCCCAGCGCGTCTTACCGATCTCGGAGCCCGGCGCCGGCGCGTCGGCCAGGCTCTCCGCGAACTCCTGGTGAATAAAGCGATGCTGCGCGTCGGTCTCCCAGTACACGTCGAAGGAGAATTGCACGAGGGTGCGAAAGCGTTCCTCGCTCTGCCGCAGCGCCTCTTCCGCCCGCTTGCGCTCGGTCAAATCGAGGACAAAGCCAACACCTTGATTTTCTTCGAACATCGCCCCGCCGATCAGCACGGGCACGCGGCTTCCGTCCTTCCGCAAGTACTCTTTCTCGAATGGTTGGGCAGTCCCGATCCGTTTCAGCTCCGCTACTGTCCGTTCGTCGCGGTCGCGCCATTCCGGCGGCGTCAGCTTCGTCCGGTGCAGGCGACCCGAGATGAGATCCTCCCGGTCGTATCCCACCATGCGGAGAAAGGCGTCATTGGCCTCAAGAATGCGACCTTCGAGTTCCCAAATGATGATCCCGATGATGTTGGCGTCGACCAGGCGCCGGATCTTCTTTTCGCGCTCTTCGACATCGCTCTGGAGCTGGACGTTCTCCTCGGTGGCTTTTCGCCGCCGTCTCGCTTCGAACCGTGCAAGCGCCAGCGTCCCTCCTGCCAAGACGGTGATAATGACGACGGCCGCAGCGGTGAGCCGGGTCTTGCGTTGTTCGAGTGCGTCGGCGCGCGTCTCCCGATCTGCGAGCAGGAAGCGCTCGTGGTCCACCATTTGGTCGATTTGCGAGCGGATCTCGTCCATACTGCGGGTCATCGCCAGCGCCGCCAACCCGGACGTGCGGGCCGTCTTGATGATGTCGTCCATCTCGCGCAGCATTGTTGCAACGGTCAGCGCCAAATGTTCGGCGCGAAGGCTCTGCAATGGATCGTCCTCTACCAGAGCCTGGAGCGCCTGAGCCCCGCGTCGCACACTTTCGTCAGAGACGCCGTAGGCCTTGAGATATGCCGGGTCGAGGGTCATCAGATACCCGCGCCTTTCGGTCTCCAGGTCGGCGATGATCGTTCGCTGCCGATCGAGCGTATCGAGCACTTCGCGGCTATGCTCGAGCAAGTGATTTGCCGCTTGCCGCTCCTGCAGATATTGGAGGCCGAAAAACCCGGTCGCGGCAAACAACGTCAGAAGCACCGCGACCGCCAAGATCAGCGGACGAGCAAGCCATCGCAAGGACAGGGCCGGAGCAAGGACTGACATTGGCTTTGGGTCTTCGATGCTCGCGTAAGCGGCGCGTCTCCTGGTGCCGAAGCCAGCGCATTTTGCTAGAACATTAGCATGGATAGTTCCACCTTGGTGAACCGGGAACCCGCGTTGCACCGGCTTCGGAGCCTGTCAGTCGTCTCGTGAGAGCCACAAGGTCACGGGTACGACCTCGCTCGCATGTTGCGAAGGACGGCCCATTGTAAGGAGCGCCAACATGACGCAGGATGAAAACTCACTGAGCGGTCGAATGCCGGCCAGCCGGCGCAGCTTCGTCAAGGGATTGGGCGCCGCGGGGATAGCCTTGCCGGCCCTGGCCGTGCTGCCGCGGTGGAGCTTCGCCGAGGATACCGCCGCGATCTACGCCAACGCTGCAATCGATTGGAAACAATTTACGGGGCAGACGATCACGCTCGCAGGGGCGATCCATCCCTGGTCGAATGCGATCACTCCGCTTTTGCCGGAGTTCGCCAAACTCACCGGCATCAACGTCGTCACCGACTTCCAACTGGAAACCACGTTCCTGGGCGCCCTGCCGATCAGGCTCGCCCGCGGGAGCAATACGCCCGACGTCTTCATGTTCCTGACCTATGGCCAGGGCATCTCGTCAGGATGGCTGGAGCCGCTGAACGCCTATTATTCCGACAAGTCGCTGACCGATGTCGGCTGGTACGACGAGAGCGACCTCCTCAAGACCGCCCGCGCCTTTCCTCTGTGGCCGGACGGCGAACGCTACGCTTTCCCGATTACCTCCGAGGCGGTGACCTTGTTCATCAACGGCGATGCGCGGGTAGCCAAGAACCTCCCTGTTCCCGAGACTTTCGATGAGCTGCTTGCCACCGCCAAGGCGGTCAAGACCAATGAGATGTCGGGGATCGCCATGCGGGCCCAAGCCAGCGGCAATTCGTCCACGGCGGCCATGAGCTTCGTGTTCTCCTATGGCGGGGCCATGGTCAAGGACAACAAGGCCGCTTTCGCGAGTCCCGAGGCGATCGCGGCCGTCGAGATGTACGGACTGCTGCTCAGCCAAGCCGGGCCTGTCGGCGTGGGCAGCTATGAATGGTACAACGTGTTGGACGACTTCCTTCAAGGAAGGACGGCAATGGCAATCGACAGCAGCAACTTCGCTACCGACATCTCCAATCCAGCCAAGAGCCGCGTCACGAAGCAGGCTGAATTTGCAGCCTTTCCGCATGCCGCCGGTCATGCGCCCGTCCCCTTTATGTCGCACTGGCAGGCGTGCATCAATTCCAAATCACGAAACAAGCGGGCCGCTTTCCTGTTCCTGCTGTGGGCGACAAGCAAGGCGACCTCGCTGCAGACCGCCGCGGCGGGGCTGGCGACGACACGCGTGTCGGCTTGGTCGAGCGAGGGCTTCAAGAAGGCGTTCGGCCCGCAGGCAGCCGCGGCGGCGCTGACCAACTTGCAAAATGCCGACGTCGACCGCGCGAAGGCGATCCTGTTCCATCCGCAATCGAGACCCATCCAGGACGCCTTCATGATCGGCGTCAATGAAGTGGTTTCTGGAGCGAAATCGGCGAAGGATGCAATGACCGCCGCCGCCGAGAAGGCCAACGCGGCGATCCGCGGATAGCGGAGCCGTCCGAGATGGTACGCGCGTTATGGCTCGTGCGTCAGAGTGAAAGGACAGAGGCCGCGTTAGCGAACGAAGATTGAGTACAACGAGGGTGAGCGTACCGCACCAGTTTCGCTCCGGAAACGACCTCGTCAAAACGCAACGAACGCGCCCAATCTCAGACGAAAAAGTGATATAATTAATAAAGCGGTGCGCTATCCTCCGGCTCATAACGGTCTGGTTGCAGGTTCGAGTCCTGCCGGGCCCACCACATTGATAGTCCGTTCGCGAACATCCGTCGTCATCCGCTGAAGCAGGCTATAGCCCTTATTATTTTGCAACGCCGAGGTTGAGCGGAAGATAAAGCAGAACCGGGAAATGGTTTTTGTCGTCAAACCACCGGCTGCTCGCTTGACGGAGGACTTGCGGATGCTCGACGATCTGAAAAAATCAGGGTTGAAAATCGAGCGACCGTAGCAGAGGACGATGCACTTTTACGAAAATAGAGGATACGTTGCGGCTTCGCCGCCTCCTGCCGAACCCGCTGACCTGGAGCTTCCCGAGGCCGCCCCGTGGACCGGAAATTGGTACCACCTGATCGCCGCGTGGCTTTTTGGAGCGGTCGTACTGGCTGGCCTCGTCGTCTTCATCATGCATTTCGGCGCTATCGAGGTCTTTGTGGCGAAGCTCCGCGGTGCCAATCCGCTTTGGCTTGCTGCGGCCTTGGGTTGCCAATTGGCGACCTATATCAGCGCGGCCGCTGTCTGGTTCCGTGTCCTCAAGCGGGCTGGGTCGCCGCCGCCGTTCCGGAGCCTGCTCAGGCTTGCGTTCGTTGAGCTTTTTGCCAATCAGGCAGTGCCCACCGGTGGGCTCAGTGGCAGCCTCATGGTCGTGCGCGGCCTCATGCGCCGCGGCATTGCCTCCGCTGTCGCCGTCACGGCGCTCTTCATTGCTGCGCTATCATACTACGCCGCCTACTTCATGGTCGGCCTGCTCGCTTTCGTCCTGCTTTGGCATAGCGGCGACCTGAATGCCGCCTGGCGAGCACTATTCATCGCCTTCGCTATCGTCGTCACGGCGCTTGGGATGGCACTTTTTTGGCTATCGCGGTCCCGGGACAATCTCATTCCCGATGCAATCCAGCATTGGCGGCCACTCGCTCAATTGGCGAGGATGCTCAGCCAGGTTCGCGTCGATATGTTGCGCGATCCCCAGCTCTTCTTCGAAACCGTAACTCTCCAGTCCGGCATCTTCCTTCTTGATGCCGCGACGCTTTGGTGCACCGGCCGGGCCGTTGGCCTGAACGTCGACGTCGGAAGCACCTTTATGAGTTTCATACTTGCCTCCGTGGTCGCTACCCTCTCGCCGATCCCGCTCGGTCTTGGCTCCTTTGAAGGAACCTGCACCGGGCTTCTTCACCTCATGGGCGGAGGTCTTGAGGCAAGTCTCGCCGCCACACTTATCCTGCGCGGTCTGACCCTTTGGCTCCCGATGCTGCCGGGCCTGGTGATGATCCGCCGCGAAGCGATCAAACCGGCGAAAACCGGGAGCATTGCTGTCTAGAAATTCTGTGCATCTCGCCGGCCGGTGCGAACACGGCGACGGCACAGATTGCCGTGCGACCCGGGAGGTCGCATGGTGGGCCTGCTGTTCGCGTGCGGACTTGCGGCCTGTTCGTCCGACGCCGCTGCCGACTGATCGAGACCGCTTCAGCCCCGCGTAGAAACCAACTGCGAGACACCGAGCCGCTCGCACAACCGTCGCATCGATCCGGGGTGGACGAAGCTCAATTTCGACTACCCGAGATCGCGCACAAGAGCCGGCAAGCGCGATGCGCGCTGCCGGCCTTGCTTGTTGTTCGGCTAGCCGTTTCCGAGCGGTATGGCGACATAATGAGAACCATCGCCGGAGCCAACTCTCATTAGAACACTGTTCTTGTTGTCCGCATGCGCGGTTTTGATCGCCTCGCGGACGTCACCCGGGTTCGCCACGCTCTTCCCTTGATGCCGCGATCGGCTGCGGCGCTCATCGGATCGAAGGCGATTTCGGATCGGGTGTCCTCTGCGTATAGCAGCGACCGAAACGGCAGGAACGATGGCAGGAGGAATCCATCACGCAATCGACGTAGAACCATGCGAAATACGAGAGCAATGTGATGAAGGCGACCCATAATGTTGCCTTGGTCAATCGATCCATGTGGGTAACCGAAGACTCGCGCTCCAAAGCTGATCGAACCACTCTGCAATAAAACGCCATTGCCGAACGTGATCGAAGTCACTTGAGATAGAACCTGCGGGACGTGACGGATATCGGCGAAAATCGCCGAATGAGGGCCAACGTGAATGAACCAACCTCCGGTTCGGAAGCGGCCTCACCGCGGCACCGTTTCGCTTCCCATCCCTGGCGGATTTTGCGGGGTTCCGGTCGGTCGCTAGAGGGACTGTCGGAAGGCCAGGTAGTCGCTGGCGCAACGATCTATCGCCTCCATCTGCGGCACGTGCCCTACGCCTTCCAGCAAAATCGGCCGCGAGTTCGGGATCAGCCGCTTGAACGTCTGCAGTGCGGACGGAGGAACAAGTTTGTCGGAATCTCCCCAAACAAGAAGGGTCGGGGCTTTGATTTCGGGAAGCCGCCTTTCGAGATCATAACCAGCGACGTCGTCCATGATCTTGTCGAAAATCCGCTTGTGCAATTCGTAGTTGGCGGAAGCCCGGCGACCCAGCGTCTCCCAGACGCAGTAAGGAAGCGTCGGCAGCCGCACCATTGCCAGCTTCATGATGCCAGGAAGATCCGATGGAGTGCGGCAGCAAAGCAGGTATTCCCCCCGTTTGTATGCCTCCGTGACAATCGAATGCCCGAGATCGGACGTTCCGGCTGCCGCAATAAGCCAGAGGCTGGTGACCATGTCAGGACGAGATGATGCGAGGCCGGCGCTGATCCACCCTCCCATGGAATGACCGCCCAGATGCACCTGGCGTAATCCAACGGCTTCAATGAACCGGCCTAGATTGTTGACCTGGGCTTCAATGCCGTAATCCGCCTCCGCCGGCTTGTCGCTATCGCCAAACCCGGGAAGGTCGGGAAGGATGACACGGAAATTGCGCTTCAACTTTCCGGCGACATCCAACAAGGTGCCGCGATCGACACCCATCCCGTGAACCAGAACGAGCGGTTCCCCCTGCCCCGCTTCCCAATAGGCCATGCTGAATCCGGGGATCCGGGCCCGCCTGTCGGAAAATCCCATGACTTTCAGGCGGAGCGCCAGGAGTTTTCCCGCTGCAAATTCAGGGAAAACATAATTGAGGCAGACGATGCAAAGCAGAATGATTGCAAGGACGAGCGTCGCGTAAACAAGCATCATCTGTCCCCCTAAGACAGCCAACAGTCAGGACGCTTCTTATTGATTTTGTGAAAACCTATATTGATTGCGGGCTATCTGTCCACCATCTGCACGATCGATTTATCTGCGTCGATCGCCTTACCTCCCGCTCATAATCAATCTGGTTGCAGGTTCAATTGCTGCCGGGCCACGAATTCAAATGAGTTGCAGCGCGTCTATCCGCCCATCATGACGGAGACGGAGTGGAAGTCTAGGCCGCGGACGCCGCGGTCTTCGGCACGCCTTTGTCCCAATGAAACAGCCATTCGATGAGAATGATGATGGGAGGGGTGGCGAGCGCCACGTACATGTTGTCGATGCCGAAGGGATCGCCGGCCAGGTACCATGCCGTCGTTGTTACGGCGGCACCCAACAATCCCAATGTCGCGCCACGATTGCTGCTGAAGAACGGCAGATAGAAGCCAATGACGGCGACGATCGAGATCGACAGTCTCAGCGCCCGCGTAAAGAAGGACAGATGCAGCAGGCCCGGGGCGAAAAACACGAAAACAAGCGGAATGAAGCCAATGAACAGCGACATTACCCGCGCGGCCCGAAATTCGCGTTCCGGGGTGGGCTTGAAGTAAGGCGCATAAAAATCTCTGACGATGAGTGAGGAGATTGCCAGCGCGACGGTGCTCACGCCAACGAAGATGGAAGCAACCAGAGAAACCGAGACGAAGGCAGCCCACCAGACATTCATGCTTTGGATGAAGACCGGCAGGGCGAAGAGGCTGTTCAAATCCGGATAGAGATACCTGGCCGCCACGCCAATCAGACCCAGCGCAATGCTGATTGGAATACTCAAAGCGCCCGCGATGTAGGTCGAATTGCGTGCCGCATTCGGGCTTTTGGTCGAGGCGACCGCCTGAATGATATATTGGGTCGAGAAGATCGCGCCGATATTGCCGATGAAGAAGGCGATGATGGTGGACAGGCCGATATGGCCGTCCCACGTGAAATAGAACGGCGGCAAGCTAGCTGCGATCGGCGCGACGCCTCTTGTCATGTAAAGCGCCACGCCGAGCACCACGAATACGCCGGTATATTTGATCGTGCAGTGGACCACCGACACGTATGCAACGCTCTTGAACCCGCCAAGGGCAAAATAGAACGTGCTGACGATCGCGATAATAAAGGCCGCAGTCGGCAGGTTGACCTTGAGAATGGTCGCCAGCGAGGCCGCCCCACTGACATAATTGCCGACATTCACCATCAACAGCGCATAGATCATGATCAGGGATACGACCAGTTCCGTCGAGCGGCCGAAGCGCTGAGCGATCACGCCGGAGATCGTGTATTCACCCGAGCTGTATAGTTTCTTCGCCAGGAAGAAACCGAACAGCGGAAATGCGATCGCCGCGCTCAATACCGCCCATGAGGCCGCAATGCCGGACTCGAACGCCGCCTGCGCCACACCGATGGTGGATTTTGCTCCGATGAATTCTGACATCAGGAGGATGCCGACAACGATGGCCGGCACGGCGCGGCCACCAACAAGAAATTCCGCAGACGTCTTGCTGCGCAATTTCACGGTCAGCCAGGACGTGAATGCGATATAGGCGATGATCGCCGCGATGATGACGACGGTGTCGAAATAACCGAACGATTGCATCCTGGTGTCTCCCCACGAATTTGCCCGGGACCTTTGCTGGCCCCTTTTTTTTGACTACGCGGCGAGTGCCCGCATTTCCGCGTAGAGGTCTGATTTTCCTTCGAATCCGATCCCGGGCAGTTCAGGCATGGTGATATGCCCGTCGACGACCTTCACCCCGTCGGGGAATCCGCCATAGGGCTGGAACAAGTCGGGATAGCTCTCGTTGCCGCCCAATCCCAACCCGGCCGCGATGTTCAGCGACATCTGATGCCCACCATGCGGGATGCAACGCCGCGGCGACCATCCATGTGCAGCGAGCACTTCGAGCGTCCGCTCGTACTCGACGAGACCGTACGACAATGCGCAGTCGAATTGCAGCCAGTCGCGATCCGCGCGCATGCCGCCATGGCGAATCAGATTGCGCGCATCCTGATGGCTGAACAGGTTTTCGCCGGTCGCCATTGGTCCGGGATAATATTCAGCGAGCGTCGCCTGAAGATGATAGTCGAGCGGGTCGCCGGCTTCCTCGTACCAGAACAGCGGATAGTCGCGCAGCATCTTGGCATAGGCGATCGCGGTATCGAGATCGAAACGACCATTGGCGTCGACGGCCAAACGCGCTTGCGAACCAATTTCGCGAAGCACAGCCTCGATCCGGGCGCGATCCTCGTCGATCGAAGCTCCGCCGATCTTCATCTTGACCACGTTGTAGCCGCGATCGAGATAGGCGCGCATTTCGGCGCACAGCGCTTCGTTGTCCTTTCCCGGATAGTAGTAGCCTCCGGCGGCGTAGACGAAGACACGGGGATTGGCCGTTACGCCATGGCGCTCAGCCAGCAGGCGAAAAAGCGGCTTGCCGGCGATCTTGGCGGTGGCGTCCCACACCGCCATGTCGATGGTGCCGACAGCAACCGACCGCTCGCCGTGGCCACCGGGCTTTTCATTGGTCATCATCGCCGCCCAGACCCGGTGCGGATCAAGATTTGCACCTCGGTCGTCCAGCAGGCTGGCGGGATCGGCTTCAAGTATCCGGTTGGCAAACCGCTCGCGGATCAGGCCTCCCTGCCCGTAGCGGCCATTCGAGTTGAAGCCATAGCCGACGACGCGGCGGCCATCCCGCACGACATCGGTGACAACGGCGACCAGGCTGGTCGTCATTTTCGAAAAGTCGATATAGGCGTTGCGGATCGGCGACGAGATCGGCTTCGTCACTTCACGAACTTCCAGGATGCGAACCGACATGAAATCTCCCGTTACTCTGGTATCGCGTGCAGGCGGCCAGTCGCAGCCTGCCGCCGGATATTGTTCGCCCCTCAGATCGAACCGCCGCCACAGATCACGATTTGCTGGCCGGTGATGGCGGCGGCATCGGGGCTCAGCAAAAATGCGGTGAGCGCCGCTACCTCATCGGGGCGGATAAAACGACCAATCGGCGGCTTCTTCGGCGGGGTTCCGGCGCGTGCCGGGTCCATCAGCATCGGTGTTTCAGTCGCGCCAGGCGCCACGATATTGACCGTGATGCCTTTCGGGGCGAGTTCCGCCGCCCAGGAGCGCGCCATGCCAAGAAGTGCCGCCTTGGTCGCTGCATATTGACTTCGACCCGCTGCGCCCGAAGCCGTGCGGCTGCCGATCAACACCATGCGACCGCCCGTGGTCATCCGCGGCAGCAGCGAATTGGCAATGACGGTTGCTGCGTCGACATGCAGCCGCCACATCGCCGCTCCGTCCTCGGGATCAAGTGCGCCAAGCGGCGCTGTCCGCATAAAGCCGGCAGCGTGGACAACGGCACTGATCCCGCGAAGCTCGGCAAGGACAGCCGAAAGCCGGCTGAAGTCGGTCAGGTCGACGGCGATCGCGCGAAATTGTGTCGACGACTGTTGGACGTGCACCTTGTCGAGACCGATGACGCGCCAGCCGTCGGCCAAGAGGCGCGAGGCGATCGCCTGACCGATGCCCGAGGCGGCGCCAGTGATCACGGCACAACCGGCGCCATCCGGCGGTCCGGCACTCGATCTTTCGTCACTGGCGTCCATCATATCGCCTGCGCTGTGAAGGGAAGGAGCGATTGACTTGCCGGCTCAAGCTGCCGCGCGCTTTAACAAGCCTGCATGTTGCAATGCGGATCGTATGACCTCGAGTTCCCGGGCGTTCGGCGCATGGGTTGGCGGACGAACCGCGCCGTCGCGGAAAATGCCGGCCAGCGCCATCGCCGCTTTCATGCGTCCATGGGCCTCGCCGGTCGGCTCGCCGCCGCCATAGACCGCATCCTTGAGCGGCGTGATCAACGACTGAATCCGCATCGCCTCGGTCAGATTTCCGGCCTTGACCGCCCTGAGCAGATCGTAGATCAGCCCCGGAATCAGCGATGCAAAGCCGACCAGGGCTCCATCGATGCCCTGCACCATCGACGCAAGCAGATACTCGTCGTGGCAGGTCAACAACGCCTTGCTGGCATCGGCTGCGCGAATTTCCTGGATGTCACGTGCGTATTTGTTCATTTCGCGCTCGCCCATCTTGAAGGCAGCGACATGCGGCAGCCGGGCCAGTTGCGCGAGCAGCGCAGATGAGTATGAGCCGCGGGTCCAGGCCGGGTAGATATGAACGATGAGCGGAAGCCCGGTCGCGTCGCCGATCGCGTTGAAATAGTCGAGGCAATGTTCGGGCATGAAGCCGAAACGCAACCAATGATGCGGCGGCATAATGTCGAGGCCGGCCGCACCGGCGTCCTTTGCCCATTTGGCCTGTTCGACAGCGTCCTTGATGCCCTCGCAGACGATCGACGAGATGACCGGACACGTGCCGTCGACGGCTCTTGCCGTGATCCGCGTCACCTCGGCCCGCTCGCGCGGCGTCAGGGAAAAGACCTCGCCGGTGTGACCGTTGGTCATCAGCGCCACGACGCCCGGCTGGCCCGCGAGCCATTGGGAGAAACGTCGCAGCTCCCCTTCGTCGATGCTGAAATCCTGATTGAACGGCACCGCGATGGCGGGAATGATTCCGTTGAAGGTGAGGCCTGACAAGGTCGTCTCCTGTGGTTAGGTCGTTGATCGTTGCTGCGTGAATCCGCCGCTGCTCTGCAGGGCGCGCGACAGCGCCTGCGCGGCTTGCACGAGAGGCCGGGCACCTGCCGCCTCGAAATCCCCGAGGTTTGTCTGGAAGGCGGGAGCAGCGATGCTCAGCCCGGCGAGAGGGATGCCATCGGTATCGAGTATCGGCGCGGCAAGAACGTAAAGTCCGGACACCGTTTCCTGATCGGAAACCGCGTAGCCTCGCTGTTTGACCTGCTCGAGCCGCGCCAGCAGCACATTCAGGTCGGTCTGCGTCGTCGCCGTCAGTTGCCTGCGTGGCTGCGACTGAAGAATTGAGGTCTGCATTGGTTGCGACAGCCAGGCCAGAATGGCGTGCCCGATCGCGGACGAATAGGCGGGAACCCGGCTGCCGATCCGGATGTCGACGCCGAGCCTGGCAAGGCCCGCCTGAATGCGTTCGACATAGATGACATCGGCCCCTTCCAGTACGCCGATCGACGCGGCCTCGTTGATCTCGCCGACCAGGCCTCGCAGGATAGGCCGCGCGCGGGTGCGCAGATCCGAGCGGGCAATCGCGTTGAAGCCGAGATCGAGCACCTTCAATGCCAGCCGAAAGTTTCGGCTATCCGCAACGCGGTCGACGTAGCCGATCTCAACCAGCGTGTTGAGGAAGCGAAAGGCCGTGGCGTTGTCGATGCCCGCCCGGCGCGCCACCTCGGCCATGGTCAGTTCGGGCTCCTGGGAGGTGAAGGCCTCCAATACCCGGAAACCCTTGGCCAGGGACTGAACGGTGTTCTTCGAGGAAGCGGCAGCGCCGCCTTTCCTCTTCTTGCGTGCCGCACGATCGGCCATCGCATTCCCTCCGTGTTCGGAATGCGAATATTTATTCGTCTTTTTTCCGGAGGAAAGCGGCATCTGCATTGCGGCCCAACAATAAAGTTCGGAATGCGAATTTAAATTTGAAGTTTTTTTAGCCCATGGGGATCACAGCGTCAAGCCGCCCATCGGCGTTCGACAGTGTGCGCGCAGCCGGTTGCGGTTCGACCCACTCGTTTCCCGGCCAGAAATCTCACAGAAACTCTGGCGCACGAACTTGCACGAACGCGCACAATTTTGATCGGGAAGCGACGGATTCAGGGGATTTTCAGCTGCGCTGGACGAAGCCAGCCGTCCAATTGACCGCCAGCGATCCGTATCAGGCGGCGTGCTGCGAGCGATCTGCCGATTGTCGCGCGCCGGCGTCGAGGATGGTGCGATCGAGGTTGGATGCGCTGGCCTCGCACATCACTTGCGAGACGATATTGCCCGATTTCTCGAATGCGCGGGCCAGCGACACAAATTGAGCCTCTGCAAGCCGCAGCGCTGCCGTCGGTACGAGAACGTGGGTATCGCTGGAAACTGCGGGGGCCGGGTTATCTTGAATCGCCGCCAGCTGGGCTTCTGCTTGCTCGGCGCGTTGCAACAGCTCGCCTTGCTGTCTTTCCGCATCCACGATGGCTTCGTTCAACTTCACCTGCTGTTGTGACAGTTGCGACTTGAGGCCGACGATTTCGCTTTCGAGCCCGGTGATCCTGTCTTCGAGTGTCTTGCGCAGCTCCGAGTTGGCATCACTTCGAGCGCGTTCGATTTGAAGCAGATCCTCCGACTCCCTCGCCATATCCGCGTGTGTTTCGAGAAGCCGCGCAGCGCGCAGCAGATTATCTGAATTGTTGCCGGTCGATATCACATCGGAAAACCTTTGCAGAAATCTCACGATTTCTACCGTGTCAGGCACCGCTGGTGACGCTGGAATTGACACGTCAAAAAATCCTCACGGGGAAAAACAATTGCGTCCATTTGATCCAAGCGAAGTGCGCCTGAAATAAGGCTGGAGGGGTTTGCCGCCGGCCGTCATTGAAATGTCTTGGATTTTGATATCGCACCACACTACGTCACGCGATGGCGCGCCACCGGTAAATAGCCGATCTCCGGTCTTGATTCACACGTTAGCGAAGGCGTCGGGTCCCCGTATTCGTACGGCCCGCCAAATTAACCGGCGCGATCGGCATCACCTCGGTCAGAAACCGGCACGAGATGCTGACCTACGAATGCCCCAAATGCCGCAGTGTCTTCAGGCTTGTCGCCCGGCGTGAGCCGCGCGAGCTTGCCGAAATGATTTCCCGCTCTCCCGTATCCGCGGCGGCTGACCAATAGAGCGCGGACGAGCCCAGAAGCCGGCGGCTCCGCCTGCAACGACGCGATCGCGCAATATCCCGACGTGACGAGATTTACGTTCGAGGCGGGGCGCGTCGCCACCGCGCGGAAGGATTTTGTTGCGGGGAATGCGCAGGTGATGCGGGTGCGGCGAAACCGAAACATCATCCGCGGCTAAAGCTCGATCTGGCCGCCGAGTTCAATCACGCGGTTGGGCGGGATGCGGAAGAATTCGGTCGCAGCCAGCGCATTGCGATGCATCGCCTCGAACAGCTTGATTCTGATCCGGCTCATGCGCGGCGCCGCGGCGGGAACGATTGTCAGCCGGCCGACGAAAAACGACGTATCCATCATATCGAACCGCAATTGCTCCGAGCCGCAGGCATCGAGCGCCTGCGGGATGTCCGGCTGCTCCATGAAGCCATAGTGAATGACCACCGAATGAAAATCGTCCATCAGATGCGTGACCTGGAAGCGTTGATCCGCGGCAATGTACGGCGCGTTCTCGGTGACGACGTGCAGCAACACGATGCGCTGATGGATGACCTTGTTATGTTTCAGATTATGAAGCAGGGGCACCGGCACCACATCGGTGCGGCTGGTCATATAGACCGCCGTGCCCGGCACGCGAGACTTGCCGTGAATCTGCTTGATAAAGCTGGCCAAGGGCAGCGTATCGCGCTCAAGCATCTGCATCATGAGTTCGCGACCGCGCCGCCAGGTCCAGATCAGGGAAAAGATCACGGCAGCGACGACCAGCGGGACGAACCCTCCCTCGAAAACCTTCATCAGATTGGCGGCGACGAAGGAGAGATCGACGACGATGAAAAGCCCGGCAACCACCAGGCTCGTCAGCAGGTTCCAGTTCCAGATCTCGCGCATCACCAGGAACATCAGCATCGAGGTCAGGAACATGGTCAGCGAAACCGCGACACCGAACGCCGCGGCGAGATTGTCGGAGGAGCGAAAGGCGAGCGTGAGCCCCAGCGTCATTGCCATCAGCACCCAGTTGACCGAGCCCACATAGATCTGGCCGTAGCCCTCCGCCGAGGTCTGCGTGATGTGCAGGCGCGGGCATAGTCCGAGCTGGATCGCCTGCCGGGTCATTGAAAATGCCCCGCTGATGATCGACTGGCTGGCGATGATCGTCGCCAGCGTGGCCAGCACGACCAGCGGCACCTGGAGCGGCACGGGACACAGGACGAAGAACGGATTGGCGTCGACCGCAACCGCGCCTTCCACGACCGCGGCGGCCTGCCCAGCGTAGTTGAGGAGCAGCATGGGAAGGACAAGTCCATACCAGGCGAAGCGGATCGGCCACGGCCCGAAGTGTCCCATGTCGGCATAGAGCGCTTCGGCCCCGGTGGCGCACAGGAACACCGCGCCGAGAACCAGGAAGCCGGTGAAGCCATGGGTAAACAAATAGGCAAAGCCATAGCGCGGATCGAGCGCGACCAGCACACCTGGATGATCCATCACGCCGCCGAGCCCAAGCACGCCGATCGTTACGAACCACACCGTCATGATCGGCCCGAACAGTTTTCCGATACGCGCGCTGCCCTGCGGCTGCAGCGCGAAGATCCCGACCAGAACGGCCACCGAGAGCGGCACCACATAGGGCGCGATCGACGGCGCCGCCAGTTTGAAGCCTTCGAGCGCACTCAACACCGAGATCGCCGGCGTGATCGCGCCATCGCCATAGAGCAACGCCGCGCCGAGCACGCCGATCGCGATCACGCCGGCGCGTTCGCCATGCTTGATGCCGAGCAGCGACATCAGCGCCAGGATGCCGCCCTCCCCGTCGTTGTCCGCCCGCATCACCACCGCGACATATTTGATGGAGGTGGTGATCAGCAGCGTCCACACGATCAGCGACAGCATGCCGATGGCCACTTCGGGCGTGGCTCCGCCGCCCCAGTCGAGCGCCGTCTTCAGCGTGTAGAGCGGGCTGGTACCAATGTCGCCATAGACGACCCCAAGCGCGCCGAGCGCCAGCGCCCCGAGACTTCCACGCGGAACATGGGCGCTGCGGTCATCGGCTATTGCCATTGTGCTCATCTAGTGGCCCCGGAGACGTGACATCGTAGCTTACTCGCCTGATCCGCGAATGACGTTCCTGTGCGACAATCAAGATAATCAATAGGTCCGGCAACCCATCAGGCAAGGCTATGCCGACGGCATGCTGCACGTCTAGCCCGTCTGGGGTGAAGCCGCGCCGGTCCCGGCCATTCTGAAGGGATCAAGCCTGGCTTCCAGCGTGCCAAGACGTTGCCGGAGCTTCTCGATATCGCCTGGGTTTAGTCGCTCGGCGCAACCTGCCACGACCCGCCTGCCCCGCACCACCATCGGCTCGATGATGCCGGGGTCATGGCAGGTTGATGCAACGTCATCGAGGGCGCGCAGCAGCCGCAGGCTGACCGCGATATCCGACACGGAGTAGTGGCGAATTTGCTCAAATGCGGTATCGAGAAGGCCCTCGATCCCGATCCAGGGAACGATGAGCCGGACGATGTGCGGTGGATCGCACATCAGCGAGACCGGAGGTTTGCGGCTGACAAAGCGGATCAGGATCCGTCCGAGCTGATCGATGCAGCTTATCGCCGTGCTGGGGTCGTTGACCGCGGGTGAAATGGCCCTGAGCGCGATGTCGACGATCTGGATGACCCCGAACTCGACGTCCTGCTGCATTGTTCGCGTCGGTCCGATGTCGAAGGTCGAGAGCAGTTCGCGGGCGCGCTCGGGATTGAGCCGTTCCCCGGGCGAAACGCGGAACAGGGCGACGCCCGCCGGAGCGAAATGCCCGATCCGGCGCAGCATGCGCACCCGGACCTTGAACGCCTTGGCGAGATACAGCAACCGCGCGGTATCGACATAGCGGATGTAGCCGGACACCGTGCCGCCGACCGAAACCTCGCGTTCGTTGCCGTCGAACGGCACGCCATCCGACTCGTAGATATAGCGCTGCGCGTCCGGCATGATGTCATCGATCACGTCCTCGGTTTCGCGCGCGATCCGATCGACGATGTGGTTGACGCTGATCGCCTGCGAGATGTGCTGAATGAAGAAAATCAGCCATGCGACACAGCTCAGCGCGAGCAACATGGCGCCGGTAACTGTCGCAACCGGGGCAAAGGGGTGCGGCAGGGAACGCGCGGCCGGCAATGCGGCTACGCAATAGGCGAAAGTGCCGAGGAAGATACCCAGCGTCCACTGGGTCACACGGTCCCTGACGAAGCTCACGAGAATCCGGGGCGAGAACTGCATCGAGGCCAGCGTCAACGTCATCAGAAGGATGGCGAAGACGATCGACACCACCGTCATGATCGACCCGGCGATTGCACCGAGGATGATCTGGGCGACCTGGGGATCGGAACGGGAGGGAAACAGCAGGGCAGGAACCCAAC
>JBKQRS010000187.1:0-2953 GCA_052143915.1 Bradyrhizobium sp.
ACCGGCATCCACTTCGCTAGAAAGCGCCTTTATCGCACTCCGCGTCTACTTGTTGACGCGGACCACCCGGTCAACGCCGACCCCCTTGCCGCGCAAGGTGGCCCATATCAGGCCGAAATCTCCCGCAAGGCTTTGGCTGCCAACGTATTGCGCATCGATCTCGGCGAGCCGGTTTGCGTCCGACATATCGACGCCAATGACCTGTGCCAATCCCGTTATCCCGGGCCGCACCTCGAGAACGCCCAACCTCCGCCGGGCCTCGACGAGCTCGGTCTGGGACGGCAGGCAGGGACGCGGACCGACCAGGCTCATGTCGCCGATCAGCACATTCCAGAGTTGCGGAAGTTCGTCGATCTTGAGGCGGCGGAGATGCTCGCCCAGGGCAGTGATAGCCGACGCCTGCACCTGATGCGTTGGGAGATCCGCCGTTCCCGAATGCATGGTCCGCAATTTGTAGCAAGTGAACGGACGCCCGTTCTTTCCGACGCGCGTCTGGGCGAAGATCGCCTTGCCCGGACTCTCAAGCCGAATGGCAATAATGATCAGCAAGAGTATCGGCGAGAAGAGCACAAGGAACACGGCGCAGGTCGCGTCGTCGAACGCTCGCTTCATATTTCAATCACTCCAGCCGAACACCAACGTTGAAGGCGATGGCTTCTTTTGCGTCAACGGCAGTTTGTGCCCGTTTCCATTTCGGGTGCGCTTGTCAGACATGACGGATGACACACCGGCCCCCGATCGTCACTTTGTCTAAATCCCTGCGCTTGTCTATTCCCGCCTCTGCCGACATTTCTGCGGTCACGGCCGTTCTTGATCAGCTCGGCCAGGTTTGCGGCTTACCGGCCGCCGCGACGGCCCTGCGATCTAATCGGAAAAGAGATCCATCATCGCCCGGAGACCGGCCCTGGTCTCAACTTTCGGAGACCAGCCGGCCTTCTGCAATTTCGCCGAGCTCGCCACGAGTTCCCGGCCAATCCGGTCCCAAAGCGGCTGGCGCCCTGCGGCCACCAACACCGTCTTGACGGCAGCCGGCGGAATTGAAACAAGTCGCGGCGATTGCCCAGCCGCCTCCCGCAATATGGCGAACATTTCCGCCAACGTGATCGGTTCGCGATCACAAACGATAAAGGTCTGATTGAGCGTTGCGGGGTCATCGAGGCACAGGACGATCGCCTGTATCAGATTATCGATCGAAAGCAGTGAGCGCCGATTCTTGAAAGCTCCAAAAGGGAGCGGTAGCGGCAGCGTGGCGATACGCACCATCAAGGCGATATTGGCCTTGGCTCCCGGACCATAGACAATGACCGGCCTCAGGATGGTGAACGGTACGCCCGAGAGCCGAATTTCCTCTTCGGCGGCGAGCTTCGCCCGATCATATGCCGTCATCGGCTGCGGTTCGTCGATTTCGGTAACAACATGGTCGGCCGCAGAACCCGCCTGCGCCCCGATGGATGACATGAAGATGAACCGTTTGATCCCTTGGCGACGGCAGGCTTGGACCAGGTTTGCTGTCGCCACGCGGTTGGCCTGCATGTAGTCCGGGCTATCGGCATGGTTGCGGTGGGCGATGGCAGCGAGGTGCACCACGACGTCCATGCCGGCGACAAGCGAGTCCCAGTCAACACCGTGCTCAAGATTGGGCAACCTCACCCATTCGAGATTGTGTTGATTGGCGATCACATTCGGTTTGCGCGAAGCGGCCCGAACGCTGTGCCCGGCGGCCGACAGCGCATTACTGAGCGCCGTGCCGATAAAGCCCGAAGAACCGGTGACTAGTATCCGAAGCGACATTGCGTGACCCGACCTGGATCCATATCAATTGGCAATGACCAAGGATGACACCAGGATTCTGAACCGCGGCATAACAAGCACAACCAGACCTTGCAACCCCGGATACGAGTCTACCCTCTATCACGTGATCTTGCAGAGGCTGACTATCCGACAATCTGTTCCGCCGCCGCCTCAGGCGAAAACATCGACCGGCCTAGCCTGGTTCCCCGCTCCGACATCGCCGAGCGCAGGGCATCATCGTCCGCGAGTTCCTCTGCAAGGCCCTTCAACTCAACGACGGAGGAACCGACATAGGCTCTACCCACTCCGCTGTCCTCGATCAGCTTTTCAAGGTCCGTGCCACGGTTAACACGTGCCAGCACCGGCAGTCCATATTGAACATACGAGACAAACTTGCCGGGGATGTTGTGCGTCTTGTGATCCGGGTGAAGCGCAACGAGTCCGACATGGCATTGCGCGAGCAGGCCTGGAATTTCGGACGGGTCGATCTCATCGAAAAACAGAACGTTGTTCAGATCTCGCGACACCCTTTCCGATTCGAGTTTCGAGAATTCCGTGCCGCGGCCCACGAACAGGAACCCGATATCGTCCCGATGCCGCAGGCTGTGAATCAGATCCATCAATATCTCGATGCCCTGGGCGACGCCCATGTTGCCGATATAGACGAATATCTTGCGGCCCGCCAAAGAGGTACGGGCAACCTGGATGCTGCAACCGACGTCCGGCGTCGTGGCTAACCAGTTGTGCAGCACTTCGATCCGCCGGCCCTTCGATTTCGTCCAGTTTGGCAGGTAGGCGAGATTTGATTCGGTTTGCACTCCGATTGTATCGGCGACCGCATATTGGAATGCCGCGATGGTCTTCAATAGCAGATAGACAGGCCCCTTTTTTATGATGCCGAGGTCGACCGCCCATTCGGGAAAGATATCGCGCAGGATCAGATAGGTTCGCGCGCCTGACGCCCGGCGCAATACCCAGATCAACGGCCCGAAGAAGATGGGTGGCGAATACCACACCAGCATATCCCACTTCGCCGAATGAAACGGGCTGCGGCGTATGCCGCGCATCATCGCGAACGGCAGCCACATTTCGGCCAGCGCTCGCCGAAACAGAGTTGCGGCGCGCGTCGGCGAATGCCGGAACAGCGCAACAGAATCCTGAT
>JBKQRS010000188.1:0-2964 GCA_052143915.1 Bradyrhizobium sp.
TCCTTATTTCAAATACTTGTATCTATCTTTTGATCTTCCACGATATTTTTAGGCGTTGGCGGGCAACGTGATTTGGCTGCTTTCCCACAGCCGGATTTTCGCGCTTCCTAGAGCACGGCTGCACCAACCGAAGCTGATCGGGGCGAGCCAACAATGGCCCGCGGCGCACCTAGCTCGACGCCGGCGGCAGCAACAGTGCCTTGCGCGAGGTCCTCCAGGACAAGCGATCCAGCCAGTTGTCGCCGTGGGTCCCGACGGCGTGGTCGTGCAGAGAAATTTGCCTCAAACAGCTGATTGCAGAAAGCTTGGTATTTTCGTTGAAAGCGGGCAATAAGCCGGGCCGAGACGGCTGATGACCCGGCGGCGCCGGGTCCGTATGATGCAAATTATAAGAATAATTCAGGGAGACTACAGATGGGCGTTTCGCGACGGACGTTATTGAAGGCATCCGCGGCCTCGGCGGTGATGGGCGGCGTGGGCGCTCCGTTCGTCGCGCGCGCTCAGCAAGCCGAATACTCGTACAAATTTGCCAATAACCTGCCGGATTCGCATCCTCTGAACATTCGCTCCAAGGAAATGGCGGCGGCGATAAAAACCGAGACCAATGGTCGCTTCGATCTGCAGATTTTCCCGAATAACCAGCTTGGCGCCGACACCGACGTATTGAGCCAGCTGCGTTCCGGTGGCGTCGAGTTCTTCACGATGTCCGGCCTGATCCTGGCGACGCTGGTTCCGGCCGCCTCGATCAACGGAATGGGTTTTGCCTTTCCCGATTATGCCACGGTCTGGAAGGCCATGGATGGCGATCTCGGGGCCTTTGTGCGCAGGGAGGTCGCCAAGGCGAATATCGTCGCGTTCGAAAAGATCTGGGACAATGGCTTTCGACAAACCACCTCCTCGACCAGGCCCATCAACGGACCCGGCGATTACAAGGGCTTCAAAATTCGGGTGCCGGTATCGCCGCTCTGGACCTCGATGTTCAAGGCGTTTGACGCGGCGCCCGCTTCGATCAATTTCAACGAGGTCTATTCGGCACTGCAGACCAAGATCGTCGAAGGCCAGGAAAATCCGCTGGCGCTGATTTCCACGGCCAAACTGTACGAAGTCCAGAAGTACTGCTCCCTGACGAACCACATGTGGGACGGCTACTGGTTCCTGGCCAACCGCCGCGCCTTGGAAGCGCTGCCCGCCGACGTGCGAGCGGTCGTGGAAAAGAATATCAACGCCGCGGCGCTTAAAGCCCGTGCCGACACCGAGAAACTCAATGCCACCGTACGCGAGGACCTCGCGAGCAAGGGGCTGATCTTCAACCAGCCGGATGTCGCGCCCTTCCGCGAGAAGCTGCGCTCGGCCGGGTTCTATTCCGAATGGAAGGGAAAATACGGCGAAGAGGCATGGTCGATACTGGAGAAATCCGTCGGCAAACTCTCGTAACGGGCGACCCAAAGAATGATCAAGGGACGATGATGGCTCACGCCGAGGCGACGCAGGCGGCGACCGGCGAGGTGGTGTCCCCTCGCCGCCGTTCCCTTGCGGTGAGACTTGATAGCTGGCTCGGAATGCTAGTCGAGCTGCCGGCTGCATTGCTGGTTGTCGCCGAGATCGTCACGTTGTTTGCCGGCGTCGTTTCGCGTTATGGCCTGCAACGCCCCTTGATCTGGTCGGATGAACTGGCATCGATCCTGTTCCTCTGGCTGGCGATGCTGGGAGCCGTGGTGGCCCTTCGCCGTTCCGAACATATGCGGATGACGGCTGTTGTCGCCAATGCAAAGCCCGCCATGCGGGCCTATCTCGACGTCGTCGCGACCTGCGCCGCGCTGGCTTTTCTGCTGCTGATCGTCGGGCCGGCCTACCAATACGCCTATGAAGAAAGTTTCATCACGACACCGGCCCTGCAAATATCCAATACCTGGCGCGCGGCGGCGCTGCCGATCGGCGTCTGCCTGATGGCGCTGTTTGCATTGTTGCGGCTGGTGCGGGTCGGCGATACCGGGCTGGTGCTGCGCGCGCTGCTGTCGGTCGCGCTGCTGGTCGCGATCTTCTGGCTGGCGACGCCGTGGCTGCGTCCGCTCGGCAATATCAATCTGGTCATTTTCTTTATCGGTGTGGTCGGCTTCTGCGTCTTCGCGGGCGTCCCGATCGCCTTCGCGTTCGGGCTCGCGATTTTCGGCTACCTGGCGCTGACCACGCGCACGCCGCTGATGGTGTTGGTCGGACGCATGGACGAGGGCATGAGCCACCTGATCCTGCTCGCGGTGCCGCTATTCATCTTCCTCGGATTACTGATCGAGATGGCCGGCATGGCGCGCGCGATGGTGGCCTTTCTGGCGAGCCTGCTCGGCCATGTGCGCGGCGGCCTGAATTACGTGCTGGTCGGCGCGATGTATCTGGTGTCGGGCATATCCGGCTCGAAAGCCGCCGACATGGCGGCGGTGGCGCCGGTGCTGTTTCCGGAAATGGAAGCGCGCGGCGCGCAGCGCGGCGAGATGGTGGCGCTGCTGGCGGCGACCGGCGCGCAGACCGAGACCATCCCGCCCAGCCTGATCCTGATCACCATAGGATCGGTCACCAACCTCTCGATCTCCGCGCTGTTCACCGGCGGCCTGATGCCCGGCTTCGTCGTTGGGCTGATCCTCTGCTTCATGGTGTGGATGCGCGCGCGGCACGACACCAACACCGCGCCGCGCGCCTCCGCGAGCGCGATCGGCCGCAGCCTGGTCATTGCGGTGCCGGCGCTAGTGCTGCCGTTCCTGATCCGCGGTGCGGTGGTCGGCGGTGTGGCGACCGCGACCGAGGTCTCCACCATCGGCATCGCCTACGCCATGCTCGCCGGCCTGGTGATCTATCGGCAATTCGCCTGGCGGCGGCTGTATCCGATGCTGGTGGAAACCGCCGCGCTGTCGGGCGCGATCCTGCTGATCATCGGCACGGCGACGGCGATGGCCTGGGCGCTGACCCAATCGG
>JBKQRS010000189.1:0-14738 GCA_052143915.1 Bradyrhizobium sp.
GCTGCAACTGCCGATCTGGGCCTTTCCGGTGAAATGGGAGGTGCTGATGCGGCCCGACCTGCAGCCGGAAAAGATGCGGGTGCTGAATTCATGGCGGCTTGGGCCGGCGCTGACCGGCGAACTCGGCTTCGATCCGCCGATCAAGGCCCTGTTCGTCTACAACGCCAACCCCATGGCCATGGTGACCGAGCAGGCCAAACTCGAACAGGGTCTCGAACGCGAGGACCTGTTCACGGTGGTCAGCGAACACTTCCTGACCGACACGGCCAGATACGCCGACATCGTTTTGCCGGCGACCACCCAGCTGGAACAGAAAGACATCATGTTCTCGTGGGGGCATCTCTATCTGTCCTACAACAACCCGGCGATCGAGCCGCTCGGCGAAACGGTGTCAAACACCGAGCTGTTCCGTCGCCTGGCGAAAGCCATGGGCATCGAGGACCCGTCCTTCTACCGGACCGATGACGAGATCATCGAGGCGTCGCTCGATTGGACCAATCCTGTCCTTCAGGGAATCACCCTTGAGGACGTCAAGGCCAAGGGCTATGCGCGGCTCACTGTGCCATCTGCCGACGACTGGGCGCCGCACCGCGAGGGTAATTTTCCGACGCCCACGGGCAAGTGCGAATTCAAGTCGACCATCACCGGCGGCGGCAACTTCGTCGTGCCGCTGTTCCGGCAGGGCTACAACGGCGACCAGGACGGCACGCCGGTGGATGCTTTGCCACACTACATCCCGCCGAACGAGAACCCGCAGACGACGCCTGCGCTGGCCAAGCGCTATCCGCTCAGCCTGATCACGCCCAAGAGCCACGCGTTCCTGAACTCGAACTACGGCAATCTGCCCGCGCAAATCGCCCAGGCGGGCGAGGAGCAGTCGGTGTTCCTTCACCCCGACGACGCCGAGCGGCGCGGCATCGTGGCCGGCGCGCCGATTCGGGTATTCAACGACCGCGGTGCGTTCGAGGCCTTCGCCAGTATTTCGCCGGACGTCATGCCGGGCGTGGTCATGGCGCCGTCGGGATACTGGCACCGGTCCAACCGCAAGGGAGCGACCGTTCACGCGCTCACGCCACCGGCCTACGCCGACCTTGGCCGGGCGCCGACCTTTTCGGACGTGCTTGTCCAGGTCGGCAAGCTCTGAACGGCTGACCCGGGATATCGCGATGGCATATGTGGTCACCGACAACTGCCGAGGCTGCCGATACACGGAATGCGTCACCGTGTGTCCGGTCGAGTGCTTTCATGTCGATGAGAAGATGACGTACATCGATCCGGAGAACTGCATCGACTGCGGCGGCTGTGTCCCGGTCTGCCCGGTCGGCGCCATCGAACCTGACTACCGCCTGGCCGCCGACAAGAAGTTCTGGATCGACGTCAACCGCAAGCGCGCGGCCGAGACACCTGTCCTCACCGCGCGCCTGCCGCCACTGCCCGGCGCCGATGCGCGCCGGCAAGAGCTCGGACGATGACTAAATCCGATCTTGACCGGGCCGATCCGGACAGCTTTCGCGTCGCGGTGATCGGCAGTGGCCCAAGCGGCTTCTACGCGACGGAAGCGTTGCTTCGCTCGGGCACGCCGCTCGCCGTCGACATGTTCGAGCAGCTTCCGGTGCCTTACGGACTCGTTCGATTTGGAGTGGCTCCCGATCACCCAAAGCTCAAGCTGGTTACGACAGCCTTCGACAGAATCGCGAAGGCGCCGGGGTTTCGTTTCATCGGTGGGGTCGCGGTCGGACGCGATGTGTCGATCGACGAGCTGCGCGACAGCTATGACGCGGTGGTTCTCGCCACCGGCGCCGATATCAGCCGATCGCTGGGTATCCCCGGCGAAGGCCTTCTCGGCAGCCATCACGCCGGCGATTTTGTCGCCTGGTACAACGGCCATCCCAACTACCGTGACTGCCATTTCGATCTCGGCTGCGGAGTCGCGACCGTGATCGGCCATGGCAATGTGGCGCTCGACGTGGCGCGCATCCTTGCCAAAACCGCCGACGAGCTGCGCCGGACGGACATCGCCGCGCATGCGCTCGAGGCTCTCGCGGAAAGCCGCATTCGCGAAATTCGCGTGGTCGGGCGCGGCCGGCCGCCACAGGCGAGGTTCAGCGCCAAGGAGCTGCGCGATTTCCTCGACCTTGAGGCCTGCGACACGACCATCGACAGCCGGGACGTCGTGCCGGATGACTTTACGCCGGACAATCCACAAGATCCGGAACTGACCGAAAAGCTGGCACTGCTCCGCACATTTTCGCAGCAGGCTTTGACCAAGCCGCGGCGGTGCACTTTCCGGTTCGGCCTGTCGCCCGTTGCCATCAGGGGACAGGGCCGGGTGGAGACGATCGACTTCGCGCAACCATCAAGTGCGGTCGAGAACATAGACTGTGGCCTGGTGTTTCGCAGCGTCGGCCGCCGCACCGCGCCGCTCGACGGCGTTCCCTATGACGACGTTCGGGGCGTGCACGCCAACATCGACGGGCGCGTGGCGATTGGCTCCTCGGTCATCGGAGGTCTCTATGTCTGCGGATGGAGCAAGCGTGGCCCGAGCGGCACCATCGGCACCAACCGCGGTTGCGGCACGGCCACCGCCGAGGCCATCCTTGCAGATCTGCCGGCGCGGGCGGGGCAGCGTACAGGCGATCCCGGTGCGCTGCTGGCGCGGCTCAATACGCGCGTTGCGCGCGTCGTGAGTTTTGGCGATTGGGCAACCATCGACGCGGCCGAGAAGCGCAGGGGCGCGCTCTGCGGCAAGCCGCGGGAAAAATTCGTGTCGGTCCCCGACATGCTGGCGGCGGCGGATGCGTGATCGCGTGGTGATCGGAACTTGATAGCAGCCGGGGAAAGGGAGGCAAGCGATGTCGGTTCCGTTTGTTGATGGGTTTGGCAGGCGCGTGAAATACCTGCGGCTGTCGGTGACGGATCGTTGCGATCTGCGATGCAGATACTGCATGTCCGAGGCAATGACGTTTCTGCCAAGCAAGGAACTGCTCACGTTCGAAGAGCTCGACCGGGTCGCGCGGTGCTTCATCGCCTCCGGGGTCGAAAAGATCCGGGTTACCGGCGGCGAGCCGCTGGTGCGGAAGGAAATTATGCAGCTGTTCCGCAGCCTTTCCCGGTATCTGGCCGACGGCAGGCTGCGGGAGCTTACGCTGACGACTAACGCCACCCAGCTGTCGCGCTACGCGGAGGAACTCGCCGTGCTCGGCGTGCGGCGGGTCAACGTATCGCTGGACACGCTCGATCCGGACAAATTCACGATGATCACGCGCGGCGGGTTGCTGGCCCGCGTCCTCGAAGGGATCGCAGCGGCCCAGGCGGCCGGCCTGGCGGTCAAGCTCAACGCGGTGGCGCTGAAAGGCTTCACGGAAGACGGGATCGACGATCTGATCGGCTTTGCCCATGCCGGCGGGATGACGCTCACCCTGATCGAAACCATGCCGCTGGGCGAGATCGGCGCTGACCGCACCGATCAGTTCCTCCCGCTCTCCTCGCTGCGTCGCCAGATCGAGCAGCGCTGGACGTTGGTCGATCTGGCCGAGCGAACCGGCGGGCCGGCGCGCTACGTCCGCGTGATCGAAACCGGCGGGAAGGTCGGTTTCATCACGCCCATGACTCACAATTTCTGCGAGGACTGCAACCGCGTGCGTGTGACAGCCTCCGGCGTGCTGCACCCGTGCCTCGGGCAAGCGAATGCGCTCGATCTCAAGCGGGTGTTGCGCGGCGATGGCGGCGATGCCGCCGTGATGCAGGCGATCGGGCTTGCGGTCCGCGGCAAGCCGCACGGCCACGATTTCCAGATCGGGCCCGGCGGACGCCCGGCGCTGGCGCGGCATATGTCGGCGACGGGCGGCTAGATCAGACAGCGTGCGGTTTCTGATAGTGTCCGCAGGGAAATCGTTTAAATCTGGCGAAATGTACTGGCGTGTCGGAAACGTGCCGCCATCGCATAATCGAGGACTCGCGGCACGGCCGCTATTGGCATCGGACCAACTGGGCCGGTCTGATTAAATCCGTTGATTGGGATAGACCGGCCAGCGCCATTTTCCGCTGGCACCATCAATTTTCTTTTAGGAGCCAATTAATTTTTAGGAACCCAGGTCGGAACCTCCGTTCGAATTCCTCGCTTGGTCAGTTGCGTTACCGGAACCAGAGGGAGGAACGCATGACCAAATTCGGATTGATTGGCACGGCCGCGGTGCTTTCTTCGGTGCTGGCGGGTCCGGCGATGGCGCGGCACGGGGTAGTCTACCCGGGGCATTACGCCCAGAGCACCTATTGCGCGACGATCGAACCGGGAAATCCCTATTCGCCGGTGTACGATTACGAAGCCTGGAGCGGCTGGCGAGCAAGAGGTAGTTGGGATAGTCGCGGCGACGATGCTTGCGCCCGTGACCCGATGTTTTCAGAAGGAAGAAACTTCTAAACCATCGTTACTATCTCAAGGAGGCCGCACTTGTGGCGGCCTCCTTCATTAGATGCCGCTATGGATCACTCAAAGAAATGGCCTAGGCCTGGAGGTGCCGAGGCCGAGTTTCGCATGACGAGTGCCGACGGCACGACCGGTGAATACGCCAGACGAGGAATTGTTCCGGAGCAAACCAAACGACTGTGCGAAGCCTCGCTCATCATCGATTTCGCGAATGCCCATTTGCCGAGTCTAGAGCGAGATGACTTTTCGTTGAATCGTCATCTCGCTCTATCTTTTTGTTTAAGCATGATCTCCGCGCAAACGCTTCGCGTTTGTCGCGAGGGAAAACCGGTACCCACTTTTCCGGATCATGCTCCAGGAGGCCGCTGGTTAGTCGGGAATTTGCGGGCTTCAGATGCCGGCCGATCGGCGCAGCCGTTCAATTGAATGTGCGATCCGGAACGATTCACAGGTAGCTGGATTGGAGTCGTCTGTGCTTGGCGGTGTCGAGCGCAGGGAACACCCGACTGGACAAGCCCCCCTCCGTCGGGAGTTCTTATCAGGACGGCCTCGGCTTGCCCCCAGGCTGGGGCCGTTTCTCTTGCCGGCCATCGCCTCTCGTCGTCCGGGGATGATGCCGAGGCTGTGCAGCACCATGGCGGACCTTTAAGGGATCGCGCGTGTTGACGCCCCCAGAGACCGGGGCGACCATGAACGCGGAGCTTTCGGCTATGAGCGCTATTCCTATTCACCTTCAAAGACGTTTCGAGCAGAGATGGGCTTCTCGTTTCGGGGCGCATGTTGCGTCAGGCGTGTCGAAGGGCGTCTGGACGAAACCCACGCCATCAAAATCAACCGGTCGCCGCACCGTGCGGCCAAGACCAAAAAAAATCCCGCCGACGACGTGACCGGCGGGCTCGGCGACCTGATGCCCTTTGCCGGCCATGAAGGCCGCGCCATACATGCTGCACCCCTCACCAGCATGCAGCGTGAAGCAGATCACGGCTGATTTGGGAATCCCCTGCCGATTCAATTCAGCTCGGAAAGACTTTAGCCGTTGGCTAGATGTCGCTTTCCGGGACCCTTCGAACCTCACGCGATGTCCGGCTTGAGTCGGGAATGCGCACGCGGCCCCCTACCCCAGGTTCAATTCCTTGAAGAAATCGTTGCCCTTGTCGTCGATGATGATGAAGGCCGGAAAATCCTCGACCTCGATGCGCCAGATCGCTTCCATGCCGAGTTCGGGATATTCCACCACCTCGACCTTCTTGATGCAGTGCTCGGCGAGGTTCGCCGCGGCTCCCCCGATCGAGCCCAGATAGAAGCCGCCGTGCTTCTTGCAGGCCTCGCGCACCGCGACCGCGCGGTTGCCCTTGGCCACCATAACCATCGAGCCGCCCGCGGCCTGGAACTGGTCGACGAAAGAGTCCATCCGTCCCGCGGTGGTCGGGCCGAACGCGCCGGAGGCATAGCCTTCCGGGGTCTTGGCGGGACCGGCATAATAGACCGGGTGGTTCTTGAAATAGTCCGGCAGCGGCTCGCCCTTCTCCAGCCGCTCGCGCAATTTGGCGTGCGCGGAATCCCGCGCCACGATCATGGTGCCGGTCAGCGACAGCCGCGTCTTGATCGGATGCTTTGAAAGCGTCGCGAGAATTTCCTTCATCGGCTGGTTGAGATCGATTTTTACCACCTCGCCGCGGAGCGCGTGCTCCAGCGTCGGCAGATATTGCGCCGGGTTATGCTCGAGCTCTTCGAGATAGACGCCGTCTTTTGTGATCTTGCCGAGCACCTGGCGGTCAGCGGAGCACGACACGCCAAGCCCAATCGGCAGCGAGGCGCCGTGGCGCGGCAGCCGGATCACGCGGACGTCGTGGCAGAAATATTTGCCGCCGAACTGCGCGCCGACGCCCAGGCTTTGCGTCATCTTCAGGATTTCCTGCTCCATCTCCAGATCGCGGAAGGCGTTGCCGTCGGCCGACCCGTGCGTCGGCAGCGCGTCGAGATAGCGGGCGGAAGCGAGCTTGACCGTCTTCATGCAGAGTTCGGCCGAGGTGCCGCCGATCACGATCGCCAGGTGATAGGGCGGGCACGCCGCGGTGCCGAGCGTGAGCACCTTCTCCTTCAGGAACGCCAGCAGGCGATCTTTCGTGAGCACCGAGGGCGTCGCCTGGAACAGGAAACTCTTGTTGGCCGACCCGCCGCCCTTGGCCATGAACATGAACTTGTAGGCGTCATCCCCTTCCGCATAGATCTCGCACTGCGCCGGCATGTTGTTGGCGGTGTTCTTTTCCTCATACATCGACAGCGGCGCCACCTGCGAATAGCGCAGATTGCGGCGCAGGTAAGCATCGCGCGCGCCTTCCGAGAGCGCCGCCTCGTCGTCGCCATCGGTGATGACGTTGCAGCCCTTCTTGCCCATGATGATCGCGGTGCCGGTGTCCTGGCACATCGGCAACACGCCGCCGGCGGCGATGTTGGCATTCTTCAGGAAATCGAAGGCGACGAATTTGTCGTTGTCGCTGGCCTCCTTGTCGTCGAGGATCGTGCGCAGCTGCTTCAGGTGACCGGGCCTCAAGTAATGATTGATGTCGCCGAACGCGGCCTCCGACAACGCCCGCAGCGCCTCGCGCGAGACCACCAGCATCTCCTTGCCCAAAACCTTCTCGACCCGCACGCCCTCGGTCGTGATCTTCTTGTAGGGCGTGGTGTCCGGCCCCAACGGAAACAGCGGCGTGTGCTTGTAGGGCGGAACGGGCTTTTGCTGGTCGGGGAAGGCGGTGGGGGCGTTCATCGGGTTGGCTCGCGGGTTTTGGGGCCGGAAGGCCTGCTGACGCTGTCCGGCGATGCAACGGTTCTAAGCACTTTTCAGATAAAGGGAAGGTTCCGGATGGCTGCGTCCGCGGCACGTCCCTCATTTTTCCTCGCATACCATCGGCAACGAAGCGTTAGGCGGTAATCTTCACCCCTTCCCTTCCTGCTTCTCCGCATCGGCGTCTACCAGCGCGCGGATCATGCGCTGGTAGGGCACGCGGCGTTGGCGCGCGGCGCGCTTGAAAAATGCCACCGAGCGCTGCGACAGGCTCAGCGTCACCTTCACATTGTCCTCGCGCAGCACCAGCCTGTCCGGCGACGGCAGGAAGTCCTCGACGATCCTGAACCGGGCCGATCTCGCCCTTGCTGTACTTAACCGTTGGCTTCTTCATGGATCGTCGCCCTTCCCTCGATTTCGTGCGACGCTGCAATTTACCGGTCATGCCCGCGCGTGACGCAGGAACTTCAAACCGGCGGCACCAGGTCGCGGCTGGGTGCTTGCATGAATCTGCCGCGCAAGCTTCAATGGCGCGGGGGTATTCATGACAAGAAAAACGCTTCGATATTCGATATTCGCCATGCTTGGGTTGCTCGCTGCGTTCGCCGCCTCACCCGCGCGCGCCGACCGCTGCGACGACATCGCGACCCAGCTCAAGAGCCAGATCGACGGCCTCAAGGTCGGGATCACGGCCGCCAACGTCATCTATCTGTCGCATCCGCTGGCCAAGGAGCTCTCGCTCGGCTGCGCCAACCGCAACTACAGCAATGAACTCTACGCCAAGGCCGACGGCCGCAAACCGAAGCCGGAATTTGTCAGCTTCGTCGCCAGCGCCGCCGCCATCGTCTTCACGCTGCCGAAGGACGACCTGCAGAAGGGTGTCGCACGCTGCCTCTCGCAGATGGGCTTTTTTCGCGGCGACGATGTCAAGTCGCGTTACCGCCGCCTCGACATGAACTGCTCGCGGACCAAGACGGAGGTCTCGATCGCGATCTCGCGCGGCAGGGATGAATAGATAAAGCCGCTCCCCGCAATCGCTACAATTTTAGCGATTGTATTGTGCCCGGCGTTCACCATGGGACGGGCGGTATCCGGGATATCCCCTGATTTACCGATTGGATTCATAAAGCCTTGGTATCCGCTTCGCCACAATCGGCAGGCAAGCGTGAAGAGGATCCCGTCCATGAGCATTTCGAGCATTCCGGCGTCTCTGCCGGTGACCCCTCCCGACACCAGCGCGCCCCAAGCGCCTGGTGTGCAGGCCGACGGGGACGCCAACGACGCCGGGGCGGCCCAGCCGCCGGTTCAGGCCGCGCTGCCGCCGGGACAGGGCACGCGGGTCGACCAGCTGGTCTGAGGATGCGCGGCCTCCGCCCCTCCAAGGGGGTAACCAGCGCCGCAAGTTCGCCGAAAAATAACGCGATCATGGGTCCCTCACGAGAGGACGCCGCATGATCGCAAAATGGCTGTTGCAAACCGCGATCTGGATCGTCGCGATGGGCGCGCTGTTGTTCGCCTCGGCCGGCACCCTGCGCTGGGAAGCCGCATGGGTATTCCTCGGCGCCATGGCCTTGATCGGCACGTCCTGCGGATTGTGGCTGGCGAGGACCGACCCCGCGCTGCTTGCCGAGCGGATGCGTCCGATGCTGCGGAACGATCAGCCGGCCGCCGACAAGAAATTCGTCATGACGTTCGGCGCTGTTGCGTTGATCTGGCTGGTCGCGATCGGCCTGGATCAGCGCATGCACGGCTCCGACGTCCCCATCGCGCTACAGCTGCTGGGGCTGGCGATGCTGCTGATATCAACCGTTTTCATCATGTGGGTGATGCGCGAGAACTCGTTCGCCGCCACCATTGTCAGGTTGCAGACCGAACGCGGCCACCGCGTGGTCTCCACCGGTCCCTATGCCCTTGTCCGGCATCCGATGTACAGCGGCACCGTGCTGTTCTTCATCGGGGTACCGCTCCTCTTGGGCTCGTGGTGGGGCGTGGCGATGTCGCCGCTGTTCGTTATACTGTTCACCATTCGCGTGGCCATCGAGGAACGCGCGCTGGTCGCGGGCCTGCCCGGTTACGCGGACTACCGGACGCAAGTGCGCTATCGTCTGGTGCCCGGACTTTGGTGAGGTAGGACATAGACCCGATGCCCCAGAGCAAGACCCTTACCGGCGGCTGTCACTGCGGCTTGGTGCGCTTCGAATGCACCACGGATCTCGCCATGGTGACCGCATGCAACTGCTCGATCTGCACCAAGAAGGGCCTGCATTTCACCTTCCTCGCGCCGACGAGTTTCCAGCTGCGCGCCGGCGAGGACAATCTTCGGGAATATCTGTTCAACAAGCACGCCATCCGGCATCAGCTCTGCATCGATTGCGGGGTCGACGTGTTCGCGCGCGGCCAAAAGCCCGACGGCACCGAGGTGGTGGCGCTCAATGTCAGCTGCATCGACGGGATTGAGCTCGCCAAACTGGCGATGACGCCGATCGATGGACGGAACAGGTAATCACCACCGCCGTCATTCCGGGGCGCGCGTTAGCGCGAACCCGGAATCTCGCACCACAACATCGAGATTCCGGGTCTGGTCCTAACGGACCATCCCGGAATGACGGGATCAGACATCCAATTCCTTGTAATGCCTGAAAATGCCGTCCTCGTTGAAGGCGATGCGGCGGTCGCTGGCGAGATAGGCTCTAATTTTCGGACGGCTCGCCACGCGGTCGTGCAGATCGCAAAGTCCGGGAATCTGGCGCTCGAACGCCTTCATGCGCCTGGGGAAAGCGTAGCGCAGCCCCTCCACGAGCTGGAACAGCGAGAGGTCGACATAAGTGACCTTGCGGCCGGTCAGATAGACGCCGCCATTGTTCTGCAACAGACCTTCGAAATAGCCGAGATATTTCGGCACGCGTTCGTTCCAGAATTCGCCGGTGCGCTTTTTGGCGGGCGCGCGTTGATCCTCGTAGTAGAGCGTGGGCCCGAGCGGATGATGGGTGTCGTGAATTTCCAGCACGAAATCCGTAATCGTCAACTGCAGCTGGTGCACCCAAAGCTTCGCCGCCTCCGCCTTCGGCGCCAGACCGTGGCGCGACCCCAGATAGAACAGGATGTTGGCGGTCTGCCCGATCACGCGCTTGCCAGCCTTCAGAAAGGGCGGCGCGAACGGCGGCGTGCCGCCGCTTGCCTCCATCAGCCGCATCATCGCCGCCATGCCGCGCTCGGTACGCGCGACATCGGCATAATCGGCGCCGGCCTCTTCCAGCGCGAGGCGGACAAATTCACCGCGACCCTGAATGGACGGCCAGTAATAGAGTTCATAACGCATCGAGCGATCCTTCAATAGAGTACGAACATAGCCCTGCCGTTGCGAAGCTATGTTCGTGTGCGCTAACCCGCTGATACGAAACTAGTTCGCCGCGAAGCAGTACATCAAGCCGTCGCCGCCGGTGCTCCTGAGGTCGGCCTGCGAGCACCCGCCATCCGGCCCGCGCGAGGGGTGCGAGCTGTTCCAGGATTTCGAGGCGTCATCGTCGCGCAATCCCATGCGGTCGATATGTCCGACCATCGCCGCGCCCTGCATGCTGCTCGTCCAGTTCTTGCAGGTGCGGTCCTCGCCCGCAGGGAAAGCCGTGCCGTCGGCCTGCGATCCCGTCAGCACGTCGTGGCGGTTCGGCGTATCGCCGCGGCCGTTGATGACTTCGCCCTTCTCGCTCAGCGCGGTCTGCTTCGTCAGATTGTTGGCGCCGTGCAGCTCGGCGACATTCTTGGCGATCACGACGCCTTTTGCGTTCTGCCACGGTCCCTTGCCGATGCGGTCGCGGGCATTCACGGCCGGCTTGCCATCGGCGGCCTGCGTCGAGAGATAGGCGCGCCAGGTCTTCGCTCCGGAAGCATTGGCGCCCGCGGCCTGCGCCAGCGTCTGGCAGTAATTGTCGGCACCGGCGAGACCGCCGAGATTGCCGCCATTGCCGATACCAACGGAGGTCACGAAGAACGTCGTATCGGCCGATTGCGCCCGCGCGGGTTGGGCCGCAACCACCGCGAACGCCGCGACGGCGACCACCAGACCCACGCGCGAGATGGTTTGGGCGAGAATGCGCATCTGTTCCTCCGATTTGTTCTTGATTGAAACGGCTCGAGCATGAGCCGGCCGCTCCGGGACCACCCCATCCTAACCGACATTATTCCGGTTGCGCGACGCCGAAATGAAAAGGCGCCGCGGAATGAACCGCAGCGCCTTGCTGTGTTGTCGCCTTGCGGCGGATCAGGTTTGCTGGATCGCCGAGAGCTCCCAGTTGCCGCCGCGCGGGCGCAGGAAGGTCCACACCTCCGTCACTTCCATCGGCGCGTCGCTGCCTTCGACCAGCCGGTTGGTGGCGCGATCGAGGGTCTTGTCGACCAGCGAGTACCGCAGCGCCACGCTGGCGTAGTCGGCATCGCCTTCGCGCCAGGCTTCCGCGAGGTCGCCCTGCAACAGCTTGGTGCCGAAAACCTTGTTGACGACGCTGCGGGCCTTGTTCGCGTCGAGGTCACGCGTGAAATACGACACCATTTCCGGCGTCGCCAGCGTGTGCAATCTGGCAACGTCTTCGTTCGACCACGCGTCCTGAATCTCGCCGAGCAGCCGCTCGAAGGCTTCATAGTCGCTCGGAATAATCTCAAGCGGCGCGCTGCCCGATCCCAGCCCGAAACCCGACGCAGCGCGGAAGCTCGGCGAAGCACCGGGCCCGGCAGGCCCGCTTGCATAGGCGGCGGCGGGTTCATGACGGCGCTGCCACCACGACATCGCGAGCCTGATCACCATGATGATCAAGCCGACCTGCAGCATCAGGCCGATGATCGACGACAATCCGCCGAGGCCACCGAACATTCCACCGCCGAACAGCATGCCCAGCAGGCCGGCGCCGAGGAAGCCCGCGGCGAGGCCGCCCAGCATGCCCATGCCGGGCCGGTTGAAGAACCCGCCACCAGCCGGCGCGCCCAGACCCGGGCCAGCCGGCTGGGTGATGGTGCGGTTGAACGGCTGCGCCGCATTGGGCGCGGTAGACGTGCTCGGCGGCGCGGAAAACGTTCGCGCTCCCCGGGAACCCGAGCTGAGGCCACCGCCGATCCGGGCGTCGGCCGGCGAGACCGCCGCTATCAGGGGTAACGCGAGCGACAGCACCACGGCGATCGCCTGGAGGATGCCGCGGGCGCCTTGCGTAGATTTCATGTCAAATTCCTCAAATCCCCGACAGGGGGAAGCGCTCCTAACATGGGCAGGGTTGCCTAAAAGTGAAGCCGCTACGAGGGAGGGTAGCTGCGGCCCTCGGTCGCGGGGAGACGGCGACAGGGCTGATTTAGGAGGTTAGCGCACCAAGCCGAGCGAAAGCAGTCTTTCCGGGGCGATGCCAACGGGTCCGCGCGAAGCGCGGCCCGATGACAGGTTCCGCATCGAACTACGATGTGCAATTGCACATCTGAGGTCTGGTGCTGGCGCACCATCCCGGAATGACGGCTGAGTTTCGGTCGACGCCTCACGACGGCGCCATGGTCTCCTTCACCGCGGCGACCAGCTGGCTCAGCGTGAAAGGCTTCGGCAGGAACGCGAATTGCTGGTTCTCGGGCAGGCTCTTCTCGAAGGCATCTTCCGCATAGCCCGACACGAAAATGATCTTGAGGTCGGGATTGCGGTTGCGCATCGTCTTGAGCAGGGTCGGGCCATCCATCTCGGGCATCACCACGTCGGAAACGACGAGATCGACGGCGCCGTTCCTTTCTTCCAGCGCCTCCAGCGCCTCGATCCCGTTCGACGCCTCGATCACGCTGTAGCCGCGCGAGCGCAAGCCGCGCGCGTTCAGGGAGCGCAGGCCCTCCTCGTCCTCGACCAGAAGAATGGTGCCTTGTCCCGTGAGATCGGTGCGCGGCTTGGCCTCGGCCGACGGCTCTTTCGCCGCGCCATTCGCAGCCACGGTGTCGGGCTGGACGTCCTGCTCGGGATGATGCCGCGGCAGGAAAATACGGAATGAGGTGCCCTTGCCGGGCTCGGAATCCACATAGATGAAGCCGCCGGTCTGTTTGACGATGCCATATACCGTCGACAGCCCGAGGCCGGTGCCCTTGCCGACTTCCTTGGTTGAGAAGAACGGCTCGAAGATCTTGTCGACGATCTCAGGCGGAATGCCGGTGCCGGTATCCGAGATGTCGATCCTGACATAATCCGCCGCCGGCATGCCCTTGTAGGCGAGATGCGCCGATTCCTCGGCCGGGACGTTGGCGGTTCGCACCGTCAAGGTGCCGCCGTCGGGCATCGCGTCGCGGGCGTTGACGGCGAGATTGACGACCACCTGTTCGAACTGCGACACGTCGACCTTGACCGGCCAGAGATCGCGGCCATGCACCAGGTCGAGCTTGACCTTCTCGCCGATCAGGCGGCGCAGCAGCATGGTGAGATCCGACAGCGCGTCCCCGAGATCGAGCACCTGCGGCCGCAGGGTCTGGCGGCGCGAGAATGCGAGCAGCTGGCGCACCAGCGTCGCCGCGCGGGTCGCGTTCTGCTTGATCTGCATGATATCCTGGAACGACGGATCGGTCGGCTTGTGCGCGTTCAGGAGGAAGTCGTTCGCCATCATGATGGCGGACAGCACGTTGTTGAAGTCGTGGGCGATGCCGCCGGCGAGCTGGCCGACCATCTCCATCTTCTGCTGCTGGGTGACGCGGTTCTCCAGCGTCCGCTTGTCGGTGGTCTCCAGCATGTAGACGATCGCGACCTCGGCATCACGTTCGTCCTTCTCGACCGCCGTGATGAAGAACTGGCCCCAGCGCTCCGCGGTGCCGTCGAGCATGGCCTCGACCGGCGCGATGTCGCCCTGGCCCTCGGCGGCGCGCGCGATGGCCGCCGACAGCGCGGCGCGATCGCGCTGACTGGCGACCGCGAGGATCGACTTGTTGGCGCCCGGCGCCGACGGCAGGCTCTGCGCCAGCTTGGCGAACCGCGCGTTGGACCGCACCACCGCGCCGGAGCGGTCGACGGTCGCGATCGCCATCGGCGTGTGGTCGAAGAACCGCATGAAGCGCACCTCGGCGGTGCGCTGCGGATCGGCGCCGTCCTCGCGGGCCCGGCTGATCACCAGCGTGCGCGAGGCCCCGGGGCGGCCGTCGGCCCCGAAGGCCAGCTTGTGATAGAGCCGCGCCGGCAGCGTCTTGCCGTTGCGCAGGCGCAGGTCGACGTCGAAGGTCTCGGTCCTGACATCGCCCGGATCGCCGGTGATCGCGGTCAACAGCGCGGCGCCGTCGCCCGACACGATATCGGCGAGCTTCAGTCCGCCCGAGCCGATTTCCGCGAGGTCCTGGTCGAGCCAGCCCGCCAGCGTGGCGTTGATATAGACCACCTCGCCGGCCGGATTGACGGAGAAGAACCCGCACGGGGCGTGATCGAGATATTCGATGGCGTGCTGCAGCTCCTGGAAGACGTCTTCCTGGCGCTCGCGGTCGCGGGTGATGTCGGCGATCGACCACACCGTGAACTTCGCGAGTCGCTTGGCGGCGGCC
>JBKQRS010000190.1:0-8129 GCA_052143915.1 Bradyrhizobium sp.
ACTACGAGCAGTGTTGCAATGACCGGTTGAATCCGCCGCACAAAGCGGACATTCCGCCATGTCCACGTCATATCGGTCTTTAGCGGATAACGGGCCGGAGCAAAGCGACGAGCGGCAGGACTAACAGAACGACGGCCGCTACTAGCAGCATCGATCCATGGAGGCCAAGGGCATCGCCGGCTGCGCCGTAAAGCGTCGGCGCGATCGCATCGGCCCCGATCGTGACCGTGTAGAAGAACCCGAACGCCCGCGCTTCCCGGCCGTGGGGCGCGAGTTCAGGTACCGTGCCATAAAGCACCGACGACGTACCATTGAGTACGATCCCGAGAATTGGCATCAAGGCAAGGCAGATGGACAGCGGCAGGACGAGCACCAGAACGATGGCCAAGGCCGTGCCACCTTCGGTTAGGACGACCGTGCGCAAAATGCCGATCCGGGTGGCTAGCGCCCCGCATGCGAACTTGCCGACGGCGCCCCCGGCAAAGACCAGGCTCAAGGCTATGCCGATGGCCGTGGCATGCGCTCCTTTTCCCTCCAATACGAAAGGCAGAAAGGTCAGGAGACCGGTCCGCGTGGCGCTATCCAACATTCCCACGGCGGAGAGGGTGGCAAATCCGCGTCGCCGAATGGGCTCGGGCAGCGACGGTCGAGGAGTGGCCGTCGGTCGCTGCTCATGCGTGATACTTGTTCCTCTCGGCGCCAGCGCCACGAGCAGCACCGCCGCAGTCGCCACGCCTAGCAAGCCGACCGTCTGTGTTCCGCTGCGCCAACCATACGCGGCGATCAACACGGTTAGAAGGCCGGGGATCGCCATCTTGCCAAGGTCGCCGGAGAAATTGTAGGTGCCAAGGGTCGTTCGCAGTCCCGGTCCGCCATAAGCCTTCGCGATGAGCGTTGAGGAGAGTGGATGCTGGACGCTCGAACCCAGACCGACCAAGACGAGCAGCAGGCCGAGGACAAGTGGCGTCGTTGCCATGTGCAAGGCCAGCACCGCGGCGGCGGTAAGAAGCGTGCCCGCGACCAAAAGGAATCTTTCGCCCCGCTGCTCGCCCATTCGGCCCGCCGGCACCTGACCGGCTGCCATCGCGCCGGAATAGAGCGTCTTGAGAATGCCTACCTGGGTGAGGCTTAGCGCCAGCTCCCGCTGCCAGAACGGAAGCAGTAGATAGATCATGCTCGAATAGCCGTCGTGCAGCATATGGGCGAGGCAGGCTATGCCAAGCACACGCCCCCGTGAGGCCAGTGCGCGTGTCGTGAGGATCACGGTGTTAGCAAATGTCACGATGGCGCATTCCCGATCCGCTCCCCCAGCCGCAATTCTGCGAATGAGTTTTGGGTAAGCCTAATTATTCTAAATCTACAGATTGCAATCGAAATTCGCTGTATTATTTTCAATATAAGTCAATGTGCAAAGGGCCCACATGATGGCGGGCATTGTTCTTCTTGATCTCCTCGGCGGCGTCGCATGTCCGCTTTTTGGGGGTAAACCGGACATTGATTAGCGGTTACTTATCCATAGTGCCGTGTATGCAGTTGCTTAATTATTGTACTGTGTAATCGGCCTCGACCGTCGCCCCCGTTCACTTTTGCCCCGAAAATCCCATGGCCGTGTCATCTCGAATGCGTTTTTACTGCCGTCTGCCGCTCTTCGCCGCTGCGTGCTTCCTGCTGATTGGTTTCCATGAGGCCCGCGCGCAGCTTCAACTCACCTTCGGGGTCGATGCTTCGGACAAACCGTCGGCGATGGTCCAGCAAATCCGCCCGACGCTCGATCTCCTGGAACAGGCCGTCGGACGGACGCTCGGCGAGAAGGTTACGATCAATATGGTTGTGGAGCGCGACTACCAGCTCGGCATTGAACGGTTGATCCAGGGACATTCGGATTTCGAGCGCCTCGGCCCTGCTTCCTATGTCGAGGCCAAGGATAAAGCGCCCGGCATCACCATCATCGCGGCGGAACGGTACGGCGGTTCCCACTTCTTCGAAGGGGTGATCTGCGTCGGCGCCACGAGCGGCATCACGAGGATCAAAGATCTGAAGGGCAAGAGTTTCGCCTTCGGCGACGAGCAATCGACCATCGGGCGATATCTGGCGCAGCTTTATCTCGCACGTCACGGGATCAGAGCCGATGATCTGAAGAGCTTTGAGTACCTGGGTCATCACGTCAGCGTCGCCTATACGGTTGCATCCGGCCAATTCAACGCAGGCGCGCTCGAGGGCACGACCTTTCAGAAGCTCGTCAACCAGGGCATGCCGATCCGGCAGCTCGCCTCCTTCCGGAACGTCACCAAGCCGTGGGTCGCCCGCCCGGGGCTCGATCCCCGGGTCGTCGCGGCGCTTCGCAAGGGGCTCCTCGGCATCCACGATAAGGCGGCGCTGGCGGCGTTGCGGTTCGACGGCTTCCTCCTGGCGACCGACGATAATTACGCGATCATCCGCTCTGCGATCGAGGAAAATCCGCTGTTCTTCCACAAACCTGAGTCGTAAGCCGCGAGATATCAACAAAGTCGCGTGAGTTCATCGTCGGTCGTATGACGCAATGGCTCGGGGGTTTTTTCGTAAGCTACGAGGCCGTCTCGGTTGGCGGCCTTTTTTTGTCGGCTCTTCGTTCAGGGTGAACGGCTGACCGCGCCCAACATTATCGTCGAGAAGCTAAACTGCGACCCTGGCTACGGAGATGAGCCTGCTGGGTCTGCCATTTGGTCAAACCTTTCTTGCCAATGTCCGCTTTGGGTCAAAAGCGGACATGGCGGCATGACATTGGAATGTCCGGTTTACCTCCAAGAGCGGACATTAGCTGCGCCATTATGAGTGCACGTCCTGGGATTCTGCCCTTGACGCTGGCGGCGATGCCGGACAGCGGTCCGCAGGACCGTGGCAACAACGCTTCGAGGGCTGCCTGATGCGAGAAGGCACGGTAGCGCGGATTGAGCGCGCGCACTCGATCAACGCGGCTAGCGACTAAGGCTTTTCGTCCTGCAGGGTGATTGCAGTGGTTACATCGAGTCGGGCAGAATACGAAACGGCGCATGGCCCGGAAACTTCGAACCCTCCCCCGATTGGCACGACAACATGGCGGTTGAAATTCTGCGTTTCGAGATGGCGGCGCCCGATGACACCGCCGAACTCGCGCGCATGCTTCAGTCGCTCGGGTCTCCGAACCTGAAGAACCTCGCGCTGGCGGTGAAGACCGAGGGCACGGCGACGATCAACGACTTCGGTCGCGCACTCGCCCTGCGCGCCATCGAGCAATGCCTCGCGGATTCCGGAATCGGGAGCGGCGTTCCCGTCCAGACCATTATCTCGACCGGCAGCGAGGGTATCATCGCGCCCGGCGGTTATCTTCTTGCCGAACTCGATCGCGGCGGTGTCGCTGGGCTTGCCTTTGGCGCGGCGCGCTCCGAGCCCGTGCCGCCCGCCGAGATGATGTCGGTGCCGGCGCATGGACGGATCGCCACGCGCGTCGTCGCCGAGGCAATGGCCAAGATCGGCGCAAACCCCTCGGACGTCGCTCTGGTTTTGATGAAGGCGCCACTCTTGACGCGCGACGAGGCCGTCGGGCTGTCACCTCTTTACCGCGAGCGTGCGGGGCATTCGGTGCTGGCCCGCGGCATCGCCGCGCTCGGCATCGGCGCGGCGCTCGGCGAAGTGGAGGAGACTGCGCTCGCCGATGACGTCCTCGGCCGCGGCACCCAGCTGCACAGCCGGCGCGCCATGGTGTTCTCGGGCACCGAAACCCGGCGCTGCGAGGCGATCGTGTTGGCGAACCAGCCGGGCGGACCCAAACCGGTGCGTAGCGGCCTGATCGCCGATCTGATCGACATCGACGGCATGGCGCGCATCCTTGCGCCGGGCGCCTCTCGGCCCATTGCCGCTGCCCGCGAGCTCGCCCGCGCCGGCAAGATCCGGGCGGTCTTCCTCAAGGCCAGCATCGCGCCCGACGGCCGATTGCGCGGCGGCCGTACCACCGCCTTCTCGAGCGACCTCGATCCCGACAAGCACATGCGCGCGGCCGCCTCGGGCGCTCTCGGCGCGCTGCTGGGCCACGGCCGTTTCTTCGTCTCGGGCGGCGCCGAGCACCAGGCACCTCCTGGTGGCGGCGTCTTCGCCGCCGTGGTGGCGGAATAGCCCGGTGTTCACACTCCTTGAAGAGGAAGACGTCATCCGGTTGATCGACCGCGCCGGGGCGATCGAAATCATCGAGCGTTCCTATCGCGAAGCTGCCTCCGGTGCGGCCGATGTCTCCCATCCCTCAGCGCTGGGTTTGCGTGGTCGGAGCGGGTCTGGCGTCGAATTCAAGGTCAAGGGTGCGGTGCTCGATCGCTTAGGTGTTGCCGGCCTGCGCGTCATCGGCGATGGCAAGCATCTCCCGGGCGGTGCGCGCGCCTATGTCTATCTGCTGGACGCGATCACCGCCACGCCCCTGGGCCTGGTCGCCGAGACAGCTCTCCACCGCGTACGTACCGCAGTGACCGGTCTCGTCGCCTGCCGCGCGCTGGCGCCGGCTGGATTCGAGGCCATTGCGCTGATCGGCACCGGCCGCATCGCTGAGGAATTCGTGCGCTGCGCCGGCTTCGTCTTTCCAGGCAAGCTCATCTTTGTCGCCTCGCGCGATCAGGCCCGCGCTCGCGACGCCAGCGTGCGTTGGCAAAGTCTGACGAAGAACCCACTGCGCCCCGCCACGAGCATCAAGGACGCACTCGCGCGGTCCCAGATCGCCGTCACGCTGACCGACGCGGCCGAAACGCTCTTTGCCGCAAGCGATCTCAAGCCGCCGATGTTGATCTGCGGCATGGGCGGGCAGCATGAATTCGACAGCGATGTGCTCGAAGCATCCGAAGCCTTCGTCGTCGATGAACTCGACTTTGTCTGTACCGTGGGAAGCGGCGCGCACTGGATCAAGTCTGGGCAGCTGACGCGCGAAAGGATCGCGGCACGGCTCGATGCCACCATCGGCGAGGTGCTCAACGGCCGCAAACAAATAGTCACGCGAGGCATCGTGCTCGTTATAATACAGGGTATGGCGGTATGCGACCTCGCCCTGGCAAAGGCCGTGTTCGACTGCGCAAGGGGTGCATGATGGCGCATAGCGAGGTACCCCAACACACACGGGTTTCCGGCCCACTTTCGCTGCGCGCGCGGTTCCTCCGCCCCTGGACCAAGTTTGCCTACGCGCTCGGCTTCGCCTGCACGCTCTACTACATGTGGACCGCGCTAGTCGGCATCCATTACCCGCAACTCGACCGCAGCCTGTTCATCTTCTTTGGCATCGCACTGGGCTTTGCCATGAAGCCGACCGGCCACTCCCTGACGCTGCGTTTCATCGACCTCCTCGTCATCCTCGGTGTCACCGTTGCGACGATCCGCTTCAACCTTATGTATGTGCATTTTGTCGCCATGATCGGGATGCCAATTTCCGATCTCGATATGGTGCTCGGATGGTTTATGGTGGCAGCCTGCCTCGAATCATGCCGCCGCGCACTTGGCTGGTCGGTACCGATCATCTCGATCGTGTTCCTGATCTTCTTCCGTTTCGGCACCTGGTTCCCACCGCCGTTCACCCATGCCGATTTCGACGCACGTACTATCGCCAGCTACATGTTCGCAGGCACCGACGGCCTCTACAGCGACTTGACCTATGTCCTCGCCTCGCAGATGTTCCTGTTCCTGGTCTTTGGCACTTTTCTGCTGCGCTCGGGCGCATCCAATTTCTTCTCCAAGGCGGCACTGGCGCTGGTTGGCGACAAGGTGGGCGGCACCGCAAAAGCCGCGGTGGCGTCGAGCGCCGTCATCGGCAGCATTACCGGATCGGCGGCAGCCAATGCCGCGGTAGTCGGCACGATGACCATTCCGCTGATGAAGGCGGCGGGTTTTAAGCCACACATCGCTGGCGGAATTGAAGCCGCCGCCTCGACTGGCGGCACCATCCTGCCGCCGGTGATGGGTGTGACAGCGTTCCTGATGGTGGCGCTGACCGGCATTCCCTATGCGACCATTGCGCTCTATTCGGCGGTGCCGGCGCTGCTCTATTTCTTCTTTGTCTATATGCAGGTGCATTTCTACGCCCGGCGCAATGGACTGTTTGGCGCGGCGCGGGCATCGCTGCCGCCGGTCGGTCCGACGCTGCGCGCCGGCTGGCATTTCCTACTGCCGGTTGTGGTCGTGGTGGCCATGGTTGGGTTTAATTATTCGCTCGCCTTTATCGCGCTGCTGGCGATTGGCGCGACGCTGGTCACCAGCTGGCTGCGCGCCGAATCCCGCATGGGACCGCGCGCGATTTTCGAATCGATGGCTCATGGCGCTCTGCACGCCCTGCCGATCATGACGGTGGCTGGTCCGGTGGCGATCATGTCGGAATGCCTGTTGGTGCCCGGCACCGGCCTGCGTCTCACCGGCCTGATTATCAGCACAGGCCACGGCAGCCTCGCGGGAACGCTGGCCCTGGTCTACGCCATCGCCTACGTGATCGGCATGGGTCTATCAGTGGTACCGGCCTATCTCATCCTCGCTACACTCGCGGCGCCGGCGTTGATTCAGCTCGGCGTGCCGGTGCTGGCGGCACATCTCCTCGTGACGTGGTGGAGCCAGGCGTCCAACATCAAGCCGCCGGTGGCGATGGCGGTATACGTCACCTCGTCGATCGCGGGATCGGGGCTGTGGGAAACCGGCTGGGCGGCGGTTTTGAAGGGGGCCGGCTTGTTTTTCTTGCCGGTGCTGTTCGTTTACCAGCCGCCGCTGTTGCTTGACGGCCCGCCAGCCGCAATTGCGCTCACGCTGATCGCGATCATCCTCGGCATCGTGTTCTGCGCCGCCGGCATCGAGGGCTATTTCTGGCGGAAGCTGTCAGTCGTGCCGCGCGTAGTCATCGGCGTCGGCGGCATCCTGCTCGTGTTCATCCACGACGCAATTTCGCTCGCCATCGCCGTGGTGGTGATTGCCATTGGCATCCTCATTTCGTATCGTCAAAATAAACTAGCCATCGCGAGCGACGCGCGTTAGCGACGTACGGCTCAGGGAGGGAAAAATGCTTCGGATCATTGCCTTGTCGTTGTTCACTGTGCTGTTCGCGGTGCACCCGGCCGCGGCGCAGACGGAAGTTCTGCTTGGCGCCGACAATCCAGGTGGTAGCTATTACCTCTACGGTGGCGGGATTTCGAACTGGGTGAATGAGCATTCCAAGACGCTTCGCATCACTTCGCAGACAACGCGCGGTTCGGTAGAAAACGCCCGCCTGCTGACTAGCGGAAGACTCGAATTCGGTCTCGTCAACGCCATAGCCACATATCAGCAACGCCACGGCACCGGCCAGTTCGAGGGCCAGCAAAGCGACAGGCTACGCGGTATCGCGACGCTCGATTCCGCGCCGATTCATCTGGTCACTTATCCCTCGACCGGCATCAAGACGCTCGCCGATTTCGCCGGCCGACGTGTCTCGATTGGCGCGCCAGGCTCGGGCTCGGCCACCACCGCCAACTTCCTGTTCCCACTCGCCGGGCTCAATGACAAGGTGACGATCCAGAATTTGGGCTTCAGCGAAAGCGCCTCCAATCTGCGCGACGGCAACGTGGACGCCTTCATGGCTGCCTCCGCCTTACCCTTGCCAGCGGTAGTGGATCTCGCCAGCACGCACCAGATTGTGCTGCTCGACATTCCGCCCAACCTGGTCGCGGAGTTGCACAAGGAGAGCCCGTTCTACCAGGCCTTTGACATTCCGGCCGGGACCTATGCGGGGGTAAACAAGCCGGTACATTCGGTGGCAGTCTCCTCGTTGCTGCTGGCGCGCGCCGATACGCCGGACGGCGTGGTGACAGAACTTCTTAACCAGATGTACTCCAAGGATGCGCTTGATTATATGCGCAACGTCTATCGCGCCTGGGACCCGAAGCCAGGCGACAAGCTGTTTGCGGATATCGAGGTGCCGCTCCATCCCGCCGCGCTCAAATATTACAAAGCACACGGCATGATCAAATAGGTGCCGTCAGGTCAGCCGACTCGTGAGTTCCTCTTTGGGTCAAAAACGGACATTACGCGACTGCCTTCTAATGTCCGCTTTTGCGGATAAAGCGGACATTCCAATGTCATGCCTCAATGTCTGCTTTTGACCCAAAGCGGACATGCAAAGAAGACCG
>JBKQRS010000191.1:0-11149 GCA_052143915.1 Bradyrhizobium sp.
TGTTTACGCCGCTGACCAGGGTCAACAGACCCCACCACCAGGCCAGGGGATTCGACCAGGCCAAAGAACTGGATACGGAACTTGACCGCGCCCGCCATTCCAAACTCATGAACCGCTCCACATGTAACCGAACTGATATTGGATTGTAATAATTCTGTCATAAATCTGACCGTAGTAATTCTGTCATAACTCGCGGCGAGTCACGACAAGAATATGTGTACGGCGGGTGCTTGTGGCGTGATCGCGAGTGCGTTGTTGGTCGGTGCCAACAGCGTGGGTCGGTTCGAGACAGGCCAAGACGATCCTGATTCAGGCGCCGGCGTCGAGACGCACACCTGTCGTTGAAAGCTAGTAGGTACGAGCCGTTGACCTATTGAGATAAACTGACTCGGGAGTTGTCCGCTTGTGGCGAAGACCGGAAGGAATCGGTCGACGCGAGAGACCTCCAACTGCGACATTTCGTCGTGTCGATGGCCGTGATTGCGCGATCCCCCGCTCGCAATAACGAGCGGGGATCGAAAGGTATTGGTCAAAAAGCAATGCCGACTTGCCGGCGGGCGCGGATGCGCCTTCAGCCTTCGTCGGCGGATCGCGGCCTCCATCGTTCCAGCAATTGATGGTATTGTCACAACAAGCCAAGCTGGCCGACCGCAATCGCAAGGAGAGTTCAACAATCCTGATTATGTCCACGCAGATAGGGAGGCATTACCATGACGCTAAGGCCCGACCCGACGTTTCATGCATCGCCAAAGCTTGCAATGGAAGCTCCGCCAGAGAGTTTCGCGTACACCTTGCTGCTTAGCCCTGATTTCTCAAAACCCGACGCACTCGCAGTCATCGACGTGAAGCCTGGCTCTCCGACTTTCAGTCGGGTGGTCCACACGGTCGTGATGCCCAACAAGGGCGACGAGTTTCACCATTTCGGCTGGAATGCTTGCTCGTCGGCTTTGTCGCCGCTCGCCGGACACGCGTTCCTGGAGCGGCGCTACCTCATCATCCCCGGGATCCGTTCCTCTCGAATTTATATCGTGGATACGAAGCCCGACCCCACCAAGGCGACGATTCACAAGATTATCGAACCTGAGGAGGTCTTTAAGAAGACCGGCTACTCGCGGCCCCATACAGTTCACTGCGGGCCGGAAGGCATTTACGTCAGCACTCTCGGTGGCGGCGGCAAGGATGGCACCGACGGACCGCCGGGCGTCTTCATCATGGATTGCGAGACATTCGAAGTGCTCGGACGCTGGGAGATCGATCGTGGTCCCCAGACCCTTCATTATGACTTCTGGTGGAACCTGCCGCGCGATTACATGGTCACGAGCGAGTGGGCGTTGCCACCGCAATTTGAGAACGGGCTCGTGCCGGAGGACCTTCTTTCGAACAAGTATGGCCATCGGATCCATTTCTGGGATCTCAGGGCTCGGCGAAATGTCCAGACGATCGATCTCGGCGCCAATCATCAAATGGCGCTCGAAGTGCGCCCGGCTCACGACCCCGTACGCGAGTATGGCTTCCTCGGCGTCGTCGTCGACACCACAAACCTCGAAGGCTCGATCTGGACCTGGTGGCGCGAAGGCGGCAAGTTCCACATCGAGAAGACGGCGACAATCCCAGCGGAACCCACGCCGAAGGAGCAACTGCCGCCGCTTCTGCAAGGTTTTGGTGCAGTGCCGCCGCTGGTATCCGACATCGACCTTTCCATGGACGACAAGTTTCTCTACGTCGCCTGCTGGGGAACCGGCGAGATGCGCCAATACGATGTCACCGATCCGAGGAAGCCCAGGCTTGCAGGCTCAGTGCGTATCGGCGGCATTGCGCGCCACACGCCTCACCCGAATGGCAAGGCATATGGTGGCGGTCCGCAGATGGTAGAGATCAGCCGGGACGGCAAACGGGTGTACTGGACCAACTCGCTCTACTCGACGTGGGATGATCAATTTTATCCTGACGGCATACCGGGCGCCGAGGTGATGGCCAATGCAACGCAAGGCGGTGGCCTGGAGTTGGCAAAGGACTACTGGGTCAACTTCCCCGACGGATACCGGGCGCACCAGATCAGGCTCGACGGCGGTGACTGTTCGACAGATTCATTCTGTTACCCGTCGGTTTGAATTTGAGCGGAGTGGATTGGACACCAGCGTGGCTCTGGCTGGCTGTCATCGCGAGCGGCCTCTACCACGGAGTAAATCCGGGAATGGGATGGCCGCTCGCCGTTTCGGCGGGATTGATGGAAAGGAGCCCGCGCGCCCTGGTGGCTGCCCTTTGGCCGCTAATGGCCGGCCATCTGCTGGCGATGCTGCTGGTTCTCCTTCCCTTCGCGCTGTTGGTGGCACTCATCGAATGGCAGCGCCAGATACAAATAAGCGCCAGCCTGCTTGTCATCGGGTTTGGTGCCTTCCGGCTTGTCGACAAACGCCACCCAAGGGCATTGGCGCGGATACGGCCGACGCAATTGGCGCTTTGGTCCTTCGCCGTGGCCATCGCCCATGGCGCGGGACTGATGCTGGTGCCGATCTATCTCGGGCTCTGCCGGGAAGCCGACCTCGACAAAGGCCACGAGGCAGCCGGGACCCTCATGAATGCCAATCTCGGTATGGCCGTGCTGGTCTCGTTCGTCCACGCCACCGCGATGATCGCTGCCGGCGGATGTTCGGCGTGGCTGGTTTACCGCTATCTTGGTCTCAAATTTATATCGCGGAGCTGGTTAAATCTCGATACGTCCTGGGCCGTCAGTCTCATTCTGGTGGGGGCAATCGCGCTAGTGCTCAGTCTCGCGAACTAGCGCGGAAGCCGGGCCCGGATGCGGCGGGTTGACGAACACGATTGCGATGCATGTCAGTTCTTGGGCCCTTTTCGGACCTTGCACCCGTTTCCGACTTGCGTCCGTCATTATGCCAGAGGGATCGTCCACCAATGTCCTTCGATCGATGAGTTCACGCCCCTAACCCGCGCGCGCCGCGCGCCGCAGCGATTGCGGCGGCTGGCCGAAGGCGCGGATGAAGGCGCGGCGCATCCGCTCCGGATCGCGGAAGCCGGTCGACTGCGCCACGCGTTCGATCGCCTCGCCGGAGGATTGCACCTGCTGCCGCGCCACCTCGATCCGCAGGCGCTCGACCGCCTTCGACGGGGTGGTGCCGGTCTCGGCGATAAAGGCGCGGGTGAAGTGCCGCGAACTCATGCCGGCCCGCTCGGCCAGATGCTCCACCGTCAGCGGTGCGTCGAGATGCTCGCGCGCCCAGGTCAGCAGCGGTCCGAAGCGCCCCGTTGGCGCATTCAACTCGAGCAGTGACGAGAATTGCGACTGCCCGCCGCTGCGGCGATGATAGAGCACGAGCTGGCGCGCGGTTTGCCGCGCGACCTCCTCGCCGAAATCCTCCGCAACCATCGCCAGCGCCAGATCGATGCCGGCGCTGATCCCCGCCGAACTCCAGATGTCGCCGTCGCGGACGAAGATCCGGTCCGGCTCGAGCTTCACCTTGGGGTAAGCGGACAGGAAATGCCGCGTGCGCTGCCAATGCGTGGTGGCGCGACGGCCATCCAGGAGGCCTGCTTCGGCCAGGATGTAGGCGCCCGAACAGACGCTCGCGATGCGAACCCCGCGCTTTGCCGATGCCCTGACAAACGCCAGCGCCTTGGCGGAACGCGCCGCCGCGCGAACCCCCTCGCCGCCCGCGACGATCAGGGTGCTGATGGCGCCCGCGGACCGCAAACCCCGCGCCAGCAACTCGACGCCGGAAGAGCTGCGCACCGGACCCGGCACTTCCGCAAGCACCTTGATTGACGAGGCGGCGCCGGCAAAGCGGCCGGCGATCTCGAACACCGAAATCGGGCCGGCGGCATCCAGCAGCTGGAAGTCGGGAAATACGAAAACGCCGATCATGATTTGGCCCATGTCAAAAGGCAAATGTCCGAAAAAGAGGGAAAATTGCCATTTCGGACAGAAGACGACCATGCCAGAGTGGCATCGTCAAGCCAAACTTCGAAAGCCCCTCATCATGTCGGCACCGCTTCAGATTGGACTTCTGGTGTTTCCAAAGGTGACCCAGCTCGACCTCACCGGTCCCTTGCAGGTGTTCTCCAGCCTGCCGGGCGCGAACGTGCATCTGATCTGGAAACGGATCGAGCCGATCGCAAGCGACAGCGTGCTGACGATCACGCCGACTACCAGCTTTGCCGATTGCCCGCAGCTGGACGTGATCTGCGTCCCCGGCGGCGCCGGCGCTGACGACATGATCAATGACGCGGAGATGCTCGAATTCCTGCGCGGTCAGGCCGCGGGCGCGAAATACATCACCTCGGTCTGCACGGGATCGCTGGTGCTGGGCGCGGCCGGCCTGTTGAAGGGGTATCGCGCGGCGACGCATTGGACGGCGATGGAATTTCTCTCCCTCTATGGGGCGATCCCGACCAAGACGCGGGTATGTGTCGACCGCAACCGCGTCACCGGCGGCGGCGTCACTGCGGGAATCGATTTTGCGCTGACGCTGGTTTCGATCCTGGTCGACCGGCCGGCCGCGCAGGCCATCCAGCTCCGGCTCGAATACAACCCGGCGCCGCCATTCGATTCCGGCTCGCCCGATACTGCGCCGCCGGAGTTAGTCGCGCGCCTTAAGGAAAGAAATGTGCCCGTGCAAGAACGCCGCCGCGCCGCCAACCAGCGCGCCGCCGAAAGGCTCGCGTAAGGCTCAAATCGGGCGCGGAATTTCATTAAAAGGAAAAAGAAAAAGGCCGCCTGGTTTCCCAAGCGGCCTTTCCTGTCCTACGGCAGCTTCACATTGACGGGCGATCTCAGGATGTCGATGCCCGGGGGCCTATCTCCCAGTTAAATCCTGATCGGAAGCCGCTGCTTATCGGGGCAGTCGCGAACTGGAGCCCGAACCGTCGCGGTGGTTTCCCATCTCCGTAAGATGCCCCATTGAGCCATGCCCCCACGCGGGACACAACAGCGCCGCGGCAAATGTCCCCGCTGTTCCCGTTGTTCACAGGCTCTATTGCGACGCGTTAGATTCAGCTACCCGGCGTCCACGGCTGGTAATCGCCGGTGGCCTTGGGGCGACGGCCGCTCGCGAGCGTCGAACCGGACGGCCGGTAGGCCGCAGGCGTGCCCGTCATGTTCGGCACATGCGGTTTTTCCCATTCGCGCGGCGTATAGGCCTCTTCGGTCGGCGCTACATCGACGGTGTGATGCAGCCAGCCGTGCCACGACGGCGGCACGCGGGTCGCTTCCGCATAACCGTTGTAGATCACCCAGCGCCGCTCGAAGCCGAGCGTCGGATCGATCTTGCGCCCCTTGGTGCGGAAATAGCGGTTGCCCTGCTCGTCTTCGCCGACCAGTTCGCCGAACCGCCACGTCCACAATTGCGTGCCGAAGGTCTGGCCGTTCCACCATGTGAATAGCTTGAGCAGAAACAGTTTCATAAGCGCTGGCCGGTTAGAGAACGTTGCCGGTCCTGATGCCACCGGCGGGCCGAATTGTCCAGTTCAGTCGGCTGCCAAGGCCGTTCGGCACGATGCCTCCCCGGCCCTGCCGATCAAGTTCGCGTCATCGTTGTCCGTTCATTCCGCGTACAACTGAGCCAACCTGCAATTTGAACGTGCACCAGGGGCGCGGCTCGGGAACGTTCGCCTTCAGGGAGGGGTGGGCCACCTTCGTGCAAACCTATAGTTCCCACGACCCGTCGTCCGGAACTTATGTTGGCGATGGTGGTTGTCAGCACCCCTGCCCGTAGCCGGATCCGGATTGGGCGACAGCGCCGTCACTCATCGACCGCGCGATTTTTGGAGGCCAAGCGTCTTGGGGGCCGAGCGGCTTGTCACAGCTTTGTGGCTTCACGGGGCCGCAAACGCACGGTTCCGTGCAGACGCATCGCGCCATTTCGGACCTAATTGGGCTCTGTTCTTGATTCGGCTGCAACCTCAACCCTTTAACTCCGGCTGCGAAGGGAAATTGGTAGGTGTCGCGTATTCTTGTGGTCGATGATGACCCGATGGTCTGCACAGCCATTGAGCTCTGTCTTCAACGCCATGGCTTCGAAGTGATCGTTGCCGATGGAGGTGAAGCGGGCATCAATGCGCTTGAGGCGTCGGCGTTCGACGTGATGCTCGTCGACATTTTCATGCCGCATATGCGCGGGTTCGAATCGATCAGGATATTCCACGAGCGTGCACCGGCGATTCCGCTGATCGCCGTGTCCGGCTACGCTTTTGCGAATTTCGATACGCCCTCGCCCGACTTCCTTCAAATGACCCTTGATCTTGGTGCCACGGTCTGCCTGCGCAAACCTTTCACGCCAAACGCGCTGCTGGCCGCGATCAACCAGTGTCTCGCCAAACCGAACGCGACCGCGCAATTCTCCAGATGAAAAACCTTCAATGCGCTCGCAGCGTTTCATTCTCGGAATCGGCCTCGCAGTTCTGTTGGTGATCAGCGCGGCCTCGATCAGCCTTGACGCCAAGTCGCGATCGGATGCGGCCTGGGTCGATCATACCCTCGGCGTCGAGAAGAAGCTCTCCGATACCCTCTTGCTGATACGCCGCGCGGAAAGTGCGGCGCGCGGCTTTGTACTCACCAACGACCCGCATTTCGTGAAGGAGTTTGGCGAATCTCGCGACCGAATCGCACCGGCATTCGCCGATCTGAAGGAGGCCAGCAAGGATAATCCCACGCAAACGCGATTGCTCGAAGACAGCGAACCCCCGATCGCCCGCCGGCTCACCGTCAGCAGTGAAATAATCCGGCTTCATACCGCAGGCGACGAGGCGGGAATGGCCGCGCTGAGGGCCCGGGCCCAAGGCCGGGTAGCGATGGCGACATTGAGCACGAATTTCGACAAGCTGGCGGCCGAGGAGGAACGGTTGCTCGCCGTTCGCAGGGCGGACTCGCAGCGGACTCGTTCCATTCTCATTGTGACCAATCTGACCGGTGTAGCATTGATCCTGATGCTCGCAGCCCTGCTGATGCGCGAAGCCCGGCGCTCGAGCCTGGAGCTGGAGACGTCGTTGCGTGCATCGGAAGCGACAAACCAATCCCTTGAGGCGGCGGTCGCGGAACGAACCAGGCATCTGGTGGCAACCCATGAGGAGCTTCGGCACTCGACGTCCGTGCTGCAAAACACCTTCAACAGCATGGCGGAAGCGGTACTCGTCATCGACGCCGAGGGAGCGATCGTGCTGTCGAACGAAGCCGCCGAACGGGTGCTGCGCTGCCGCCCCGGCATGACCGTCGCGCAGTTGAGGGAGCAAAGCACCCGGTACCGGAGCGACGGCTCAACACCGATGCCACCAGGTGAGATTCCGAGTATCCGGGTGTTGCGCGGCGAACAATTCGATGGACAGGAGGTCGTGGCCCGCTTCTCCGGCAGCCGCGATCCCGTTCATCTCCTGGTCAGCGGCCGACCATTGCGTGACCCCAATGGCGCAATCAGCGGCGCCGCGCTTGTCTTCCATGAAGTCACGGCGTCCCGCGAAACCGAGCGCAAGCTCCAGCAGGCGCAAAAACTCGACGCGATCGGGAAGCTCACCGGCGGCGTCGCGCATGATTTCAACAATATGCTGACCGTCATCACCGGGACCACCGAGACGCTGGTGGCGGGGCTGGCGGGCCGGCCGGACTTGTTGAAAACCGCGGCCTTGATCGATCAGGCGGCGGAGCGCTGCGGTGAGCTGATCCAGAATCTGCTCGCGTTCGCCCGCAGGCAGCCGCTGCAGCCACGCAATGTCGACATCAACGACACGGTTCTCAACATCGCCAAGTTGCTGCGGCCGACGCTCGGCGAGCAGATCGAAATCGAGACCATCCTGCAGCGCGATGTCGCGGCCTCGCGCATCGACCCGTCGCAGCTGGCAAATTCAATCCTCAATATGGCCATCAACGCGCGCGATGCGATGCCGGACGGCGGCAAGCTCCTGCTGGAAACACGCAATGTCGTGCTGGACGAAGCCTATGCCGAGGCCAATGCGGACGTCACGGCTGGGCGCTATGTCATGCTCGCGGTGAGCGATTCCGGCGCCGGCATGGCGGCGGAGGTTCGCGACAGGGTATTCGAGCCGTTCTTCACCACCAAGGAAGTTGGCAAGGGCAGCGGGCTGGGGCTCAGCATGGTCTACGGCTTCGTCAAGCAATCAGGTGGGCACGTCAGGATCTACAGCGAGGAAGGTCACGGCACCACGATCAGGCTCTATTTGCCGCCCGCCGCCGGCCCCGCCGAGGCGGCGATTTCCGCCATCGCTCCGACTTGGGGCGGCTCCGAAACGATCCTGGTGGTGGAGGACGATCCGCTGGTGCGAAACTTCGTCGTCGCGCAGTTGCAGAGCCTTGGCTACCAGACCATCGCCGCCGCCGACGGCCGCGCGGCGATCGGACTGGTCGCCGGTGGCGAGCCTTTCGACCTGTTGTTTACCGACGTCATCATGCCGGGTGGCATGAGCGGTCGCGAGCTTGCCGACGAAGTGGAAAAGCGCCGGCCGGGAACAAAGGTGCTTTACACCTCCGGATACACCGACAATGCCATCGTGCATCATGGCCGGCTCGACGAGGGCGTGTTGCTGCTGACCAAGCCCTATCGGAAGCCGCAGCTTGACGAGATGGTACGCCGGGCGCTGAAGAGCAAAACGGCCGCGGCCGCGCTATCCAAGACATGACGCCGATCGCGGACACACACCCTCGCCAACCGTTTCAGGCGTGCGTGTCAGTCAGGATTGCGTCGCCAGCGCCACGCCCGCCAGCGTGAACACCAGCGCTGCGATCTGGCCGATGCCGAGCGGCTCGTGCAGCGCGAGCGAAGACGCGACCACCCCGATCACGGGGACTGCCATGGTGCCGATCGCAGCGACCGACGCCGGCAGCCGCGCCAGCGCGGCGAACCAAGAGACATAGGCGACGCAGAACTGAACCACGGTCGAATAGCTCAGCAGCATCCAGTCAAAACCGGAAAATCCGGCCACGCTTGATTTCTCGATGGCGAGGCCCGCGATCGCCACCGGCAGGCAGCCGATCCCGATCTGCCAGGCCGCGGCCGACACCGGCGGCAGGTGTATAGGCAGTTTCTTGGCCAGAACCGCGCCGACCGCAAAACCGATGGCGCCGCCGAGCGCCATGATGATTCCCGGCAGCTTGGACAGGCTCGCCGCAAAGCCATTGCCGCCCAGGATGGCGCTCAGCCCGAGCAACGCCATCAGCAGCGAGATGACGCGCAGCAGATTCGGCCGTTCGCCGAGAATGGGCCACGCCAGGATCGAAGCCCACACCGGCATGGTATAGGCGATCAGCGCCGCTTCGCTCGCCGGCAGCCAGAGCAGCGCAAATCCCATCAGCACCATCCAGCAGCCGACGTTGAGGAAGGCGGCGAGCACCAGCCTTCCCCAGAGCTCGCGCGGCACGCGCAGGTTTTGGCCGCGGGATATCGCCAATAGCGCCAACAGGCTCGCGCCGACGACGCCGGTCGTGCCGCGCAGCGTCAGCGGCGGCAGCTCGCTCAGGAGATATTTGGTGACGGGCCAGTTGAAACCCCAGCCGATCGAGGTGATGGCGAGGAACACAAGGCCCGCGGGTGCGATACGCGCTTTCGCGCCCGGCTGGTTTTGCAGTGTCATGAGAGGGTGGGCCCGGTGGGAATCAACTGCACATTGCCGCTAATCCGGGCAGGCGACCATCGGCGGGATGGCATGCCAGACGAGCTTGTCCGTAGCGCCACGTGAGTCTTTTCGAGGCAAGTCCTCACCCACAATAAATAGTTGCCCTGTGAACAACGGGATGAAGCCGGATACTGCACTGCGGAGTCGATTTTTTTGCTTGGGAATCCCTGAGGACTCACTGATACTTGGCAACAACAGCGGCGCCGAGGGCCCCCTGTTTTCCCCGCCTTTCCACCATATTTAGTATTTGATTCAGGAACTCGTACTAATCCTTGACGGGCGCGATGGAGTCGTCCTAGCTTTGATCCTGTTCGGCGCGAGTGTGTTTGGGTCCCGCTGATCGCTCCCTGAAGGGTTCCAAAAATGACCACTCCGCCAGCCGGTCGAGGCAGCGGATATGGGTCTTTTTGTCCCTAATCCGGGGGCCTGTCGGAGCGCGAAAAACGAGCCAAATGGCTCAGGTGAAGTGTTGGGGCGTTGAGTACATGGCGGTTGAGTACATGGCGTAAGCCGGAACCGGGGAGTTCCGTCTTAGGCCATGCGGCGGCAAGCCAAGAGCAAGCAACAAGCGCAAGCGGTTGCTCGCACCGAAATTGCGGCCGGAAGACGAGAAACAGGGCCGGGTCCACCGGTAGAGCTTGCGGACGCTTGGGCCAAAGTTGTCTTCAACTTTGGTCCGGAGGGTTCGCTCAAGGAAAAACACCCGGCGCCGCGGCGGCGGCCGGTTAAAAAGAACGGGGCACGACCATGCGAATCGAACGGCGCCACACGACTGACGGCCAGTCACCCTACGCACAGATTGATTTCAGATTGACGACATCTGAGATCCGCAATCCCGACGGCTCGGTGGTGTTCCGCCTCGAAAACGTCGAGGTGCCGGAATTCTGGTCGCAGGTCGCCTCCGACGTTCTGGCCCAGAAGTATTTCCGCAAAGCCGGCGTCGCCGCGCGCCTGAAGAAGGTCGAGGAAGAGACCGTGCCGTCCTGGCTGTGGCGCTCGGTGCCCGACACCGAGGCGCTCGCTCACCTCCCCGAATCCGAGCGCTATGTCAGCGAGCTCTCCGCCAAGCAGGTGTTCGATCGCCTTGCCGGCTGCTGGACCTATTGGGGATGGAAGGGCGGCTATTACACCGCGGAAGAAGACGCCCGCGCCTTCTATGACGAGCTGCGCTACATGCTGGCCAGGCAGATGGTCGCGCCGAATTCGCCGCAATGGTTCAACACCGGGCTGCACTGGGCCTACGGCGTCGACGGCCCCGGCCAGGGCCACTATTACGTGGACTGGAAGACCGGCAAGCTGACCAAGTCCAAATCGGCCTACGAGCATCCGCAGCCGCACGCCTGCTTTATCCAGTCGATTGCCGACGACCTCGTCAACGAGGGCGGCATTATGGATCTGTGGGTGCGCGAGGCGCGGCTGTTCAAATATGGCTCCGGCACCGGCTCGAATTTTTCCAGGCTTCGCGGCGAAGGCGAAAAGCTGTCCGGCGGCGGCAAATCGTCCGGCCTGATGAGCT
>JBKQRS010000192.1:0-3445 GCA_052143915.1 Bradyrhizobium sp.
CACGGTGGAACCACTCACCGCTACCGTGCGGGCAATTTCCTCGTCGCCACGACCGGCATCGGCCGCAAGCAAAATCTGGGCGCGCTTGAGCTTGCGCGCGGCCCGTTTGCCCTTGCTCAACATCGCGGTGAGTTCACTGCGTTCGACTTGGCTCAATTCGACCCGATAACGTACATTCATCCCGACCTCCTTGTTGGAGGACCGGACGAATCGACAAATGAATCGAAAATCAGGCGCCGCTCGCAGCCTCAGCGCTCAAGGTTTCACCGAAAAGCAAGGCCAGTACCTGGCTTTCATCTACACCTACTCGCACATGTTCCGACACCCGCCCGCCGAGACCGATATGCAGCGCCACTTTCAAGTCAGCCCGCCCTCGGTCCACCAGATGATCGTGACGCTCGAACGAAACGGCCTCATTCGCCGTCAACCAGGCATCGCCCGAAGCATCCAAATCCTCGTTGCTCCGTAACCATCCGGTGAGTACCGCGGGGACTGAACTTGCGCCGTTCAAAAGGGATGGAACAATCCTTCGGACCTTAGCGTGTCAATCGCTTCGGCGAGGGTAAGGCTGCGGTGCAGGCAGAACCATTCTCCGGTGTGGCGATGCCACTGGAGGTCGAAGCGGTTGCGGCTGATCCAGTCAAGGCGGGCGAAGGGCGCGTCAAACTCTTCGCCGGGATTCTCCGGGAAGCCGGAGCGGTAGCGCTGAATGAAGCGATACTTGGTGCCGTGCCACTTGCCGAGGATATCGACGGGATAGTTGAACTGCGTCGGCCGGATGGTGGGCAGGAAGCGGGGCTTCAGGAAGTCGTCGATCAGGTGCTGGCAGGCGGCCGTCACCGCCGATTTTTCTGCCGTGGAAAACCCGCTCGATCTCATGTGTCCTCTTTGGCTCACGCCGCTTCGGCACGGCTTGGTATGGGCTTTCGCCAGTTCCAGGGCAGAAGCTCATCCAGCCTGTGGACAGCGTGGTCGTTGATGCGGGCGAGAATGTCGGCGAGCCAAGCTTGCGGATCGACGTCATTGAGCTTGGCGGTCATGATCAACGTGGCCATGACCGCGGCGCGGTCGGCGCCACGGTCGGAACCGGCGAACAGCCAAGACTTGCGCCCAAGGGCAAAGCCGCGCAGGGCACGCTCCGCTGCGTTGTTGGTGAGGCAGATCCGCCCATCGTCGATGAAGCGAGCGAACCGATCCCATCGCTTGAGCATGTAGTCGATCGGCTCGGCGACCGAGGCCGAGCGCGACAGGCGGCCACGTTGCTCGCGCAGCCAGGCTTCCAGAGCCTCCAGTAATGGTGCGCTTTGCTCCTTACGAATGCGCAGCCGCTCAGCAGCAGCAACGCCGTTGATGCCGCGCTCAATATCGAACAGCGCATCGATGCGTTTGACCGCCTCCAGCGCGATCGGCGAGATCGCTCCCGCATTCTTGCCTCGCCTTGCATTGGCGGCGATGTCCGCCAGTTCGAAGAACTGCCGCCTGGCATGGGCCCAGCACAACGCCGACGTGATCGGCCCCTCCGCGCGCGAGGGATCGTACAACTCGTTGTAACCGCCATAGGCATCGGCCTGCAGGATTCCGCGGAAGGCCTTCAGATGCCGCACGGGATGTTCGTGCCGCCGGTCGCGTGAGGCGTAATACAGCGCCGCCGGCGGCGCCCTGCCGCCAAAGGGACGGTCGTCGCGAACATACGTCCAGATGTGTCCTTTGATCGTCTTGCCCTTCGCCAGGATCGGCACATTTGTGTCGTCGCCATGCAGGCGCTCGGCACCGAGTACATGCGCCTCGATCAGGGCGTGTAGCGGCTGCAGCACGGTCGTGCAGGCGCCGACCAGGTCGGCCAGCGTCGACAGGCTCAGATCGACGCCTTCCCGCGCATAGCGCTCGCTCTGCCGGTTCAAGGGCTGATGCTGGCCGAACTTCTCGAACAGGATCATCGCCAGCAGGTTCGGCCCGGCGAAGCCGCGCGGCGTCACGTGGAACGGAGCCGGAGGCTGGGCGATCGTCTCGCAGGCCCGGCACGAAAACTTCTCGCGCACGGTCTGGATCACCTTCCACTGCCGCGGAACCACCTCCAGCGTCTCGGTGATATCTTCGCCAAGCTTCGACAGCCTGTCCGAGCCGCAGCAAGGACAGTTGGCCGGCGCCGGGATCGCGACGCGCTCGCGCGGCAGGTGGTCGGGGAACGGCTTGCGCGAAGGCCGCTTGCGCTGGAACGACTGGATGGTCTGCGATCTCGCCGCCACCTGTTCGGCCGCCAGTTCATCCTCGGTAGCGGTTGCTTCCAGTTCTTCGAGCTGAAGCTCCATCTGCTCCAGCAGGCGCGCCGTGCGTTCCGAACGGGTGCCATAAAGCTGGCGCCGCAGCTTCTCAATCTCGAGCTTGAGCCTGCCGATGAGCGCTTCCGTGCTTGATAGATCAGCCTGAGCATTGGCGACCTCGGCCTTGGCGCGTGTGGCTGCCGCCTGAGCGTTGGCCGCAAGCGCCTCTGCCTCAACCCGCGCGGCGCGCTCGGCGAGGATCATCGCATGCGCAGTGGCAAGATCGGTGGGGAGCGATTCAGAACTGTCGGTCACAATCCGATGGAATCACATCCATCAATAGCCGCAAGCAGAATCATCACCCCATCGAGGTCGGACGCCAGCTCTCCTGCGGATGGCGCCAGTCGATCCCCGACAACAGATAACCGAGCTGCGCCGGTGAGATGGTCACCACACCGTCGGCCACGCTTGGCCACAGGAACCGGCCGCGCTCCAGCCTCTTGCTGAACAGACAGGCGCCCTGGCCGTCATGCCAGATCACCTTCAACAGATCGCCGCGCCGGCCCCGGAAGCAGAACAGATGGCCGCTCAGCGGATCACGCTTCAGCACCTCCTGCACCAGGAGCGCAAGGCTGGCGAAGCCCTTCCTCATGTCGGTATGGCCCGTGGCAAGCCACACCCGCACCCCGGTCGGCAACGGGATCATCGGGCTCGTCCACCCGACAACGCAGCCACCGCCGCCGTCAACGTCGCGGGATCGACGGCCCCCGTGATCCGAAGCTGCACTCCGCTTGCAAAGGCGATCTCGATCGTCCCGCCAGTTCCAGCACGAGCTGTCCATGCCGGCTGCTTCGGGGCAACTGAAACCGCCGCAAATGGCACCTCGTCCTCCTGCCGCAATGCCGCTGCGGGCCCGATGGCACCTGTTCGCGCCTGCCGCCGCCAAACCGTCAGGAGATTGGGATGCACGTCATGCCGACGTGCCACTTCGATGACGCTGGCCGAAGGCGCCTGGCTCTCCTCAACGATCCGAAGCTTCTCGACCGTCGCCCATCGCCGCCGCCGCTCCGGACCCGACAGAACCGAAACCTTGCTCACGTTTGCTCATTTGCTTGCAAATCAATCAGCAAACTATCGCAGGCAAGGTTGTCGCCCGGAAGACGGCCCTCACCGGAGGGTTACGT
>JBKQRS010000193.1:0-5732 GCA_052143915.1 Bradyrhizobium sp.
CGCCGCAACGCGCTAAACGCATGAGCGACTCTGGTATCAGGTTTGAGGCTCTATCGACCGGCGATTGTCGCTTGTTTCGTTTTTCGGCGGGAAAATGGCCGCCGCGCCATTTAGGACTTTTGCAACAGTATCCGCCAAGAGCGGCCGTTCCCCGAACGTCGGTTTGACCCAGGTCGCGTGTAAACGTGCACGAGCAGAGCGGTCGCAGAACTGTTTTCTCCTTTTCTCTGTTTCAACGATGGCTGCCAGCGCTGTTCTTTTTCTATTCAACGCAATCGAGAAAGTGCTTCCACGCGCAAGTCCGGCGCAGGAGTTTTCACACAGGCTGTACTACCGAGTGTAGCTCGTTGACGAGCACGCGCATGTTTTCGCTATAGTCGATGGGCGCCACGACCAGGTGCACGCCGCCTTGCTGGAAAGCGGCTTCCAGCACCGTTGAGAATTCCCTGGCGCTTCCGACGCGGGAGCCTTGGGCGCCATATGACTTCGCATGAGCGACGAAATCAGGATTGCCGAAGTCGAGGCCGAAGTCGGTAAACCCATCGACTTCCTGTTTCCATCGGATCATACCGTAGGCGCGGTCCTCGAGCACCAATACGACGAGGTTCAACTTGAGCCGCACGGCCGTCTCAAGCTCCTGCGAATTCATCATGAAGCCGCCGTCGCCGCAGACGGCAAGCACGCGCCTGTTCGGATGGATCAGCGACGCTGCGATCGCCGAAGGAAGACCCGCACCCATGGTCGCGAGGGCGTTGTCGAGCAGCAGCGTATTGGCGACGCTCGTGCGATAGTTGCGGGCGAACCAGATCTTGTACATTCCATTGTCGAGGGCCACGATACCGTCCGGCGGGATGACTTGGCGGACGTCGTGCACGATGCGCTGAGGCGTCAGCGGAAACCGATCCTCCGTCGACCGCTCGGCGAGGTGAGCAAGAATCCCTTCCCGCAAACCCAACAATGCCGAGGCATTGGTGAGCTTGCCCTCCAGGCGATCGGCGACGGCTGCGAGGCTGGCGCCAACGTCTCCGACGATCTCCGCCTGCGGGAAGTATACTTGCTCCACCGTCGCCGGCGTAGCGCCGACATGGATAACCTGCGGTCCATTATGGCCCATCAGAAAAGGGGGCTTCTCGACGGTATCATGGCCGATCGAAATAATCAGGTCGGCCTGGTCGATGGCCTCGTGAACCCAATCCCGTTCCGACAGCGCGGCCGTGCCCATGTAGAGATTGGAGCCGGCATTGACGGCGCCCTTTCCCATCTGGGTGTTGAAGAATGGAATCTTGCATCGTCGCACGAACGCCGACAGCGGCTCAGCGAGCTGCGGGCGGCTCGCCGCGGCGCCCAGCATGACGAGAGGCCTGCTGGCGCCTATGATCATGGCTGCGGCGCGCTCGATGGCCCCTGCAGGCGCAACCGGAAGTTCGACGATATGCGGGGGAACGATGTTCGCAGCGGCTTCGTCGGCTGCGATATCCTCGGGCAGTTCGAGATGCACCGGGCCCGGCCGCTCCTGCTGTGCGACCCGGAAAGCGTCGCGAACCAGAGTCGGAATACTCTGCGCGGAGACGATCTGCGTCGCCAGCTTGGTGAGCGGTCGCATGGTCGCGACGATGTCGACGATCTGGAAACGCGCCTGACGGCTGCTCCGGATCGCCTTCTGTCCGGTGATCATGACCATCGGCATCGCGCCCAAATGCGCGTAGGCCGCAGCCGTCGTCAGATTGAGCGCACCGGGACCCAGCGTCGTCAGGCAGACGCCCGCGCGTCCGGTTAGACGCCCGTAGGTGGCCGCCATGAAGCCGGCAGCCTGCTCGTGCCGCGTCAGCACGAGCTTGATCTTCGAGCGCCGCAGCGACTCCAGCACGTCGAGATTCTCCTCGCCGGGGATGGCGAAGATGTACGCGACGCCCTCGTTCTCGAGGGCGGCCACCAGCAGATCGGAGCCCTTTGTCACGCTGCCGAAACTCCGCTCGCGCCTGTTTCAGCTTTCTCCGCCCGGTGCGGCAGCGTCCAGTTCGGCCGAATGAAGTGACAGGTGTATCCGTCCGGATATTTCACCAGATAATCCTGATGCTCGGGCTCGGCCTCCCAGAACGGTCCCGAGGGCACCACCTCGGTGACAACCTTGCCCGGCCAAAGGCCGGAAGCATCGACATCGGCGATGGTGTCTTGCGCGATCCGCTTCTGCTCGTTGCTGGTATAGAAGATGGCCGAGCGGTAGCTCGCTCCCCGGTCGTTGCCCTGACGGTTCAGCGTGCTCGGATCATGGATCTGGAAAAAGAGTTCCAGCAGCTTTCGATAGCTGATGGTCTGCGGATCAAAGGTAATCTCAATGGCTTCCGCGTGATTTCCATGGTTGCGATACGTCGCGTTTGGTACCTCACCACCGGTGTAGCCCACCCTGGTTGAAATCACGCCGGGATACCGGCGCAGCAGATCCTGCACACCCCAGAAGCAGCCGCCGGCAAGGACTGCTCGTTCCGCCGAAACCGTCATGTCGTCCTCCTTCGGTTCGCTGCGGGCGTCGTTCCCGAAGCTCTATCAAAGAAGCATAATGAGGCCGAACGATGCAGAAGTGCAAATATTCACGAACGGCCGCTTTGCGCGCCATAAGCGGTCAATCACAAACGTGCGCGCCTACGCCGGGCCGATTTCTCCAGCGGGCCAGTTGATCTCGACCGGTGAGCGCGCCCTGACGACGGACCGTAGGCAAAGCAAATGCTCCCGCAGCCAAGTCCGAGGGTAGACACCTCTAAAATGCTGTTCCTACGTCTACGTCCATACATTCTTCGCAGGGTTACCCAATTCCGGATCAGGCCCCGGATAGGACCGCGATCGCCCGATTGAGTTGAGGGTCACCTAGACCCACGGAGGCCGGGTCAGCTTGGACCGCAATCGTTGGTGCGACGCCAACGCCTTCCAGCCGCTCGCCGTCAACCCGCACGTCCTCGACCGCGAGTAACAGCAAGCCGCCGCCAATGAGAAATGCCGTCGCAGCGAGGACAGCGCCCTCCGTCCGGCTACCGATTACCTCGCCAAGCCGATATTTCTTGAAGCCATAGGCAAGTATTTCCTTGCCGCTGCGGGTGCCACCGTTAACAAGCATGGCGACGGGCTTGCGCCACTTCACGTTCTTGAATTCGCTGGCGCCATTGCGATCAGTGACCTGCATCGTCGGCGCTCGCGTGTTGAACAAATCAAGATACTCGGGGATCGCGCCGCCCCAGCCATCGCGCAGGTCCCAGATCAGCGCGTCGGCGTCGTTCAGCGGACTTTGCGAGAGAAGATGCTCGAGGGTCCGCTGATACACGGAGCCGGCGTAGCACCAGACATGAACATAGCCGATGCTTCGGCCGTTGGTCCGTATTATGCGTGCACTAGCCTTCAGGCCGTCCAAGAACATTTGGTTGGGCTCAATATCGAGCGGTGTAACCAGTAACTGCATAAACGCACCGGCACGACGCAGGCCCAGCACAACTTCCTTGCCAACCTTACCACGGAATGACTGTACCGGCTGAAACGGTGCACCATCGGCGAGGACAATCTCATCACCAGCGAGCAGGCCGGCTTGTTGGGCCGGCGTGCCTTCTATAACGCCGGTAATCATGCTGCGGCCCTGCATGCCGACGCGCGAGAGGACGCCAATGCCGGGATAGGAGATACGGCCATCCGGAAAAGCGCGTTCCAGTCCGCGTCGCCGTAGCGCACCAGCAAAGATGCCGCAAAGCTGGTAGTACTCTGGTTCATGCGGTGTGTAGTAGCGCGTGTGCGAAGCGTGCAGCTCGGAGAGCATGCTATTGATGACGCTGGCCAGCGCCTCTTCGGAGCTCGCCTCTGTGGCGTCTGGCATGTAACGTTCCCGGACCGCTGGCCAATCGAGCCCGTGTAGATCCGGATCGTAGAACCGGTCTCGCACGGTCCGCCATACCTCCTCGAACGTGGCGATGCGTCCGGACACGGCCTGGGATGCGGCCGACTCCCCTGCTTCACGCTGCTCGGCGCACAGAACCGTTGGGGCCAGGGCTGATACCGCAGCCATTGATGTTAGCCGCAAAAAGTGGCGGCGCGACGGTGCTGAGTTGATTACCTTCTTCATCGTGCAACCTTGCGATAGAGCTCGCCGCCGCGCATCAGCGGGTCGATGGGCGCAGTGTTCTCGGACGCTTCACCGTCGGTACCATCCGATTGGAACATCATGGCGAACAAGCTCTGGGCTAACTTTCATGGTGTTTGCCTGGTCGGGGATGTTTAGCGTCCCGGCTTCGAGACTGCTTTCCGATCGCCCGGACTGGGTTGGATAGTAAGATACCAGAAGCGATTAACAGAAATTAGATCGGAAGAGGTGCTTGCCCCTTACGGTAGGCGACGCGCCTCGGCGCATCGCAACGTTCCACCACGCGACGCTGCGCGTCGCACCACATCGCTTCGCAGAGCGAGAGCCGCCGCCCGGCGGCTCTCGCGCGTTTAGCGCGGACGGTCACCCTCAAGCGCCTGTGGCTCCGGACGGTCATGTGCAGCGCGCACATTCTTCGTCACCCAATCCTGGGCGGAATGCATCACCAATATGCCCGGATTTAATTTACGACAGGCACAGGCCCACTTCCGCGGCATTAATCCATCATCGGCCGGCCGATCCAAAGTCTATTGAGCCAACGCACTGCCAAGTCGGGCTGCCTCTCGCCTTGCAAGCGCGCCAGGGCCTCCTGATAAGGGCCCACCGCTCGTATGCGCATTGGAAGCCGAGGATAGAGCCGTCGGATCAGCGCGAGCGCCAAGTTCATGCTACGCCGTTCACGTTCGCCGAAGAACAATCCGAATTCTCCGCGTAACCGCTCTGGCAGCAAGTGGGCCGTCAGCGCTAGATACCACTTCGGCGCACGCAATTTTGTCGCGCCCCCCGAGAAGATTTGCTCAGCAATTTTGCGGGCGGCGGGGCTGACAGTGAGAGTGTCCGACCGCAGCATCGCCTCATTGTAGGCAGTGAACGACGTCCAGCTTGATGGTAAATCGGCTGGCCGAATGCCGAATAACGCAGCGAACAGACGGGCCTCGACCCAGTATTTCTCACGCTCGAAATCCGTGAGCGCTGGCAAGACGAGATCATGGGTTAACATGGCAGTCTCTGCGAGCGTGGCGTGCACCCACCGTAGCGCCGAGACCTCGTTGGCGCGGTATTGAGAGCCCGCGGCGAAGCGGCCAGCCGTCCACGGCAACGTCCCTGCCACCGCGGCATGACGCCGATGCAGTCGCCGGGCCGCAGCCAGCGCCTGATCGCGCGTGCCAAACACCATCGTGAAAACAGTGTTGAACGTTTGGTGGAACCGGCCGATCGGATCAGCAAAGGTCCGGGAATGCTCGGCGATGGCTGCGGCGACCCAAGGGTGCGCCAACTGAAGCAACAAGGCGCGGCCGGCGCCAAGGAAGACGGCCGCCTCGCGGTCGACCCGCCAGGTCAGTGAAGCGGGACCGAAGACCCCCTCAATTGATCCGGCCGCCGCCTCGCAAACGGTGTCGAGACTGCTTTCAAAATCATCTTCGGACAACAACGGTATATCCTTACGATTTGCAACGGGATGACAGGCCGACAAGTCCCGGATCCAAGTAAGAGCAGGATTTGGTAGCACGTCCCGCACCGGACGCAGCCGATGTTTGGAATGGCCGCTTTGCGCCAATGGACTAAACCGCTCGCGCGGTAGGGCTCCGCCGCCAAGTTCGCGGGGTGGGATAAC
>JBKQRS010000194.1:0-3802 GCA_052143915.1 Bradyrhizobium sp.
CGCGCGACGGGGGTGAGCTGCCGAGATGGAGCTGCGTCAAATTTGATCCGGCTTCAAAAGCCATTGCTGCGCAACTCCTTCGTAGAGATTGACGATTGCCAGACCGGAACCATCAACGTCCAACTCGAACACGCACTGGACGTGCGTATTCCAGATATTGTGACGCCACCGATCACCTGGCAACCGGGCTCGAATATCGGGGAGCGATTTGGATTTACGAAGATCGAATTCGAGTTCTTGAAGCGACGACATTGTGCATGGATATACGGCTCGGAGTTCTCGCCCCATCGATTTAATTACATGCTGGTGGAAGTTCTTGCCCGCCCCATAGAAGGAATTTCGCCTGGTCTGCCTTGTACCGTGCACCTTGATCGGTTCACGGGGTATATCGTTGTTTAGGCCGCAGCGGGCAAATTGCTGGTATTGAGACCCGCCAGTTATGACCAACCCGCGCTGAGGTCGATGCCGAACGCCATCAGGCAGAGTGACGCCATCAGCCCAACACAGGAAAACAGCACAATCGTCCTGAGCGAGTGATCGTCGTCTCGCGTTTCGGCAAATGAGCCCATCGAAGCAAAAGAAACAATAGAAACAATAGTCATGATATCCCCCTGTTGGCCCTGGAATGCTTCGGGCCTGGAGGTTTTAGGCCCAAAGTGTTGATGGGCAATTGCCGCGCATCGTTATTAAATCCCAAACGGCCGGTCCACGATTAGGCCAAATCCTTCAACCTTTTCCCAAGGTGCCAAATGGGCGACGTTACCGTCGCAGCAGGGCTCGCTTAGAAAAATCCAGGGCTCAGATCGAGGCCATATGATGCTAAGAGCAGAGAGACCGTCAGACCAACTCCGCAAAACATGGCAATCATCTTAAGGACCTCGACATCGGATAATCTCGTGTCGGGAAAGGCATGGGATAGAACCTTCGCGATAGCAGCCATTTTGATCTCCAAGACTCTCGACCCCAGCGGAGGTCTGATAGACGATCTATGTTTCTGGCTGGCTTCGTCGGGGCGGAAAATGGTTTCGTTGGAACCAACGCCAACTTCCCTTCAATGTTGTGATATCCACTCGGATATAGTCAACTCGAAGCCAGCGGTAACCGAATGCGTTTGGCGGAGTTTCTTGTTCAGAAATGGTGGTTAAGAAATTTTTTGATTTTTCATTTTCGGGACGGCCGTGCATAGTTGTCGCCGATGGTTCGCACTGTAACCCCCATCGTGGAAGTGATCGCACCAGATGGCACCAAGTCGCTCTGGGTGGTGGCGCTTCCGTATAGCGAGGCTGTTGCAGCGGTTAGGAGTGTTATCCCTCCCGATCACATTGCTGAACTCTCAATCCTACGTCCGCAGCGTAGCGTAAAGCTATATGACCTCGAGCCCGGTGAGGTCCGTAAGATAGAAACCGTGCAACCCCAAACGCGCGAGCGGCCCGAACCTGCTAGCCATTTCAATCATCGACATCGCTAAGGGCAAGCAGCCTGACTCTCCTCGAGCGGGATCTGACTATCAAGCATATGCCGTCGGCAGCGATGGTTATTTCGTGAGGTTTGAGGAGATGAATTGCGGTGACGATGGTGAAGCTGTCGCAAAGGCAAAGCGGCTAGTAAAAGATTATGATATAGAGGTTTGGTACGGCGACCGTTTCGTCATTCGGCTAGTTCACAAGCCTCAATAGGTCAACGGCGCGCCATTGATCTCGTTTTATTGGTCTTGAAACAGGCGCGGGATCGTCCGGGGTCTTTGTGCCATTAACCGATAGAGCCGAGTCGCCTATGCCCCGAAACGGAAATCAGAAATCAGAAATTTAACTGACAACAATCCGTTGACTGCTCGACGGGGCGGCGGCGGGGTAAGCAAGCGTTGGGTCGAGAACGAACTGCGGACACTGGTTTCGTAAATCAGGGTCCACGCGATGAAGGGCCGAGACGTTCTGCCACGCATAGTTCGAAAATGCCCAACAAAGCTGCCTGCGACCGCGCGTTGCATAGCGGCAACACTTCTTGGGAAAGACTGACCGACTACAGCTTTCGCCATTGCGTAGTCATGCCATGATCCGGAAGATCGACCCGTGGCATGCTCAATTGAGCAGCTGACTCAAGTGGAGGCGTTTGGAGATTGGGATCATGAACCCGCGGCGATCTGCGACAGTGGCGGCGACCTTGTGTGGAGCGGGGGCTATCGCTTGGTTTGCGGGCTTCGCTTCGGCCGGCACCGAGAACAGCGCAGCGCCGACCCTGAACCACCTCGCACCATTTCTCACCGCCGACTTCGGGCTCGCGGACGCACCGCAGCCAACGGCAACGGACAACGCCGGTATCGGCAACGTCGACGTTGCGAGGACCCACGAACCAGTGAGGAAGGCGGCCACCGACGAGACGGTGGCCCCGGATGAGCCGAAATCGATCGTCGAGGCCGCGTTGACCGATTCGTCGCAGATGCTGCCGCCCGAAACACCGCCCGCGCAGGCGGAAACAGCGAGCACACCTGATGCGGTACCTGAAAACACCAAGGATGCTGTGAGCTCCATCGAAATTCTCGACGAATGCCTGGTAGTCGACATCTGCATCGACCGATACCTGTGGGCGCTCTACCAACGGACGCCCAAGCAGGACACCATCAAGGTGCAGGAGCTGAGGAAAGTGAGGGTCAAGAAGAAGGGCAAAACGGTCACGGTCACGAAAAGCTTCACCAAGCCCGTCGATGAGGATTTCGCGTGGAAGGATCCAAAGGCGGCGGAAAAAGCCGGCATGCCAATGGTGGACTACGTGATTGGTGGCATGGACAGGAGCTTCAAACTGAAGCTGTTTCATATGCTTCACGCTGCGGAAGAGGCCGGGCTGTCGCCTGGCATAACCAGCGCGTTCCGCGATGACTACCGTCAATCGATCGCAAGCGGCCTGAAGGCGGCGACTGACAGGTCGTATCATGGCGGGAGCTTCCATGGCGGCTATAGCCACGGACTTGCGGCCGATGTCGTGAGCGTCAATGGCGATACACGGGCACAGCGATCGATTTCCACTGAAAACCTTTGGAAATGGATCGATGCACATGAGAAGGAGTTTGGAATCGGGCGACCTTATCTCGATAGAGATCCGCCGCACGTGGCACCGATCGACGGCAAGGAATATGCCTCTCACCGCGGAACGGAAACTCTTCACGCGGTGTCAGATGCAAAGGAGCGCAAGGCTGCGCGGCATGATGAGAGCGTGGTGAAACGCTCAAGAACGGCAAGATCGTCGAAGGTGAGGATGATCTAACCCGGTGCATTCACGCATCCCGGCACCACGCGGGATGGCTTCGCTCAGACGTATTGTGGTTTCGGCTATCGGGGGTGGAAGCCGATATGATGACGCCGACCGAATAAGTCCGCTCCACCTCAATCAACCGAGTGATTTGCCCGACGGGCTCCAGCCGCGATTTCGTGTCCAGCCCTCTTCATAAAAATATTTCGCTTCGCGGTTTGCTAGAAGCAGCATTATTGATTCGCCATCCCGTCCCACAAGAGGGGCGTATCATGATCGTCACGGACGTTGGTGCGGGATGCGGTGGACGCTTTGGCGACGCGAGACGAGCGGCGCCTGAAGCGGACGGCAAAGCCGTGTGGTCCTGACGCCCCGACGCTGGCGTCAAGTTCTTGTGGGGAGTAACTCCCGCGAGAGCGACGGTGGCAAGAAAGCCCGGTCACCGGCTATCCGATTCACACATCTCGAAAACCGACTCAAATACAGAGACTTAGGCCACCCCCGGGTTTCGAAGCATCTTTATGTCGGTGGTTCAACGACCGTTGATAAGACTCGCGTT
>JBKQRS010000195.1:0-4779 GCA_052143915.1 Bradyrhizobium sp.
CGGACTACCAAAGGACGCAACCGCGGCAGCACGCCTTTTCGGATTAGCTGCTGATCAAGGTTTTGCCTTCGCCCAATACGGCCTTGGCGTTCTCTACACGCAAGGAGCAGGCGGCCTTCCTCAAAGCGATCAAGAGGCCGTACGCTTGTTCAAGCTGGCTGCCGATCAAAACTTCGCCTATGCGCAATTTGCGCTGGGCTGGTTTTATGAAAATGGTCGTGGAGGCCTAGCCGGTGATGAAGAAGCCGCGCGGATGTTTAAGCTTGCTGCCGACCAAGGCTTCCGGTTTGCTCAATATGAGCTTGGCATCCTCTATTTGCAGGGACGCGGCGGATTCCCTCGACCCTCGCCGTTGCCTCCGCCAGCGCCGCCTCGTCAAGACGACATCCGCGCGCGCCGGCGCCGCGGTTCTCGAACAAGGTGGTGCGATGGCCGCTCGAAAGATCCTCGAGAATCACGTCGCATCGCCGGTCGGCGCCCTCGAAGGCCTGGTGCTGCACGACGCCGGCGAGCGTCCCGAGGCGCGACATCGTTTGACGAGCGCCTTGAACACCGCGTCGGGATAGACTTCGTCCGGGTATACGATCGCCGCGACCGACCGGGCGTGATCGCGCGAAGGCTCAGGCGCCAGGGCGGAATGCGTGACAGACATCGGGGTTCACCTCCATTGGGCGGGCGCCTATCAAATCGAGACAATATGGAATCGCCGGAAATACCGCGTTCAGACAGACGTCGATCGCCGACGGACGCCCCGGCAGATTGACGATCAGGCAATGTCCGCGGGTCCCGGCGGTCTGGCGCGAGAGGATGGCGGTCGGCACCTGCTCCAGGCTCGCGCGGCGCATCAATTCGCCAAATCCTTCGAGTTCGCGGGTAATCACCCTGCGCGTGGCCTCCGGCGTGAGATCGCGCGGCGCGGGCCCGGTGCCGCCGGTGGTCAGCACGAGGTCGCAGTCTTCCTGATCGGACATTTCGACCAGCGCCTTGGCGACGCTGTCGACCCCGTCCGGCACGATCTTCATCACCGCGATCCAGTTCGATTGCACCGTGCGGTTGAGGAAATCATTGATCGCCTTGCCGCTCTGATCGCTGTATTCGCCACGGCTGGCGCGATCGGACACGACGAGAATGCCGACCCGCGTGACGCGTGAGTCGGCGCCAATCGCGTCGGGGTTGCTCCCGTTCGTCACGAGCAGCCTCCCTTCCCGCCGCAGGTGCACCCTTGATGCGCCGGCGCCGGCGGCGCCTCGTCCTGCTTCAGCGACCATTTGACCATGTAGGTCAGGCAGTCGATCCCGGGATCATGAGCGCGCTCGATCACGTTCATCAACCCGAGCCAGTCCTCGCTGACCGCCAGATTGGCAAAACGCCGCACCGCGCCGGCGGCATATTCGCCGACGGTCTCGTCATGGCGACCCGCCGCTTCGCCGACCCGCGCGAACAGCACGATGTCGTTGCAGGCGAGCAGCGCCTCGTTGGCGGGCGCTTCTTCGCTGAAACTCCTGATGATCTCGCCAAGCTGCATGACGGCTCTCCTATTGCAGCAGCGGCGATGCCGATGCCGCGAGCGCAATGCCGGTGATTTCGGCGCGGCCGGCCAGCACCGAGACATATTGCGCCAGCGCACGGTGCTGGACGCTGGTCGCGAGATAGTCGGCGATGCGGTCGCGGGCGAGTTCGAACGGCAGCAGTTGGTCCGGCGCATGGTGGTCGAGCCGGACCACGTGAAAGCCGTAACGGGTTTCGGCGATGGCGAACTCGCCGGGCCGCATGCGCGCCAGCGCGGCCTCGAATTCCGCTACCGCCTGGCCGCGCGTCAGCTGGCCGAGCCGCCCCTCCTCCGCAGCCGAGGTCTTGCAATCGGAATGACTGCGCGCGAACTCGGCGAACAAGGGGGGATCGGCGCGGACGGCCAGCAAGATCGCATCGGCCGTCACCCGCGCCGCGGTCCGGGCGGCGGGATCGCTGCGCGGCGCGGCAATCAGGATATGGGCGGCCTCATAGAGGTCGCCGGAACGGAAGCGCGCGCGGTTCTGTTCGTAGAACCGCCGGCATGCGGCCTCGTCGGGCTCCGGCGTGACAACCTCGCGTTCGATCAAGGCGCGCATCGCAGCTTCTTCTGACGTCTCGCAGCGTCCCTCCGGGTCACGCAACGGCTCGGCTTCGATGCCGAGGCGCCGGGATTCCTGCAGCAGCAGCTCGCGCACCACCAGCGCCCGAGCTGCCGCCTGCCAGGCCAGGATCGGCTTTTCCGCCGGATGGTTCTGCACCTCGCGCGCGATGACTTCGCGGGCGATCGCCACGCCGTTGACGCTGATGGTCTTCGGCTTCGGCAGCGCATTGGTGATCGAGCAATCCATGGCCTACTCCGCGGGCTGCAGCGGACGCGTGGTCCGACCGTCACGGCTGCGCACCACCTGATAGCCGCGGCGGCCGAGATACCAGACCGGCGCGCTCCAGACATGGACCAGCCGGGTGAACGGGAACAGCAGGAAGATCGTCATGCCCAGCACCAGGTGCGCCTTGAAGATCGGATGCACATCGAGAATGTTGGCGGCGATGCCGGGCTGCAGCGTCAGGATGCCCTGCGCCCACCCCATGAACTTCACCATCTCATGGCCATCGAGATGCCCCATCGACACCGGGATGGTGGCGAGCCCCAGCAGCAACTGCGCGAACAGCAACAGCAGGATCGCGGTGTCGCCGAACGACGAATTGGCGCGGATGCGCGGATCGAACAGCCGCCGGTGCGTCAGCAGCGAAATTCCGGCCAGGCACATCAGGCCAGCGAGGCCTCCGGCGACGATCGCCAGCATCTGCTTGAAACCGTGGGAGACGCCGAGCATGTCGAACACCCAGATCGGCGTCAGAAGCCCGACGAAATGGCCGACAAAAATCACCAGGATGCCGACGTGGAACAGGTTGGAGCCCCAGATCAGTTGCCGCCGTCGGAGCAACTGGCTCGATCCGCTGCGCCAGGTATATTGCTCGCGGTCGAACCGAAACAGGCTGCCGAACAGGAACACCGTCAGGCAGAGATAGGGATACCAGCCGAACACGATTGAATTGAGCGTTTGCATGGCTTCGCTCCTCACTGCAGGGATGATGGCACAGGCTCGACCGCGCGCCGGGCGTGGCGAAGCTTTGCGATCAGGCCTTCATGACCGCAGGCGCCCTGCCCCTGCGTTCCCGGTCCGAACCGCACTTCTTCCTCTTCCCAGGCGGCATCGAGCGCCACCAGATCCATCGGGTCGGCATCCGGGGCCTTCAGCAGTTCGTCGACGATATCGCGCCGCGGCGCTTCGGCCGCGATCGCCACCAGCGTATCGAAGATCGCCTTGTAGCCCGATTGCCGCCGGCCAAGCCGCTCGGCCAGCACTGCCAGAATATGCGCGGTCTGTCCGAGCAGTTCGCCCGCTTCCGCGAGCGGCTGGGTAGACAGGAATTCGAGAAACAGCGGGACATAATCCGGCAATTCGTTGGCCGCGATCACAAGTCCGGCAGCCTCGTACATGGCCTTGAGATCGACCATGGCCTGGCCGCGGTCGCGGCTTTCGCCATGGACGTGCTCGAACAGATGCAGCGCCAGCGTCTTGCTGCGGTCGAACAACAGACCGTAGCGCTCCTGGAGATCATAGAGATCGCCGATTGCGATTTCCTCGATCAGCGCGTCGACGGCGCCGCGGCAGGCCGCCGGCACCAGTTTTTCGGCGTCGAGCACGGTGAGAAATTCCGGCGCGGCGTCGATCAGCGCTTCGCAGGGATAGCTCAGCAGCGCGGAAAATACCTTGAACGTCCTCATCACGCGACCTCCATCGGGTTTTTGGCCTTGCGCGGCGAACCGAACAGGTTGGTCTCGCTCTCACCGCCGGAGCAGCCATTGCCGAAGGTGAAGCCGCACGAGCCGCGCATGTCGTAGGCGTCGGCGCCGAGTTCACGATGTGCGGTCGGAATCACAAAACGGTCTTCGTAATTGGCAATCGCCATGATCTGGTACATCTTGTCGATCTGGGCCGGCTTGAGGCCGACGCGTCTTGCAATCGCTTCGTCGACGACGCCGTCGACGGTCTTGGCCCGCATATAGGCGCGCATCGCCAGCATGCGCTCCAGCGCCAGCGTCACCGGCTTCTCGTCGCCCGCGGTCAGGAGGTTGGCGAGATACCTCATGGGAATGCGCAGCGACTTGACGTCGGGCATTTCGCCGTCGAGCCCGATCTTGCCGGCGGACGCCGCCGACGTGATCGGCGACAGCGGCGGCACGTACCAGACCATCGGCAAGGTGCGGTATTCCGGATGCAGTGGAAACGCGACTTTCCACTCCATCGCCATCTTCCAGATCGGCGAGGCCTTTGCCGATTCGAGCCAGGCATGCGGGATGCCCTGCCGCTCGGCCTCGGCGATCACGGCGGGATCGTTCGGATCGAGGAACATATCGAGCTGGGCCTGATAGAGGTCGCGCTCGTCCGGCTTGCTCGCGGCTTCCGCGATCCGGTCGGCGTCGTACAGCACCACGCCGAGATAGCGGATGCGGCCGACGCAGGTTTCCGAGCACACCGTCGGCTGCCCGGCCTCGATGCGCGGATAGCAGAAGATGCACTTTTCCGATTTTCCCGACGACCAGTTGTAATAAATCTTCTTGTATGGACAGGCGGAGACGCACATGCGCCAGCCCCGGCACTTGTCCTGGTCGATCAGGACGATGCCGTCCTCCTCGCGCTTGTAGATCGAGCCCGAGGGACAGGCCGCGACGCAGGACGGGTTGAGGCAGTGCTCGCACAG
>JBKQRS010000196.1:0-11134 GCA_052143915.1 Bradyrhizobium sp.
ATGATCTCCGCGCAAACGCGTACCGCGTTTGTCGCGGGGGAAAACCGGTGCCCACTTTGCGCTGACGCGGCCCTGCGGGTCCGGATCATGCTCTAGCGACGAATTGAACGACGTGAAGCTCAATGACATTCGATCTATCTGCAATCCGCAAGCTTGCGCAAAACAGCGACCCAGCGCATCATTGACCGATAAGAAAATGTCTTAAAATGTCTTGGGGAGCGCCAGCATGTCTTCTTTGTCACGCCGTCATTTTCTCGCGCTTACGGGCGCCAGCGCCGCCGCGTTGTCGGGGCGAATGGCCACCCCTGCTGCGGCTGCGATGGGGCCGGCCGACAAGTTCGACCTCGTGATCAAGGGCGGCGACGTGCTCGATCCCAGTCAGTCCTTGCGTGGCAAGCGCGACATCGGCATCCGCTGGGGTGTGATTGAGGCGATCGAGCCGGAGATTCCCGCAGCCCGCGCCTCGAAGATGATCGATGCCTCCGGCAAATTGGTAACGCCGGGCCTGGTCGATCTGCATTGCCACGTCTATCCGTACGGCTCGGCGATCGGCATTCCAGCCGATGAGCTGGTGCAATTCCAGTGCACCACTACGGTGGTGTCGGCGGGTGACGCCGGCGTCAACAACCTCGCCGCGTTGCGCCGCTTTATCGTGGCGCAGACGCGTGCGCGCATGTACGCGTTTCTCCATATCGCCAATAATGGCCTGTCGGCTTTCCCGGTGGCGGAGCTCTACAATATCGACAACGCGCAGGTCGAAGCCTGCGCCATGGCGCTCGCTGAAAATCCGGACTTCCTGATCGGCGTCAAGGTGCGGATGTCGGAGAACGTGATCTTCAAGCATGGATTGGAGCCGCTCAAGCGCGGCATCCAGGCCTGCGAAATGTGCGGCTGGCCGGCCAAAATGATGGTGCATATTGGCGGCGTCGAGACCGGACAATTGATGTCCGATATCCTCAATTTGCTCCGGCCCGGCGACGTGCTGACGCACGCCTATTCCGGGGCACCGAACATGGCTGGTGCCTTCACCAACATCGTGCAGGACGGCAAGCTGCTGCCGGCCGCGCTCGCCGCCAAGCAGCGCGGCGTGATCTTCGATGTCGGCCATGGCGGCGGCAGCTTCGATTTCACGGTGGCGGAAGTGGCGATTCCCGGCGGCTGCACGCCGGACACCATCTCGTCCGACATCCATGTATTCTCGGGCAATTCACCCGGCATGCCGTATCTGCCGAACGTGATGAGCAAGTTCATGGCGATGGGCTTTTCGCTGGAGCAGGTGGTGACCATGGCCACCATGGCGCCGGCGAAAATCATCAACCGCGCTCCGAAGATCGGCACGCTGCAGATCGGCGCCCCCGGCGATGTCGCGATCATGGATATGGTGGAGGGGCCGGTCACCTTCGTCGACACCCGCAACAACAAACGCGACGGCAAGGTTCTGCTGAAGCCGGTCCAGACCGTGATCAACGGCGTGCCGTTCGGCAGGCCGTATCAGGCGCCGTTCGCAGTGAGGTAGCCCTGGCGGGCGCGAGCGGCAGCCAGTGAAGTCCACACGGCGAGTGCCGCGGCAGCCACGAGCGCCGCGGCGGCGATCAGGGACGCGACGCGAAAGTCCCCGAGCCGTTCCGACAGGAATCCGGCCAGCACCGGGCCCGCCATCTGGCCGATGCTGAAGCTCGCGGTCATTTGACCGAGAGCCTGGTGGGGATTTCCGGGTGACAGGATTCGCGCGGCCAAAAATCCGAGCGCTGTAATGCCCATGAACGTTCCGCCCAGCAGCAGCGCCGAAAAACATACGCCTGGGGTCGTCACCCATTCGACGCTCGCGGCAACGCCGATGGCCTCAATGATGCAGGCCGCAGCATAAGCGTTCATGATTCCGATTTGTCTTCCCAGCCAGCCCCAAACCGTCACCGATGGAATGGCGGCCAACCCGAACAGCGTCCAGACCCAGGGTTCGAGCGCACGTATCTCTGCATTGAGCCGCACGATGGCGACCAGGAATGTCGCCGTGATGACATAGCCGAAGCCGAACAGCCCATAGGCCACGATCATCGCGCCCATCCCTGAAGATGAAGCGGGTGAGCCCGCGGGCTTTGGCGATGCGGCGACATTTTCTGCCGCAGGGATCAGAAACGCCGCGCCGACCGCAGCCAGCATGGCGAGCAAGCCTGAGCCGATCCACAGGCTTCGCCATCCCGCGCCCGATGCCAGCATCGCGGAAACGGCGATCGCCGAGATCATGATCCCGAAGCCGACGCCGGCGAAGTGAATGGCGGACAGCGATCCGCGCCCGGAAACCGACAGCCGCTCCAGGACGAGCGTGGAAGCGCATACGATCACGAAGGCGCTGGCGGCGCCGCCAACAAGGCGCAGCCCGACGAAGGATGCGATATCGGACGGCAGCGCCATGGCGGCCGTCGATACCGCGCTGATCGCCAGTGCCGTCAGCAGCCAGGGCCTTGGGCGGGCCACCGCGAATGGCCGGCCCGCCAGCAATGCGCCGATGAAATAGCCCAGGAAGTTTGCCGAAGCGACCAGCCCGGCGTCGGATTTGCTCCAGCCGAGCCCGGTCAGCATCGCCGGGAGGATCGGCGTGTAGACGAAGCGGCCGATGCCAAGTGCGGCGGCCATCGCAGCCAGCCCGCCAAATGCCAGCGCTACGGAGCGATCAGGTTGCATGATGTCGTCCAGGCCGTGTCCAATGTTTGCGGCCGAGCTTACGACCAGTCGGATGGCGTCAGGTAACGGTTTGATCAGATTGTCGCTATCGCCTGCGGTGATAGCGAGCGGACCTATTCGGCGGCTGCGACCCTGGTCAGGTCCGGCCGGGCCAGATCGAGAAATGCGCGCAGCGCGCTCGACACGAAGGCTTCGCGATGCCGGATAAACACCGTCTCGACCCACTTCTCGTTGTCGGGCAAAGTATGGACCCCAACGCGTCCGTGCTTCCAGACCGATCCAAGCAGCGCCCTTGGCAGCAAGGTGACGCCGAGGCCCGCGCTGACACAGCTGATGATCGCTTCCAGCGTGCCGAATTCCAGCTGCCTGACCCCGACGATGCCGCGCCGCGCCAGCATGGCCTCGAGCTGCAGGCGATAGGAGCACCCGGCCTTGAGCACGATGATCTTCAGGTTCGGCTGGGCTGCGAGAACCTCGAAATCAGCCACCGCGGGCGCCGTCAGGATGACCAGCTCTTCGTGGACGAAGGGCTCGACCAGCAAATCCGGGTGATCGACCGGACCACAGACATAGGCGCCTTCGAGGCCGCGATCCAGCACCTGGTCGACCAGTTCGCAGGATGTTCCGGTCCTCAGCGACAGATCGACCGCGGGATAGGTCGTGGCGAATTCGGCAAGTACCGGCGAAAGGCGCAAGGCGGCGGTGGTCTCCAGCGAGCCGACAACCAGCGCGCCGGAAGGCGTTCCGTCATCGGTAACAGCGCGCCTGGCGTCGTCGAGCAGGCGCGCGGCGCGGGCCGCGAAGGGGAGAAGCCGCTTGCCCGCCGCCGTCAGCGTGACCCCGCGATTGGTGCGCTCGAACAGAGCCAGCCCAACTTCGTCCTCGAGCGACTTGATGCGCGCGGTGACGTTGGATTGCACGGTGTTGAGCTCGGCCGCAGCCTTGTTCATGCTGCCCGTGCCGGCAACGGACTGGAATACCCGAAGGTCGGCGGCATCCATGTTGCAAAGTTCCTCTCACAGGCCGCGATATCTTACAGGATCGCCGTAAACCGCGCCATGCCGGCGACCCTCGCGCGGCGCCTCAGCCGATGGAACCGGGCCCGGCGTGACTTAGCCAGATCCATTTGATCCGCATCAATGCGACGGCCCTGGCGCCTGGCGACCATGCACGCGAGGATCAAGGATTGAACGTGGCAAACCGCAAAACACGATCCGGGACGGCGTCGTCCCCGGGCTTTACTACCGGAGCTGCTCCGCTTGGGGGCGGCGGCCGCCCAAGCTCGGAAAGCTACTTTCTCGCAGAGCTCGGCGATCGCGTGCGCGAGATGCGTGCCGTCTGCCACATGTCGCGCAGGGAGCTTGCCCGTCAGTCAGGCATTTCCGAGCGCTACGTCGCGCAGATCGAAGCCGGGAAGGGCAACGTTTCGATCGTGCTGCTGCTTCGGATCGCGTTTGCCATCCGCCGCAATGCGGCGGCCCTTTCGCCCGGCGACCACGCTTGCCGGGAGAGTTGAGCGTGGCGCAGCAAAAGCCGATCCCGGGTGAAAGCGCCGCCGGGCAGCCCTGTTCGGGCGAGCCGGCATGCCGATCGGTTTCTGGCTTACGAGAGTGAGTTCCTGACGCAACTGGCCCTTGCCCTTTAACTGGAGATGATTTCGATGGGACAGCTCGTTCTTGCCGCCAAGGTCAGCCACGTCCCGTCGCTGATGCTCTCGGAGGTTGAAGGGAGCCCGCTCAAGTCCGCCCGTGAAGGCGCGGTATGCGCGTTGCGCGAGCTTGGCCGGCGCGCCAGAGACCGCCGCGTTTCGACCTTCGTCGTGTTCGACACGCACTGGCTTTCCAACTTTGGCTACCACATCAATGCCAATCCGCATCATCAGGGCTCCTTCACCAGCCACGAAGCGCCGCAGATGATTCAGGATTTGCATTACGATCTGCCGGGGGACACCTCGCTCGCCGAAGCGATTGCCGAGGAGGCCGACCGCGCCGGACTGAGTGTCACCGCACACAAGGTTTCAAGCCTCGGGCTTGAATACGGCACGATTGTCCCGATGCACTTCATGAACGCCGACGGCTGGGCAAAAGTGGTCTCGGTCGCCTCGCCGCTGTTCACCTCGCTGGAGGAGAGCCGCATGCTCGGTGAGGCGACGCGGCGGGCGGTCGAACGATCCGGCGAGCGCGTGGCGGTGCTCGCCAGCGGGTCGCTGTCGCACCGGCTGTGGCCCAACAAGAAGCTCGGCCCTGAGGCCTGGACGTCGATAGCGAGCGAATTCAACCGTCAGGTCGACCTGCGCGTCCTCGAACTTTGGCAGCAACGCCGTTATCGCGAATTTGTCGACATGCTTCCGGACTACGCCATCAAGTGCAACGGCGAGGGTGGAATGGCCGATACCATCATGCTGTTCGCCGCACTCGGCTGGGACCGCTTCGATGGCGCGGCCGAGCAGCTCTGCGAGTATTTTCCGTCCAGCGGCAGCGGCCAGGTCAATGTCGAGTTTCACCTCGGCAGCTGATCTGGATCCGCAAGGGAAGAAGCCCGCCCCGACTGCGACAGCACCTCGGCGGTCACGTCCTCGACATGATGCAGCAGATAGATCAGGATTCCGTCCCTGTCGTGAATCGGTGAATTGATCGGCTGCCAGTGGCGTTCGACGAATTTGCCGTCGGGATCGCGGATATCGTAGCGCTGCACCGCCATGGCATGCGGCTGACCGGTCTTCACCACCGTGCGGAGCGAGGCGTAGAGATTGCTGACGCCGTCGGCGAGTGCGTCATCGGGATTGTCCGGAAAGATATCGAACAACGACCGGCCGACGACGTCGCCCCGCTTGGTGAAGGTGGCCTGTGCATAGGCGTCATTGATATCGACGATGGGCAGCCCGGGGGCGGGATCGAGCAGCATATAGGGGTGCGAAGAGGCTTCGAACCCGGGCTGAAATTGTTGGCTGATGGTCTGCGCGTCGCCATGCCGCTTGCGGCGCGCCTCAAGCGGCGATTCCTCGGCGCCCAACAGCGTCGATTCCACAAGGGCGAGATCGCGCCTGGCGGAGAGCAGCAAGGCCTCCAGCGTTCGGCGCAGCGCAGGGTCCGTCGCCTCATTCAGGAGTTTCTGAAAATGAGCGACATTTTGCTCGCAAATGAACCTTTGCATCCTCCGACCCCGGCAGAAGCTGCTTCTTCCATATGCAGCGGCGACATTACCACCGCAACGTCAGGGATATATTGCCCCGAAGGACCCGTTGCAGACAACTTACAAATTGAGCCGGAGCTATGCTGCAAAGCGGGCCCGGTTCGAGGAAAATTCAGGCCTGAAGCTGTTTTTCCACATTGGCGATTCTTGCCGGCACGCCGAATTCCCGGCGGCATACCTCGGCGAGCAGGGCTACGCCTTCGCGGATTTGCTCGTGCGAGGGACTGGCAAAACACAGCCGCAGCCGGCTGCCGGCATAGGCCTTGTCGGTCGACCATTCCGGTCCGGGGTTGATGGCGACGCCGGCTTTGAGCGCGGCCTGGTAAAGCTTCAGCGTATCGACATTGTCGGGCAGTTTGACCCACAGGAAAATGCCGCCCGCAGGCGCCTCGAATTCCGCCGTGGTGCCGAACTGCTCGTTGAGCGCCTCCATCAGCGTATCGAGCTTGGCGCGCAAGCCGCGCGTCAGTTTCGGCACGTGCGAGGTGAAATGCGGCGCGCAATATTCCGCGAGCACCATCTGTTCGAGCGCGCCGCTCCCGGCATCGGTTTTCAGCGCCAGCATGCGCGACAGGACGCTCCACGGTGCGACGATGAAGCCGACCCGCAACGCCGGCGCGATCGACTTGGAGAATGACCCGATGTGGACGACGTTGCCGGTCTTGCTCATGGCGTAGAGCGCGGGTGGGCGATGTCCGTCCCAGATCAGGTCGGCGTAGCAATCGTCCTCGAAGATCGGCACGCCATATTGTTCGGCGAGTTCGAGGAGTTCGGCGCGCCGCCCCTCGGGCATGACGGTGCCGGTCGGGTTTTGCACGGTCGGGATGGTGTAGATGTATTTCGGCGTGACGCCGCGGCGTTTGAGGTCGGCGAGGACGTCAGCCAGGATGTCCGTCCGCATGCCCTCGCCATCAAGCGGGATTCCGATGACATGGACGCCGAGCCGCGTCAGCCGGTTCAGCGCACCCTGATAGGTGTCCCGCTCGATGATCACGGTATCGCCGCGGGCGAGCAGCGTCGCGTTGACGAGGTCGAGTGCCTGCAGCGAGCCGGAGACGATCAGAATGTCGTCGGGGCTACAGGCGATGCCGGCATCGCGCTTCAGTTTCGCGGTGAGAAATTGGCGCAGGGGAAGGTAGCCTTGGGGCCCGCTGGCCAGCCCATAGGTGGCGAGCGTCCTGCCCTCGCGCCTGAGCACGGCATCTACCGCATCGATCAGGCCCTCGACGGGCACCTGATCCGGATCGTTGTTGCCGCCGACAAAACTGAATTTGGCCAGCCCCGTCCATTTGCCCGCCGGCGCGGGCAATCCCGCGGGCAGCAATGGTGCGAAGTCAAACATTACGGAGGTCATGCGCGCCGTCTCCCTTGTTCTTTGTTGGTTCCGACCTTATGCAAGTCTGCAGACTTTGTCGCCACCGTACCGCCACGTCAGGGAAGCCGTCCTGCCCTGCGTAATGAAGCTGGCGCGGGCTTTCGAGTCCGGTTAATGCTCGCCACGCTCAAAGTGAGACCCTTGAATGGCCGACCCGATCCAGGAAGTTCTGCGTGCCTTCGCCCACGGCGAACTCGTCGTCGTCACCGATGACGAAGACCGTGAAGGCGAGGGCGATCTGATTGTCGCGGCATCGCTGTGCACCGCCGAGAAGATGGCGTTCATCATCCGCCACACCTCGGGCATCGTCTGTGCGCCGATCACCACCGAAGATGCCCGGCGGCTGCGGCTCGATCCCATGGTGGCCCACAACGAGTCCAATCACACCACCGCCTTTACCGTCTCGATCGACTACAAGCCCGATGGCGGTACCGGGATTTCGGCGGACGAGCGTGCATCCTGTTGCCGGGCTTTGGCCAATCCGAATGCCGGCGCCAACGATTTTGCGCGGCCCGGTCACGTATTTCCGCTGATTGCCCGGGACGGCGGCGTGCTGTTGCGCTCGGGCCATACCGAGGCGGCGGTTGACCTCTGCAAGCTAAGCGGCTTGCCGCCGGTCGGCGTCATCAGCGAGTTGATGAACGACGACGGGACGGTCATGAAGGGCGAGCAGGTGGCGCGGTTCGCCAAGGCCCATAAGCTCAAGCATGTTACCATCGCCGACATGATCGCCTACCGCCAGGCGCGGGAAAAGCTGATCGAGCGGGTCTCGACCTTCACCGCGGAAAGCCCGATCGGGCCGCTGCAGGGTTATGCCTATCGCTCGCCGTTCGACGAGATCGCACATGTGGCCTTCGTTTATAATGGCGTGGGCGACGGCAAGAACGTGCTGACGCGATTTCACAAGCCCAATATCGTCAGGGACATTTTCACCGGGCCCAGGCGCATGCAGGCCGTGCTCGAGCATTTCCGGAAGAACGGCAGCGGCGTGCTGGTATACTTGCGCGACGGCGCCGCCGGCGTCCCGGTCTCGCCGCTGCCTGAGGAGAAAACCGCGGAAGCCGACCGCAACAGGCAATGGCGCGAAGTCGGCGTCGGCGCGCAGATCCTGCGCGATCTCGGCGTCACGTCGATCCGCAATCTGACGTCGTCGGTGCATGACTACAAGGGATTGTCCGGTTTCGGCATCGAGATCGTGGCCAACGAACAGCTTGAAGGGTAACGCGCAGTCATTCCGGGATGGTCCCAACGGGTCGGCGCTCGCGCCGCCCGATGACAGGCTCCGGACCAGACCTCAGATGTGTAACTGCAAATCGTAGTTCGCGCTTCGCGCGCCCCGGAATGACGAACAGGTAAACGTCCAATCCATTTGCGCTGTTGCCCGTGGCGCTTTAAAATAAGAGAAAGATGCGAAAGGAATTTCCATGAGCATACGCCCTCAGGCCAAGGACAAGCCGTCCCCGGTGAATTTCCAGTGGGACGATCCGTTCATGCTCGACGAGCAGCTCACCGAAGACGAGCGCATGATCCGCGACACTGCGCGTGCCTACGCGCAGGACAAGCTGTTGCCGCGCGTCACCAAGGCCTATCTGGAAGAGAAGGTCGATCGCGACATCTTTCACGAGATGGGCGAACTCGGCCTGATCGGCATCACCTTGCCGGAGGAATATGGCTGCGCCAATGCGAGCTACGTCGCCTATGGTCTGGTGGCGCGCGAGATCGAGCGCGTCGATTCCGGCTATCGCTCGATGAATTCGGTGCAGTCGTCGCTGGTCATGTATCCGATCTACGCCTATGGCGACGAGAACCAGCGCAAGAAATACCTGCCCAAGCTCGCCACCGGGGAATGGGTCGGCTGCTTCGGCCTGACCGAGCCGGATGCCGGCTCCGATCCGGGCGGCATGAAGACCCGCGCCGAGAAGACGTCGGACGGCTATCGGCTGACCGGTACCAAGATGTGGATTTCCAACGCGCCGATCGCCGACGTGTTCGTGGTGTGGGCGAAATCGGCCGAACACAACAACCAGATCCGCGGTTTCATCCTCGAGAAGGGCATGAAGGGTCTTTCGGCGCCGAAGATCACCGGCAAACTCTCGCTTCGCGCTTCCGTCACCGGCGAAGTCGTGATGGAAGGCGTGGAGGTGCCGGAGAGCGCGCTGTTGCCCAACGTTTCCGGCCTGAAGGGGCCGTTCGGCTGCCTCAACCGCGCCCGCTACGGCATTTCCTGGGGCGCGATGGGGGCGGCGGAAGACTGCATGCACCGCGCGCGGCAATACACGCTCGACCGCAAGCAGTTCAATCGGCCCTTGGCGGCGACGCAGCTCGTTCAGAAAAAGCTTGCGGACATGCAGACCGACATCGCGCTGGGCTTGCAGGCCTCCTTGCGCGTCGGGCGGCTGATGGACGAAGGCAAGATGGCGCCGGAGATGATCTCCATCGTCAAGCGCAACAATTGCGGCAAGGCGCTCGATATCGCGCGCATGGCCCGCGACATGCACGGCGGCAACGGCATCCAGATCGAATATCACGTGATGCGGCATACCGCGAACCTGGAAACCGTGAATACCTATGAGGGTACCCACGACGTCCACGCGCTGATCCTCGGCCGCGCCATCACCGGCATCCAGGCGTTTTCGTAAATAACGGAGCTCATCCTGAGCAGCCCGCGTTTCGCGGGCGTCTCGAAGGATGGCCGCGCTACAGACTTTGCCCGATGCTTCGAGACGGCCCTGCGGGCCTCCTCAGCATGAGGGTTCGGCGGAGGCGCGATAGCACATACAGGCTGCAGGCATGGCCGATAACGACGACGTTCCCTTCAACCGCAACTTCCCGCTTCAGCCGGGCGTCGTCGATGAAGTGCGGCCCGGCGTGCGACGCATTCTCTGCAACAATCCGAGCCCGTTCACCTTTACCGGCACGCTCAGTTACATCGTGGGCCGTGGCAAGGTCGCGATCATCGATCCCGGTCCCGCCGATGAGGCCCACGCGGCGGCGCTATTGAATGCGGTGCGCGGTGAAACCGTGACGCATATTCTGGTCACCCACACCCACCGCGACCACTCGATGAACACCGCGCCGATCAAGGCGGTAACCGGTGCGACCGTCTATGCCGAGGGACCGCATCGCGCCTCGCGGCCGCGCTTCGAGAGCGAGAAGCACAATCCGGAATCGGGCGCCGACCGCGACTTCAGGCCGGACGTGCGGGTGAAGAACGGCGACGTGATCGAGGGGGCCGGCTGGAAGCTGGAAGCCCTCGCGACGCCGGGTCACACGGCCAATCATCTGGCGTTCGCCTGGCCGGACCAAAAAATGCTTTTCGTCGGCGACCATGTGATGGGCTGGTCGACCTCGATCGTGGCGCCGCCGGACGGATCGATGATCGACTACATCGCTTCGCTCGAAAAGCTCACAGTGCGGAATGAGGATTTGTACTTCTCGGGTCACGGCCCGGAAATCCCGGAAGGCCCGCGCTATGTGCGCTTCCTGATCCGCCACCGCCAGGCGCGGGAAGCCTCGATCCTGCACCGCCTGGCGAAGGGGGAAGCAGACATTCCCACCATCGTGCGCGCGATCTATATCGGCATCGATCCGCGGCTGACGAACGCGGCAGGCTATTCCGTGCTGGCGCATCTGGAGGATCTGGTCGGGCGCGGGATTGTGGCGACGGACGGCGACCCGGTGATCGGCGGGACGTACCGGCTGGCGGGTTCTTAACGCTGCATGCCCATCGTCATTCCGGGGCGTGCGAAGCGCGAACTACGATGTGCACTGCACATTGGAGAATCTCGAGATTCCCCGATGCGCAATTGCGCATCTGAGGTTTGGTCCGGAGCCTGTCAGCGGGCGGCGCAAGCGCCGACCCGTTGGGACCATCCCGCAATGACG
>JBKQRS010000197.1:0-18712 GCA_052143915.1 Bradyrhizobium sp.
GCCGGGCGACGTTCTCGGCGGTGTTGCCCATGTGGTAACCATTGAAGGCGTCCCACAACCCGTCCTTGATCATGGTGTCGATCAGCTCGACCCCGCCCATCTTGACGCCGCCGCGCAGGTACTGCGCATGCGGGGCCATGCTCATGGATTCCTGGCCGCCGGCGACAACGATTTCGGAATCGCCGTTGAGCAGGGCCTGATAGCCCAGCGCCACGGTCCGCAGGCCCGAGCCGCATAATTGGTTGACGCCCCAGGCCGGGCTCTCCACCGGGATACCGGCGGCGATCGAGGCCTGACGGGCCGGGTTCTGGCCCTGGGCCGCGGTCAGGATCTGGCCCATGATCACCTCGGAGACGCGGCCCGGCTCGATGCCTGCCCGCTCCAGCGCGGCCTTGATGGCAATGGCGCCGAGATCGTGGGCCGGCGTGGTGGCGAACGCACCGTTGAAACTTCCGACCGGGGTGCGGGCGGCGCTGACGATGACGACATCGTCTGACATGGACATCTCCTGAGTTTGAGTTCTTTGGGCTCGAAGCCTTGGACGGCGGGCGGCCGGATGGCGGGCCAGTCTCTCCGCCCATCCTGTTAACGTCGTTGAGGCATGTCAATTGGTCGGAGGATGAAATCTCGCCGCGGCGCATTCAAAATGATGCTCTTGGCACTTTCCTGAGCAGTGACTATGCTTTGGAATTAACCGTGCCGCACAAAACGGTAGCCGAACCGCATTGAAAATGCTTACCTTTGCTGCGATGCGTTGCTTGTCAGCCCTTCGGCCAGCCCGTCGGGTTCCCGTCCTCGGTGTGCATGTGTGAGCCCATGGCGAAATCAGACCAACCCACCACGATCAAGAAGTACGCAAATCGACGGCTCTATAATACCGGCACCAGCACCTATGTGACGCTCGAGGATCTCGCGGCGATGGTGAAAGAGGGCGAGGATTTCCTCGTCTATGACGCCAAGACCGGTGACGACATCACCCGCTCGGTGCTGGCGCAGATCATCTTCGAGCAGGAAAACAAGGCCGGCCAGAATCTGCTGCCGACCACCTTCCTGCGGCAATTGATCCGCTTTTACGGCGACAGCATGCAGATGGTGGTGCCGAAATATCTCGAGCAATCCATCGACACGCTGACGCGCGAGCAGGAGAAATTCCGCAAGCAGCTCACCAACACGTTCAGCGGAACGCCCTTTGCTCCCCTCGAAGAACATGTCCGCCGCAACATGGAACTGTTCCAGCAGACATTCGCGATGTTCAAGCCGTTCGTGCCGCCGCGCATGGGAGCGACTGCCGCCACCGAATCCGAAACGGTCCCGGAGCCGGCGCCCGAAGATGACAACATCGATGATCTGCGCCGTCAGATGAAGGACATGCAGGATCGCCTCGATCGGATGTCGAAAGAGCCGAAAAAGGAAGAGTAGTTTTCTCCTCCCTCGCCCCTGCGAAAATTCGCAGGGGCGACCGAGACCATCAGCTCGCCACGGGAAGCACGTCGGCAACCGCCGCACCCCACGGCCGCTCGGAAGATGCAAGCCCGATCAGGCGCCCCTGGATGTAGTCGCAGCCCCAGTCGCGCAGCATCAATGCCGACTCTTCATCCTGAACCCACTCGGCGACAGTCTTGATATCAAGCCGGCGCGCCAGATCGATCAGCGTCTGCACGAAGGCGCGATCATCCGCCGAGCGCGCGATGTTCTGCACGAAGGCGCCATCGATCTTCACGATATCGACGCCGAGCTTGCGCAGATTCCGGAACGAGGTGTAGCCGGCGCCGAAATCGTCGATCGCGATCCGGCTGCCGAAGTTCTTCAACCGCGTGACGAAGCCGCGGACATCATCGATGTCCTGGATTGCCACGGTTTCGGTGATCTCGACGATCAGCCGCTCGGCGACGCCGGGATGGGCGCGCATCAGCGATTCGATCGAAGCCCACCAGTCCGGATCCATCGTGGTATCGGGCGAGATGTTGAGGCTGAGCTCTACGTTCGGCGAGGCCGCCAGTTCGGCCACCACCAGTTCGAGCACGCGGTGGTCAACAAGGCGTATCAGGCCGAGCTTCTCGGCCACGGGGACAATGTCCGGCGCCAGCAGAACCTGGCCGTCATGCCGCTCCATGCGAACCAGGCATTCGTAGAACGATGCGCTGCGCGAGCGCGCTTCCACCACCGGCTCGAACGCCATCGCGATGCGGCGCTCATTGAGCGCGGTGACGATTTCATCGGTGACGCGAATATTGACGCGGCGCTGGGCGTCGCGCTCGGCATTCGGGCGCCATAGCGAAAACGATCCGGCGCGGCGGCGCTTCGACATATCAAGCGTTTCCTGGGCGCGGTTGATCGCCTCATCGGCGCTGCGCGCATAGCGCGGCACGCTGACGGCGCCGATCGATGCCGTAATAGAGACCGGGCCGGATTTGGTCGGCACTACCTCGTCGCGAATGCCGGCCAGAAACCGCTCGGCGGCGACGTTCATGTCGTCGACGGTGCAGTTCTTCAGGACCAGGCCGAATTTGTTGCCGGAGAAGCGGCCAAGCACGTCGCCGCCGCGCAACCGCGTGCGAATGCGCGCGGCCACTTCCGAAATCACCGCGTCCGCGACATCGAAGCCAAAAGCGTCGTTGATGCGCGCCAGATGATCAATGCCGATCAACATGAACGCGCAGGAGGCACGGAAGCGTTGGGCTTCCTCGATGGCTTCGGCCAGCGATGCGATGAGGTGCGTGCGATTGAGTTCGCCGGTCAGCGGGTCGTTCCGCGACAATTTCAGGAGCTGCTCGTCACGGGCGTGACGCTCGTTATTGACCCGGACGATGCCCTGGACGCGCGCCGGCTTGCCGTCGGGACCGGCAAACCAGCAGCCGGTTTCCTCGATCCATTGCACCGGGGCGGAGGTGTTGGCGCGCACGCCATATTCTATGCGGTAGGGCGCGCCTTCTTCGCCGTGTGCCGGCGGTGAATGGGCAAGTGCATCAGTCCGGACAGAGCGCAACGGCTCGATCAGATTCGAAAACCCCGCGCCGCTCGAAAGCGCCGCCGTCGGAATATCCGGGAAGACCGTGGCCACGTGATCGCTCCAGACAATCTCGTCTGTCGCGACGTCCCACATGAAGGCCGCCTGGCCGAGCGATGCGAGGATGGTCGAAGCTGGGGGGAGAACGGGTGTCAAGATCGCCTCGTTTCGGGACAGAGCCGGATGATTCTCGGACCTCAAACATAGGGCCACTTTGGGCCGGACCTTATGAAAAGTTCATAAATATTCCGGAAACCACGTTGTGAGGTCACCCGGAACAAGTCCGGCCGAACCGGCATAGGCTTTGCGAGGATGAATGCAGCAGGGGACTGAATGTCCCAAAACGCGACAGTTCAGCCCGGATCGTGACTTCCGATGTCAAGCACCGATCGACCAGAGCCCGCAATAGATGACGGCGTCGAGACAAAACCCGCCTGCGTCGCGCTGGTCCCGGTGATTCCCTCGGCGCAATGGTCGCAGGGCCCCGTCCGGCGGTGGCCGCCCAACTCGATTTTTGTCACCCAGCTGATCGCTACCGCCGAGCAGGCTCCGCAGACGCGCGGCTTGCGACGGGCAACGCTTGCGGATGCAAAGTCTGCCTACAATGCACGTCAAGGCCTGGCCCGCTCCGCCGGCAGCCGGACGCGGCAAATCATCTGAGCGAGAAGCATCCGAGCGTTTTCGAGCGAAGCCCGCCCCCGGACGTGATTCGTGGGTGGCTACCGGTTCGCGTTAGGAAAGCGCGTCAAAACAGTCAATTAAAGCCTCGGTTCTGATTCGCGCAGAACCGATCAGGCTCTTTAATGCGACGGCGCGTCGGGCGGCCGCGGCAAGCCGTTGCCGGGCTGCAGCTCCGGCGACGGCCCCTCCGGCGACGGCGAGGCCGCCACGACGCCGGGATCGACGGTTTGGGTTTGGGCTTGGGCCAGCGGTACCGATTCGGCGACTGAAGCGGCTGCCGGCGCCGCGGGCGCGGGATCCGCAAATCTGGGTTCGGGCTTGGATTCGGGCGCGACGGAAGCGGTCCGCCGGGCACCGGCAGCGGCTGTCGCCGGCTGTGGCCCGCGCCGCGTGCGCAATGCAATGCCCGACAGGAAATCCACCAGTGCCAGCAATGCGAGCAGGAAGTAGGTCGAGCTGCCGAATCGCGGCCACAGCAGAAACTCGGCGACCGCGCCGCCGAATACGATCAGCGACAGCAGATGATCGGTGAGATATTTCCCGCCGGGGCGCGCACCCTTGATCACCTCGAACAGCAACAGCACAATGCCCAGCGCCAGCAGCATATCGCTGAGCGTCAGCGGCCATTCTGCGCCTGACATCAGCGTCAGACGGACGACCGGCTCGGCAAGCGAAACGCCGGGCATCAGGAAGACGATGATGTTGTAGATCGCGAGCGGAATCAGAAGAAGCGGAAAACCGACCATGGACATCGGCGGGGCCTTCTTAAGGAAAACCAGAACATTCCCCGGCGAAGCGCCACTCGCTTCACCGCCTGCAACCGTTACCTCACTCGTTGGCCGAATTCAGGCAAGGGCCGAAAGCCACCTGCCTGATGCTTGATCAGGATTCTTTCTTGGCCTTCAGAACCTGCCGGCCCTTGTACATGCCGGTCTTCAGGTCGAGGTGATGCGGACGGCGCAGTTCGCCGGAATCCTTGTCCTCGGCATAGGTCGGCTTCTTCAGCGCGTCCGCCGAGCGGCGCATGCCACGCCGCGAGGGCGATGTTTTTCTACGGGGAACGGCCATGTCGGTGTCCTCTAGGGGTGTTGTCGTAAGGCATCGTCCCATAAGGACGGCTGGAGCGTTTTTGGCGCAAGCTGAGATGCCGGTAAGGCCGCGCTTATAGAGGATGGAATGGCTCAAAGCTAGGTTCAAAATGAGCAAAAACGGCTCAAAAACCGCGATTTTCGCTCCAGCAACGCTGCAATTCCGGCGCCTGCGCCCGGACCGTGTAGGTTCCGGCCAGACGGCGAACGCCGGGGCCGGGGTTGCGCGCGCTGCGCCGGACCGGATTGGGCAGGATGGCCGCCAGCAGCGCCGCCTCGCGCAGCGACAGCGCCGATGCCGGATGGCCGAAGGCATAGAGGGCGCCGGCCTGCGCGCCGAACTGGCCGGTCGGGCCAAGCTCGGCGATGTTGAGATAGATTTCCAGAATCCGCGGCTTCGGCAGCACCAGATCGATCCACAGCGCGAGCGGGAACTCGAGCGCCTTGCGGACCATGCTGCGGCCCGGCCACAGGAACAGGTTCTTCGCCACCTGCTGGGTGATGGTCGAGCCGCCGCGGGTCACCTCGCCGTCCTCGGCGTCATCGATCACCTCGCGCAGCGCGCCCCAGTCGATGCCATGATGGCTGCAGAATTTCGCATCCTCCGAGGCGACCACCGAGCGTGGCAGCCAAGGCGACATCGCGCTGAGATCGGTCCACTGCCGCGCCATCGGCGCGCCGGTCAAGGAGCGCCAGGCCATCAGCGTCGAGACCGGATGACCGGCGCGATAAAGCGGTGCCAGCAAATACGGCAGCACCAGCACGAGCAGCGCAATCAGCAGCAAATTTCGGGCAATGCGCAAATTCGAGGGTTTCTGGCTCAAGTAGCGGGCTTAACTGGTATCTCTCTGATAGTTCGCGCTTTTTTCAGCCGATTCAAGGCACCCCCGCCGCTGCAGGGCGGAATTGACGAAGCCTGCGCCATAACCGATTGTCCGGCCAACTTGATCAGGAGCTGTTTTTGATGACGACCGGCACGGCACATTCAGACTTTGCGAAGCGCCTCGACCAGACCGCGGAGGATACCGAAGCGCTGCTTGCGAAGCTTCTGTCCGACACCCTCTTGCCGGACGAGATCGCGCGGCCGAGGCGGCTGATGGAGGCCATGCGCTATTCGAGCCTCGGCGGCGGAAAAAGGTTGCGGCCGTTCCTGGTGGTCGAGAGTTCGGCCGTGTTCGGCGTCGCGCGCGAGGCCGCCCTTCTGGCCGGGGCCGCGCTCGAATGCATCCATTGCTACTCGTTGGTCCACGACGATCTGCCGGCGATGGATAACAGCGATTTGCGCCGCGGCCGGCCTACCCTGCACAAGAAAACCGACGACGCCACGGCGATCCTGGCCGGCGACGGGCTGTTGACGCTCGCCTTCGACATCATCACCCGCGACGAGATCCACAAGGACCCCACCGTGCGCCTGCTGCTGACCCGCGCCCTGGCACGCGCGTCGGGGATCGGCGGCATGGTCGGCGGACAGATGCTCGACCTCGCCGGCGAAGGCCGGTTCGGTGACCGCGAGCCGGTCGATGTCGCACGCCTGCAGCAGATGAAGACCGGCGCGCTGTTGCGCTACGGCTGCATCGCGGGTGCGATCCTCGGCCAGTCCTCGCAAAAGGAATATCAGGCGCTCGACGACTATGGGCGCGCGCTCGGTGAAGCCTTCCAGATTGCCGACGACCTGCTCGACGTCGAGGGCGACGCCGCGGCACTCGGCAAGCAGACCGGGCAGGACGCGGCCCTGGGCAAAACCACTTTCGTCACCCAGCTCGGCATCGATGGTGCCAAACAGCGCGTGCGCAATCTCTTGGCGCGCGCGGATTCGGCGCTCTCGATCTTCGGCGCCAAAGGCGACGTGCTGCGCGCCGCCGCGCGATTCGTCGCCGAGCGCAAGAACTGAAGGCGCCGATGGTTGGCAAGGAAGCCGACGACCTTTCCCTGCTGCGTTTCCGGCGGATGTGGAAGCCGGTTCGCGTCGTCTACGCCCGGCCGCGCGCTTTCACTTCGATGCTGGTCGGCATCCTGGCGTTCTTCCTGTTGCCCGGGACCGTGCGGCTGGTCTCCCGCCTTCTTATTTGCTGGGACATTTTCGCTGCGCTCTATCTGGTGCTCGCCTACATCATGATGTTTCGCTGCGGTCTCGTCCATATTCGCCGTAATGCGGTGATGCAGGACGACGGCCGCTTTCTGATCGTACTGGTCACCGCGCTCGGCGCGTTCGCCAGCATCGGCGCGATCGTATTCGAACTCGGCGGCACCCATCGCAGCGCGCTAGCGCTGTCGCTGGCGACCGTCACCATCGCATTGTCGTGGGCGGCGGTGCATACCTCCTTCGCCCTGCATTACGCCCATGATTATTACCGCGGCGCAAAACCCGGCGGCCTGCAGTTTCCCAGCGGCGACCAGCACGATCACGCCGACTACTGGGACTTCGTGTATTTCTCGTTTGTGATCGGCATGACCGCGCAGGTCTCCGACGTCGGCATCACCGACAAGACCATCCGCCGCACCGTGACCACGCATGGTATCATCTCTTTCGTGTTCAACACCGCCCTGCTCGCGTTGATGGTCAATATCGCCGCGAGTGCGATTTGAGCAGACCAGGAATGATGATCTAGGCAACCACACCAGGAGCAAGACTGTGAGCCACGACCGTTCCACCGTCGAAGCCGTCGTCCAGCACTATTTCGACGCGCTCTATGAAGGCGATGCCGACAAACTGGGCGCGATCTTCCTACGATCTGCGGGAGTGAGGCGCGCCTGTTCCGCGGCATTGACCTTGCTTGCCTTCCGGGCAAATTGACCCGGCACAGCAAGGGGACGCCGTGGAGGCCAAATTCCAGATATTCCTGATTTTGCTCGCGGTGCTGGCAGGCACTGCGCTCTTGGCGCGGCGGATCAACGTGGCGCCGGCGATCCTGCTGCTGCTCGCCGGCGTCGCGCTCGCCTTCGTTCCGGGCATGCCGCAGGTCGAATTGCCGCCCGAGCTGGTGCTCTTGGTGGTGCTGCCGCCGCTGATCTATTCGGCCAGCGTCGCCATGAGCTGGCGCGAGTTCAAATACAATCTGCGCCCGATCATCCTGCTGTCGGTCGGCTGCGTGATCTTCACGGCCTTCACGGTCGCCGCCGCGACGCATTTTCTGATCGGACTGCCGTGGAATGTCGGTTTCCTGCTGGGGGCCATTGTCGCGCCGCCGGACGTGGTGGCGCCGCTCGCGATCGCCCGCAAGCTCGGCATCCCGCGCCGCATCCTCGTCGTGCTCGAGGGCGAGGGACTGGCGAACGACGCCACCGCGCTGATCCTCTATCGTTTCGCGGTGGCGGCGATCTCGACCGGCCTGTTTTCACTGCCGAAGGCGATGGGCGAGTTCGCCGCCATCGTCACCGGCGAGATGCTGTTTGGCGCAGCCGTAGGCTGGCTCTCCCTGCGGGCGCGTCACCGCGCGCGCGATCCGCAGATCGAGATCACGCTGTCGCTGATCACACCCTATGTGGCCTATTGGGTGCCCGAGCATTTCGGCGGCTCCGGCGTGATCGCGACCGTCGCGTGCGGTCTCTATATGAGCTGGAACGGGCCGCTCTTGATCTCGGCCGCGACCCGACTGCAAGGCATCTTTTTCTGGGACCTCGTGATCTATCTGATCGAGGGCCTGCTGTTCCTGCTGACGGGATTCCAGATGCGGCTGTTGTTCGAGAGGTCGAAGGCGTTTCCGCTGGACGACATCCTGATCGCGACCGCGCTGGTCACCGTCATGGTCATCATCACGCGTTTTGCCTGGGTGTTTCCCGCGACCTATCTGCCGCGGCTGATCGAGCGCGTGCGGAGGCGCGATCCCTCACCGCCGTGGCAGTGGGTGTTCGTGCTTTCATTCACCGGGGTCCGCGGCGCGGTTTCGCTGGCTGCGGCGCTGGCGCTGCCCTTCGCGCTTCCCGGCGGCGGCGCCTTTCCCTATCGCGACCTGATCCTGTTCGTCTCGTTCGGCGTCATCTTCATCACGCTGGTCGGGTTTGGGCTTTTGTTGCCGCCGGTGGTGAGGTGGCTCGGCGTCGCCCAGGCCGGCCGCGCCGAGCGCGTGGCGGAACTCGAATCCGAGATCGCGGCGCGGCGCGAGGCGCTCGGTATCGCGCTCAAGTCGCTGGATGCCATCACCGACAACCGCGACATATCCGAGGAGGTGATCCGGCTGTTGCGCGCGCGGCATGAAACCCGCGCCAACCAGCTGCCGGAATCCCTTGATCCCGATGGCCAAGACGTCTCCGCGGCGGGAACAGCACTGACGCGGGAATTGATTTCAGCCGAGCGGGAATTCATCCACGTCCTGCTGCGCGACGGCAAGATTACCGACGAGACGCGGCGGCGGATCGAACGCGATCTCGATCTGGAGGAAGCCAGCCTCGCCAACCGCGAATACCGCGGGATCCGTCTCTAGCTAGAGCATGATCCGGACCTGAAGGCCGCGTTAGCGCAAAGTGGACACCGGTTTTCCCTTAGCTAACAAAAGCGGAACGCGTTTGCGCGGAGATCATGCTCAAACAAAAAGTGATCTCAAGCTCAGCTCGAAACGCCGATCAGCATGCGCGTGAGTTCATCGGGCGCCATCACCATGGCGTCATGGCCGGTGGCGATCTCGGCCCAGCGCCATCCCTGCTGCGCCTTGACCCAGTCGCGCGAGGCCTGCAGCGCAGCGTAGGACGGATTGGTGCAGTGGATATAGGTCCGCGGCAGGTTGTTGCCGACCGGCCCCTTGATGTTTTGTTTGCTGGTGTAGGTGCCGAGCGGATGCGGCGTCAGCCGGCGTTTGACCCATTCGGTATCCTTGGCGTCGGAAACGCCGAAAGCCAGTGGCGGCGGCGTGGGAAGGCTGAGGCCTCCGCTGGATTCTTCCGCCGCTTTGCGGCGTGCGGCCACAACATCGGGCGGCAGGCTGTCGAACGGGCTCTTGCCGCCCTCCACCATCAGCGAGTCCAGATAGACCAGATGGCGAATCCGCTCAGGCATCGCATCCGCAACGCCGCTGGTCGCAAGACCCCCGAAGGAATGTCCGACCAGCACGACGTTGGTCAGTTCCTCGGCCTCGATCACATTGGCGATATCCCTGGTGAAGGTGTCGAGCGTGATGTCTTTCGAAAGCAGGTGCTTGCGTTCGCCGAGCCCGGTCTGCGTCGGTGTGAACACATGATGCCCGGCCGCGCGCAGCCTGTCGGCCACCCGGCTCCAGCACCAGCCACCATGCCAGGCTCCGTGAACCAGCACGAAGGTCTGGGGCGCGGTCTGCGCCGTTGCCGCGCTGCTGCCCGCGCCTGCCGCCATTCCTGCGATAGCCATGGTCTTGAGGACGTCCCGACGTTTCATGATCGTTGCTCCCTGTATGATACTTGGTCTGGCTCGTTGCGATCGGCCGGTATCAAGGCATCAGGGTTTCAAAAAACGGCAAAAATGACAAGCCGTGATTCGGAAGCGGCAAAGAGGGCAGATCACTTTGTCGCTTGCGTTCCGCGCAACAGCGGCGATAAGCAGGCGATATTTCCTCAAGTCTCCGAGGAGGGCACCGATGATCCCACCCACCAAACAAGGCGTCACACTACCTCCGCCGATGGATCCGGTCATCGAGACCGACCGTCTCATATTGCGGCGGTGGCGAGACGCAGACGTGGCGCCGAACACGGAGATGCTCGCCGACCCCGCTACGGCGCGATTCATTACGCCTGACGGAAAGGCCGTCACCGACGCGTTCGTCGGCTGGAGGAACGCGGCCATCATGGCCGGGCATTGGGCGCTGCACGGCTTCGGCCTGTTTGTGGTCGAGGAAAAGCAGACAGGCTGCTATGTCGGGCGAGTTGGACCGTGGTTCCCCGCGGGTTGGCCGGGCTTTGAAGTCGGCTGGGGTATCGCCAAGGGCTTTCGCGGCAGGGGCTATGCGGTCGAGGCCGCAAGCGCCTCCATCGATTGGGCCTTCGCGTGTTTCGAGATCGACAAGATCGTCCATTGCATCCGCCCGGAGAACGTCGCATCGCAAAACGTCGCGCGACGCCTCGGAGCGACCATCGAACGCCATGTCGAACTGTTCGACCATGTCACGGATTTGTGGGTGACGCAGCGCGAAACCTGGACGGCGCAGCCCAAGCCCTGAATTTGCACCCTATTGGCGTCCCAGATGCGTCGCTTTCTCGACGCGATCAAATCGCTCCAGCGAGAGGATCGCATCGGCAAGCTGATCGGCGCGGCCGTTGAGCACCGGGCGCGCAAGGGTGAGGAATTTCTGCGCCATCGCCTGCGCGTCGGGAAACGAATTCGGCTCGCCGGAGGGATCGGCATAGATCCGCTCGTGCACGCCGTCGTCGGTGGTGATGCTGACGCGCGCGCCAAAGGGATGGCTGCGGCCGATTTCGAGGCGATCATCCTGCACGACGTCGAACTTGTCCGCCAGCGCATCGACCGCGGGCTCGCCAAGCCGCTCGTAATCGTCCCAGCCGAAGCGGCCCTGATCGAGCGCAACCGCGCCGGTGAAGAACATCGAGAACTGCCCGCCGACGATAGAGGTCGGGTGCCGCTTGGTGGCGGCATCGCCGGTGAGCGTGATGCCGTTGCGATGCAGCCCGATCTCGACGCGCCTGATCTGGTCCGGCGTCAGATTGTGCTCGCGGCGCATCGCGATCAGCGCATCGAGGGCGGCGTGGGTGTACCGGCAGCTTGGATAGGGCTTTACGCCGATCTTCATGGTCTCGTAGGTTTTGCCGAGATCGGCGACGGCCTTGTCCGGGTGGGCGTTGTCGCTGTAGCCGACCAGGAGGCCATGCTTGCCCTCGATCGACTCGGTCGCGCCGACGAAATCATTGCGCGCCAATGTCGCGGCGATCACGCCGTTCATCGCGGCTGCCCCAACCTGGTAGCGCTTGTTCCAGGCGCCGTTGACCAGAAACTGCAGGGAGCCAGCCGCCTGACTGCCCGCGACGCCGAACGCCGCGATGATCTGCGCCTTCGACAGGCCGAACAGCTTTGCCGCCGCAGCCGCCGCGCCATAGGTGCCGGCGGTGGCGGTGGGGTGGAAGCCGCGGGCATAATGCGAGGTGGGATCGAGCGCATTGCCCAGCCGGCAGCACACTTCGTAGCCGGCAACGATCGCCGTCAATACGTCGCGGCCCGAGGCGCCGACCAGTTCGCCGATCGCGAACGCGGCCGGCACCACCGGTGCGCTCGGATGCAGCGAGGAATCCGCATGGGTGTCGTCGAAATCGAGCGAATGGCCGAGCGCGCCGTTGAGCAGCGCCGCGACCGCCGGCGTCCAGGTTTTGCCGTCGCCGAACACGGTGGATTCGCCGCTTCCGTCGAGCGCCAGCGCCTCGAGCATTTTGAGCAGGGAGGGCGTCGATTCCGCGTCACGCCGGGCCCGGATGGCGCTGCCGAGGAAATCCAGCGTCAGGACCTTGGCGCGCTCGCGCACTTCACCCGGAATATCCTCGAATCTGAGATCGGCGACATAGGCGGCGAGCGTTGCGGTTTCGTGGGCCATCGTGTTTCCTCGTTTTGTGGCTCAGGGTAGGCGGGCCAACTCCGTCTTTCAAGCCGGCGGCGTTCGGCGGGCAGCAGCTATGCTCCATGGCGTTTACGTCTATAAGTGGCGTCGCCGCAACATTGAGGGACAGGCCCCATGATCGCTTTCCCAAAACGCCTGGTAGGTCGCCTGCGCGCCGGGAACGCGCAAATTGCGCTGGCCGTCAGGGTCACGGTGTCGGCGGTGATCGCGTTTGCGATCGCAACCGCATTGCACCTGTTGCTGCCGCTCTGGGCGGTGCTGACCTCCCTGATCGTGACCCAGATGAGCGTCGGCCGATCGCTGAAGGTGACCCGCGATTACATGTTCGGGACCATCGGCGGCGCGATCTATGGCGGCGCCATCGCGGTGCTGATCCCGTATTCCGGAGAGGCCGGGCTGCTGGCGCTGCTGGTGCTGACGGTCGCGCCCTTGGCCCTCCTCGCAGCGATCAAGCCGAGCCTGAACACGGCGACCGTGACCGCGGTGATCGTGCTGCTGGTCCCCACGATGCACCACACCAGTCCCCTCGGTTCCGCGATCGACCGCGTGATGGAGGTCGCCGTCGGCGCGTTCACCGGCCTTCTGGTGGCGTTTTTGGTGCTGCCGTCGCGGGCGCATAGCCAGCTGCGCACCAACGCGGCGCGGGTCCTCGAACTGATCGCGGATGCGCTGGCGGAATTGCTGGCAGGCCTGTCGCGCGGGCGCGACAACGATGCCTTGCATCGGATCCAGGACGGCATCGGCGCAGCACTGGTCGATTTGAACGCGACCGGGGTCGAAGCCGAGCGCGAGCGCGCGGCCCATCTGACGTCGTGTCCGGATACCGGGCCGCTGCTGCGGACGATCTTGCGGCTGCGCCATGACGTCGTGATGATTGGACGCGCGAGCGTGGTCCCGCTCTCCCCCGAATTGCAGGCGCGGCTGGCTGCGCCGCTGTCCAATGTCAGCAGCGCGATCGCCGGCCATCTGCGTGCCAGCGCCGCGGCGTTGCGCAAGGCGGCGAGGCCGCCCGCGCCGGCGCCCGTCGAGGCGGCGGTCAAGGCCTATGCCGACGAAGTCGAAAAGGTGCGCGGCGAGGGCCTGACGCGCGGCCTGCCCGGCGACGCCATCGAAAGGTTTTTCGCGTTGGGTTTTTCTCTGGAGCAGATGCGCCAGAACCTGACGGACCTCGAGCGCGTCGTCGCGGAATGGTCTGAAGCGCCGGCGGCGGCGGCCGAGACCAAGGATTAGGGTTTCCCTATCGTCCCCCACGGCTCGCCCGCAGCCCGAAGCGTGCGAAGGCAACGGGAAGGCAGGATGGGCAGTCATGGACAAAACTCCGCGATCTCGCGGCGCGATTGCGCCCGAGTTGTCCCTGAATCGCTCGCCCAAAGAGGGCGTGGGGAATGCCGGGTGCCCGCTGCACCCGCAGCCCCCTGTGCAACAAAAAAGCACAGGGGTAGAAGCCACAGGTACACCGGAATCACCCGGCATTCCCGCACGCGAATGGTTTTAACGGTTTCCTTCGCGCTCTCCCCGGGGACCGGGCTTTTTTGCCCCCGTCATCCCTAAGAAGCTTGCTTCTCAGGAACTTGACGCCAGCGTCGGGGCGTCAGGACCACGCGACTTCGCCGTCCGCAGCCCACCTTCACCAAAAGCATTCGATGGGCCCGGTACCGGCCCTTCGACCTTCTGGCGAAAGCAAAGCGTCGCTCGTCTTTTCGACGCCGCCACGTCCACCGCATCCCACCTCGCGTTTCGTGACGATCGCGATACGCCCCTCTTGTCGAGGCGGGATGCGCGGAAAGATGCCGATGATTTGGGGGTGAGATCAATGACGCTGATTGCGACAGATTGGCACGACGGGCAAATCGGGTTTTGCGCCTCAGCGAGGTCGCCGGATCGGAGCGAGGGGAGTATTTTCCCCTCGCGTCCGCCACGGCACCCGCCCGAAACCGTCGAATGTGTGGAGAAATATCGCTCCGCTTTCGGTGCGCGGTCTCGATCGGTTACAGGAGCGAATATTGTTGGCGTTCCCGCTTGGACAGAAGCGGAAGCGCCTCGCCCACGATAAGACTCTTGAAATACTCACTCGCCTGGTGAGCCACAAAGGCGTCGTCGTTTTCAAAAAGCTCGTAAAACAGAAACTGTGCCGGATTGTCCTTGCCCTGACCGATCAGAAACAGCTTCACGCCCGGCTCGCTCTGCGCCTGCGGCAAGAAGCGGCGCAGGGTGGCGACGACCGCGTCCGCTTTTCCCTCCTTTGCTTCCCACTGAGCGACGACGAGCACACCGCCCCGCCCGATTTCGTTCACTGCACTTTGATTCATGCTGCTCTGGCTCATGATGATTGTTCCTTCGGGTTTTCGGAATTGAGATTGCGCCCTGACCGGCAACGCAAACGCCGCCTTGGTCAAGGCAACGAATGTCCCCAACATCGTGAGGGCTGATCTGCGGGTGAATAGCGCGCTGTGACACAGCGGGGGCTTTGCCGGGTTGTTGTCAGTCATTGCGATTTGCTCCGGTTGACAACCAGACAGTGGCCCCGGTGATCCAAGAAGAACAGCGCAAACACTACGGTCACGGTCGTAGTGTTCGCGTGGGACTTTTCGGTCGCAACCGGATACAATTGCGGAATGGCGTCACTCAATTTGAATGTTGCCGAAATCGCGGCGCTTGTCGGCGACCCGGCTCGCACCAACATCCTCGCTGCGCTGATGGATGGCCGCGCGCTCACCTCCAAGGAATTGTCCTACATTGCCGGCGTCACTCCCCAGACGACAAGCGGACATCTGGCCAAGCTTACGAAGGCAAACCTTCTCGTCTTGATGAAGCAAGGCAGGCGGCACTATTACCGGATCGCTTCACCCCTGGTCGGCCAGATGCTGGAGAGCATCATGGCCGTTGCCGGCGCTCAGGCTCCGCCGCTTCGCCTGCGACCATCGCGCATGGAAGAGAGGATGCGCACCGCCCGCACCTGCTTTGACCACCTCGCCGGACGGCTTGGCGTAGCGCTGACCGACACTCTTGTGATGCGCGGTCACGTCGCGCTTGTTCAAGATGGCGGGGAAGTCACCGAGAGCGGCTTCGCGTTCCTGTCTGAACTCGGCGTCGATCTGGATGAGCGCAAGCATTCAAGGCGGGTCTTCTGCCGGCCGTGTCTCGACTGGAGTGAACGCCGCGTCCACATTGCGGGCAGCGTTGGCGCCAAGCTGTGTGAGCGCTGCCTCGAACTTGGCTGGATCAAGCCGCTCGAGACGACGCGGGCGCTGGAGATCACCGACAAGGGATGCAGGGGGCTTGCTGAATGGTTCGGGATTGACCTGACGGCCGGCACGAGGAGCGCCGGTCTGTGATCCGGCATTTGCCCGCAGGCTTCGGATCCCGGCCGCAAGCGGGAATGCGAGACGGCATGCCGGCGCGACGTGTCCATGCGGGCGGCCGGATATGTTCGCCTCAGGCCGCAACTCGCCGCAGCATGCTGCGGACGATCAGCCGGTGAAAGGGCAGGATGATTGCGAGATAGACCCCGCCAAGCCAATTGTGCGCGAGCACCAGCGTGGTCGCGGTGACGCGCTGGCCATCACGGCTGGTTGCGACGTCGACCACGACGCGGAAATCCAGATGGCTGTCGTCAAAGCCCGCGACGAGCCGGCCGGGCGTTTCGCTCAGCACCGGAAAGATTCCGATGGTGCGGGCTGAAGCCTGCCGAATCGGCGACGGCGTCTTCAGCCCAAATGGCGCCACCAGATAGTTGCGCAAGGCCATCAGGGCGCTGATCCAGCCCGGCTGATGTCCCAGCATTTTCTCGGCCGCCCGCCGCGCATCGAGCGCACCGCCTTCAACCGCAACGCAAAAGGCGTCGCTGAACTGCGACCCGGCCAGCAGCGCGCCCGTATCAGCGCCGGGATTGACGGCCCGAACTTTCATCCCTGCGTTTCCCCTGGGGTCATGGTCTCGGATCGTTCAATTCTGGTCCCCGCCTTCTTGCGGGTCGACGGCGAAAGGATTCACGCCTCAGCCGCCCGCGCCGGCACGCGGGTGATCCTGGCGCCGAGCGCGTTGAGCCGTTCGTCGATGCGTTCATAGCCGCGTTCGATCTGGTCGGCATTGTTGATGGTGGAGACGCCCTCGGCGCACACCGCCGCCAGCAGCATGGCCATCCCGGCGCGAATGTCCGGAGAGCTCATCAGCGCGCCCTTGAGCCGGCTCGGGCCGGCCACGATCGCGCGGTGCGGATCGCACAGCACGATGCGCCCGCCCATTGCGATCAGCTTGTCGACGAAGAACATCCGGGATTCGAACATCTTCTCGAACATCAGGATCACGCCGTCGCACTGGGTTGCCGTTACGATCGCGATCGACATCAGATCGGCAGGGAAAGCCGGCCAGGGCTGATCCTCGAGTTTCGGAACGTGGCCGCCGAAATCGTCCCTGATCTTCAGCGTCTGCCCGGCGGGCACCACGAGGTCGTCGCCTTCAACCTCACCGACGATGCCGAGCCGCTCGAAGCCCATGCGGATCGAGCGCAGATGCGCAAGACCGGCGCGCGCGATGCGCAGCCGCGAACGCGTCACCGCGGCGAGCCCGATCAACGACCCCACTTCGATGTGATCGGGCCCGATCGAATAGCTGACAGCGCCGAGCGTTGCCGGTCCGTGCACGACCATGGTGTTGGTGCCGATGCCTTCGATCCGCGCCCCGAGCGCGACCAGGAAGTGCGCGAGATCCTGCACATGCGGCTCGGAGGCGACGTTGCGCAAATGGGTAGTGCCATGCGCGGCCACCGCGGCCATCAGCGCGTTCTCCGTGGCCGTCACGCTGGGCTCGTCGAGGAAGACGTCCGCGCCCGTGAGGCCGCGGCTGCGGAACTCCAGCCGGTCCGATGCCGTGACCGTGGCGCCGAGCTGTTCGAACGCCAGAAAGTGGGTATCGAGACGGCGCCGGCCGATCACGTCGCCACCAGGCGGCGGCAACATCACCTCGCCGCAGCGCGCCAGCAGCGGCCCCGCCAGCAGGATCGAGGCGCGAATCCGCGCGCACAGTTCGGGATCGAGATCGGCGGCGCGGATGCGGCTGGCGTGGATGGCAAGCGTATTGCGCGCCCGCCATTCGGCTGCCGCGCCGACCGAGCGGATCAGTTCCACCAGCGTTTCGGTATCGCGTATCCGCGGGACGTTGTTGAGGGTTACCGGATGTTCGGTCAGCAACGCCGCGGCAATGATCGGCAGGGCGGCATTCTTGTTGCCGGATGGTTCGATCGTGCCTGTCAGCCGATGGCCGCCCTCAACGATGTACTGGATGGGCGGCACGCGCTCAGCACCCCGTTGGCGAAGTTCGTGATCCATCGCGGCCAATCTTTTTTGACGCGTATTCTACCGCAGATAAGTCTACGCAATCTGCGTGAACTTGATTGCTATGCGAACCGGCGGCCACTTGGCCAGAAAACGGTCTGGCGCCTCACACATCCACATTCGCGCTGAGCGAATTATCCTGGATGAATTCGCGGCGCGGCTCGACCACGTCGCCCATCAGCTTGGTGAAGATGTCGTCGGCCTCGTCGACCTCCTTGATCTTGACCTGCAGCAGCGAGCGTTCGTTGGTGTCGAGCGTGGTTTCCCAGAGCTGGGCCGGGTTCATCTCGCCGAGGCCTTTGTAGCGCTGCAGCTTGACGCCCTCGCGCCCGGCATCGGTCACCGCCTCGAACAGGCTCACCGGACCGTGAATCGCGGTCTCGGTGTCCTTCCGGCGCAACAAGCCCGGCTTCGGATAGGCTTCCTGCAGCCTGGCGGCGTAGTCGTCGAGCTTGCGGGCGTCGGCGGAGCCGAGCAGCGCGTCGTCGATGATGGCGACGTCCTTGACGCCACGCACGGTGCGCTCGAAGGCGAAGCCTTCGCCTTCGGTGAAGCGGCCGGTCCAGCCGCGCTCGACCTCGTCGGCCAGCGCGTCGAGCCGGCGCGCGATATAGTCCGCGGCGGCGTTGGCTGTGGCGACATCGCCGGTGATCCTGGGGCTGAGCACGCCGGCGATCGCGGCCTGTTCGATCACCTTGCGGTTATAGCGGCTGTGCAGATTGTGCAGCGTGGCGCGGATAATCCGGGCGTCTTCCACCAGCGCCAGCAGGTCGCGGCCTTTGCGGTCCTCGCCGGACGCCAGCCTGAAGACGCAATCGTCGAGGCCGGTTTCGATCAGGTAATCTTCCAGCGCCCTCTCGTCCTTAAGGTACTGCTCGGATTTGCCGCGGTTCACCTTGTAGAGCGGCGGCTGCGCGATATAGAGGTAGCCGCCATCGATCAGCGACGGCATCTGGCGGAAAAAGAAGGTCAGCAGCAGCGTTCGGATATGTGCGCCGTCGACGTCGGCGTCGGTCATCAGAATGATCTTGTGATAGCGCAGCTTTGACAGATCGAAATCGTCGCGGCCGATGCCGG
>JBKQRS010000198.1:0-9117 GCA_052143915.1 Bradyrhizobium sp.
TGGCCTCGAAGCCGTCCATCTCGACCAGCAACTGGTTGAGCGTCTGCTCGCGCTCGTCATTGCCGCCGCCGAGCCCCGCGCCGCGATGACGGCCCACCGCGTCGATTTCGTCGACGAAGATGATGCAAGGCGCGTTCTTCTTGGCCTGCTCGAACATGTCGCGCACCCGCGACGCGCCGACGCCCACGAACATCTCGACGAAGTCCGACCCCGAGATGGTGAAGAACGGCACGTTCGCCTCGCCGGCGACCGCGCGCGCGATCAGCGTCTTGCCGGTGCCGGGAGGGCCGACCAGGAGCACGCCGCGCGGAATCCGCCCGCCCAGCCGCTGGTACTTTCCGGGATCGCGCAGGAATTCGACGATCTCCTGCAAATCCTGCTTGGCCTCGTCGACGCCGGCGACATCCTCAAACGTCACGCGGCCGTGCGCCTCGGTCAGCATCTTGGCGCGCGACTTGCCGAAGCCCATCGCCTTGCCGGCACCACCCTGCATCTGCCGCGACAGGAAGATCCACACCCCGATCAGCGCGATGAACGGCAGCCACGAGACGAGAAGTGACACGAACCACGGCACGTTGTCGCCGGGCGGTTTCGCGGTGATCGAGACCTTGCCGTTGTACAGGCGCGAGACCAGCGTCGGGTCGTTCGGCGCATAGGTCTGGAAGCTCGAGCCATTGGTGAAGGTGCCGTGAATCTCCGGTCCCTGGATGACGACGTCGCGAACGTGATTCTGATCGACCTCGGTCAGAAGCTGCGAGAAGGAGATGTCCTGCGAAGACGCGCGCTGACCAGGATTCTGGAAGAGCGTGAACAATGCCAATAACAGCAGAACAATAATGACCCAGAGGGCGAAATTGCGCAGATTGGCGTTCATCGATCTTCCTTCGTGGTCGCGCGGATCGCGGCCTTATTTCCTTGGGCAGGCGCGAGGGAATCCCCTAAAGCCGACTGCGTTACAATCTAGGTGCCGAGGCGGCCGCTGCCAAGGGAACCACACAGGACTATTTAGCCTATCTTAGCGTGATTCCGGTTCAAATCATGGCGCTGGAACGGGTGTTTTCCGGGGGTGGTTAAGACCGCCAAGGTGGATTTGGGCAAGGCCCTTCGGAGACAAGACGCTCCCGCCTCAATCTGGCCGGCGGCGGCGGGGCGGCGCCGGCACGATGCTGATCCGATCGTCGATCAGGCTGACCAGCGCGCCAGCAAGGGTCTGTTTGAGCCGTGGTCGGCGCTTCGGGCTTGATTCCGCCAGCGCCCGGTCCAGGACCGACAGCAGAGCTTCAACCTTGCCGAGTTCCGCCGGCCCCTCATGACCGAACCGTTCGATCGCACGCTTGAGCATTCGCAGACGGATTTCCTCCGGCATCGCTGCAAACGCCTTTGCATCAAAGGTCTTGGCGTCAAAGGTCTTGGCCTCGGCACCGATCCCCGAATGTGACGCGGCGTGGCGATCCCTGAGCGCCAGATAGCGTTCCGCGCCGTCGACCAGTATCTCTACCGCCGCATTGGCGCGGGCCAGCCGCGACGCCAGCCGCGCCAGATTGCGCGCATCGCCACCCTCCGCGGCGAGAAGGGGCATCACCGCACGGATGCGGGGCCGGGTAAAATTCGGATCGCGATTGGTCGGATCGTCGGCGAAGGCGACCTTCGCCTTTCTGAGCGTGGTGATGAGCTGCGATTTCGAAACATTCAGAAACGGACGGGCCAGCAGCACGCCCTCTCGTTCGGTGACCCGCGCCATCGCCGCGAGCCCCGCGATACCGCTGCCGCGGAGCAAGCGCATCAGCAACGTTTCGGCCTGGTCGTCACGGGTATGCGCGGTGAGGACATGCGTGGCGCCGCTCTCCCGCGCGGCCTGGGCGAGCAGGCGGTAGCGCGCGGCCCGCGCCGCGGCCGGCAAGCCGGATTTTGGTTTGGCGCCGGTCCAGCGCATCGTGCGATGTGGCAGATCCAGCGTGCGCGCCAGGCGCTTGACGTCGCGCGCCTCGCCCGCCGCCTCGGCGCGCAAACCGTGATCGACCGTGACGGCGACGAGGCGCGGGCCGCGCGGCAGCGCGCGGCGCCAGCGGGCCGCCAGCCACATCAACGCGATGGAATCGGGACCACCGGAAACGGCAAGAACGATCGCGGGCGCCCCCTTCCAGTCCGCGAACAGAGCTTTGGCGCGCTGTGCCGAGATCGGGGAGTGTTCATCGTCAGGCATGGTGCCGCCGGCTGATGTGAAAGCCCGTCTTGAGGACTCGCAAGTTGCGAAAACGCCGTCAGTGGAGGTGGACGCGGGTTCTGCGTTCGGTCGCGCTCTGATATCCCAATGGACGCTTATGATACCACCGGGTCATCCGGCGCGAAGGCCAACTTCTTCCCGCGGGCACGCATTCCGGGGACATGCCTCGGCAGCCATGCCCTAGCACTTGACCCGCTTTTGCTCGCGGTCCACGGCCTGCTTGATGGCCGCCGAGGCGTGCGGATACTTCCGCGTCACTTCGCCGAACGCCGCGCAGGCGGCCTCCCGCTCCTTCAGGGCGGCCAGCGATTGGCCGAGCCGCAGCAAGGCATCCGGAGCTTTCGCCGATTTATCGAACTTGGTCGTCACGCCAAGGAAGGATTCGGCCGCGTCACGATAGAGCTGGCGCTGGAAGAAACTCTCGCCCAGCCAAAATTGCGCATCCGCGATCAGGGGATCGCTCGGATATTTCTTCGCGAAGTTGCGCATCGTTTCTTCGGCCAGCGCGTAGTCCTTGCGCTGAATATAGCCGACGCCGAGATCGAACTCGTCCCTCGGCGTTGCCGAGGGCGGCAAGGTGGTGAGCGCCCCGGTGCCGTTGGTATTGCGCGGCGGCGGTGGCGGCAGGGCTCCCGGCGGAGTGCCGGCCCCGCCGGTGTTGGCAAGATCGAGCGGCTCGCCTGCGCCGCGCCCGCCGGGCGCGCCGATGGGCGCTTCGGCAGGCATCGGCAGCTGACCGCCGCCGAGCGCACGCGGCGCGCCGGGGGCGTTCGGGTTCTGGCTGGGATCGAAGGCGTCGCCGCGGCGGCGACCCTGCGGCGGCGCGCCCGGAGGCATTCCTGCAGGTTCCTGGACGATCGGCGCAGGAGCGGCGATCTGCGGCTCATAGCCCACCTGTGGCAGTGGCTGCCGGGGAGGCGGATTCGGCTGCACCGGGGGCATCGCGGCGGTATTGGGCAAGGCGGGGGGCTGGCCGCCGGGAACCGCTTGCGCGCCGCCCTGGAGCAGCTTCAGGCGCTCTTCGAGCTGCCGGTTGCGATATTGCAGCTCCTCGTTCTGCCCGGTGAGTTGCCGCAGCTGGTTTTCAAGCTGCTGAATCCGGATCTCCGGGTCGACATCGTCGGACTGCGCGAAGGCCTGCGAACACAGCACCAGCATCGCGGACAATGCCGCAGCGTGCGTAACTTTATGAAATCTGGATGACATTCTGGCCCGACGGACGAAATCGACGTGAGATCGAAAACGGATCACCTTGAGAGAGGGAGTACGCCAAAAATGTGACTGAGACAAACGCGTAACGCAGGTACGTAACGCAGGGCCTGGACTGGAGCCAAGACTTCGCGCAAGGCGTCCAAAACAAAACCGGCGCCCGAGGGCGCCGGCGACAAACCTTGCCGAACATGCAGGCCTTGTTGAAAATGCAGGCCTTGCTGAAAATGCAGGCCTTGCTGAAAATGCAAGGCTTGCTGAAAATCAACGCCTCAGGAACTGGCGTTCAGCACCGTGACCGCGCGGCGGTTCTGCGACCAGCAGGAGATGTCGTTGCAAACCGCGACCGGGCGCTCCTTGCCGTAAGAGATCGTCCGCATCCTCGAGGGATCGATGCCGCGCGAGGCGAGGAAGGTACGCACCGATTGGGCGCGCCGCGCACCCAGCGCGATGTTGTATTCGCGGGTGCCGCGTTCGTCGGCATGGCCTTCAATGGTGAAGGAATAGCGGTTGTAGGTCTGCAGCCACTGCGCCTGCTTTTCCAGGGTCGTGATCGCCTGCGGCGACAGGTCGGTCTGGTCGCTCTCGAAGAATACGCGGTCGCCGACATTGACCACGAAATCCTGCTGGCTGCCCGGGGTGGCGGCGCTCGCCATCGCGCCATCGGCGAGCGGGTTCTTGGCACAAGCGCCCATCGACAGCGCCACCGCGAGCACCGCGGCAAGCTTCAGTCCCTGGAGGATACGCATCTGGTATTTCATTCCGGAGCCTCCACGCTCACGTTTTTTCGACTGTTATCCGGTCTACAGGGCGATGGTTAAGCGAACGTTCCGTCAACCTTGATGGGATGTTGCCAAACCCGATCAAATGCCAGCAAGCGGTGAAAAGCAACCGCGATAGTTAATGGGTTGTAAATGTGGCACGAGGGTGAAGGCAAGCGCGAAAGGGCGGAAATTGCACGTTTCCGACGCAACAGACATGCGTTGGCAAGGCCCGGGCCCGTGAAATGGTTCCCCGCAGCCCGCACACCACTTGGTGGGGGCATCCCCCTGGGCTACGTCGTCAGGAACGCGGGACCATCGTTGCGCGCTCGAAGGCGAACTCCGGCAAGTCGATCACCGGCAGTTGCTCGCTGCTACGCTCGAACAGCATCCGCCGCTCGAACGCGCTTGAACGCATGATGGGAAAACGGGTCAAGACCTTTTCCCGCACGGTCCGGAAATCGGACGCCATCAATGCCACCTTTTTCGTTACATTCGGAAACGCACGCGGCTCAGCGATGGTCTCGTTCAGAAAGACCCGGCGATAGAACCCCTGGTGCTCGGCACGAACGAGCGCAAGCCCCGTATCGGCATTGAAATATTCACATGCGAGAAAGACCAGCCGCACCGTCAGATAGGGAAGCTCCGGAAAACGCTGGGCCTGTTCGGGATCAGCAACAAACCGAGCCGGATCGATGAAAACTTCGCCGCGATCGAGGCGAGGGTGAAGAATATCGCCGAACAACTCGGTGGCATAGGACATCCGCCATTCTGGCGTCAGGACGTGGAGACGGATAGAGCTACAGAGTTCTCCGTCAACATAGATTCCGAACGTCAAGGCATTGGGCGCATCGTCGTAACGATCGCTGACGCGCTGAGACTCTGACGGCAAGATTAATCCGCCGTGCAGATAGGCCCTGTAGCGCATTAAATAGAGACAATCTTTGTCCTCAGGAGTTTCGATGGGTCGGTAATCGACTCGATCAAACAGCGCTCCTCCCCGCACAAAGCGCGAAGCGCGCGGTTCGGCTCCGGACTTCATCTGATACTCCTTGACCTGCAAACAACTTGTGCGAGTAAAGAAAAGATTAACAGTCCCTTAAAGAAATTGCAAAGCTATCGACAGGTTAGGGTTAACCTTTGCGGCCGTCGGCGCGCATTCGGACTGGTGGAATCGCGGAAGTTGCCTCAGGCGATCGACCGCGAGGGACCCGCGAGATACCCGTCATCCGGCCGGCGGCCGTGGGACGCGTTCAACAGCTGGCGTATTCGCAGCGCCGGGACCGGCCGGCTGAACAGGTAACCTTGCGCCTCGGTGACGGTGCCGTCGACGTTGATCAGTTCCAGTTGCTCGTTGGTCTCGATGCCTTCAACCACGACCGACATGCCGAGATCCGCGCTGAGCCGCGCCACGCCGCGCAACAGCGTCAGCGGACGATCGGTGTCTATTCCCTCGAGGAACGAGCGATCGATCTTCACCTTCTGCAGCGGGAAATTGTGCAGATAGCTGAGACTTGAATAGCCGGTGCCAAAATCGTCCAGCGATATCCGCACGCCAAGCGCGCGCAACTGGGACAGCACGTCGTGGGTCAACTGCGTGTTGCGCAACAGCGACGATTCGGTGATCTCGATTTCGAGACGGCTGGCAGGCAATCCGGAAACCTCGAGCGCGTATCGGATCTCGCTCAGCACGTCGCGTTGATGAAACTGCTGCGGCGAAAAATTGACCGCGATGCTGACGGCTTCCGGCCATTGCATGCATTCCATGCACGCCTTGCGCAGGATCCAGCGACCGAGGTCGACGATCAGCCCCATGTCCTCGGCGACCGGAATGATGTCGATCGGCGAAACCGTGCCGCGTACCGGATGATTCCACCGCAACAGCGCTTCGCAGGTCGAAATCCGCCCCGATTGGAGATTGACGAGCGGCTGATAAAACAGCTCGAATTCCTCGTTCGCCAGCGCCTTGCGCAGGTCGAGCTCCAGGATACGGCGCGACTCGACGGTTTGCGCCATCTCGTCGCGGAAGAAGCAGAAGGTGCCGCGGCCATCTGCCTTGGCGCGATAGAGCGCCATGTCCGCATTCTTCAACAGCGTGTCGGCGCTGACGCCCTCCGGCGACGTGACCGCGATTCCGACGCTGGCGCCGATCTCGACCAGGTGATTGTCGATCTTGTAACGCTCGCTCAGATGATCGACGATGCGGCGGGCGAGACCCGCCGCCTCATCCGGCGACTTGATATTCTGCTGAAACACCACGAATTCGTCGCCGCCGAACCGCGCCACGAAATCTTCCGGACGCAACATGGCGCGCAACCGCTCGGAAACCGCGCACAGCAGCTGATCGCCACAGGGATGCCCCAGGGTATCGTTGACCTGCTTGAATTGATCGAGGTCGACGAACAGCAATGCCGACAATTGCTCGGCATTGTGCGGGGCTGCCAGAAGATGCTCGATCTCGTCGCGGAAATTGACCCGGTTCGGAAGCCCTGTCAGTTCGTCAAAACGCGCCAGATGCGTAATTCTGGCTTCAGCGTTGCGACGTTCGGTGATGTCCTCGAGCAGCACAACCGCGCCGCCGCCCGCCATCGGCTGGAACGTCCATGACAGCGACCGGCCTCTGACGATATCCGGATCGGTGGTGATGATATCCCTGGCCTGCGAATCCTGGATTTCCGAGAGGATGATTTTCCCGCTTCCCACCGAGATCGACCCGGCGCTGACGCAGGCATCGACGATGTCGGACGCGCTGGCGCCGCCATGCATGAGGTCGTCCGGAAGATTCATCATCGAGCTGAATCGATGATTCATCACCGCAAGACGCCCTTCGGCGGTGAACATGCACAGGCCGTGCGGCATGTTGTTCAGCGCGGTGTCGAATTGGCCGGCCAGCGCCGCTTCGCGCTCGCGCGCCATTACCGCCTGCATGAATATTCTTTGCAAATTGGCCGAAATTTGCATGATAGCCACAAGAAATGCGGCGCACACGACTGACATGGCCATGTAATAGGGTGCGCCACGCAACGCCAGCGCGATCACAACTGAACCGTAGGCGAGTGAAACCTGCAGCTGGAATATCCACTGCCGTCCATAGGCCCTGGCCGCACCTCCCGCCACGATCCCCGTGGTTGTGGATAAACAAATCATATGGGCCACGGCGTCGTCACTGACCAACAGAGTGGTGGAGCACCATATGCCGACCGCAGCGGCCTGGATCATCGCCCCGATCTGATGGCGATTCTTCCACCGCGCAGCTTCATCGGCGGTCAGGGTCGATTTGCGCGCCCAATACCGCTGCAGGTCGAACGCGCGGACGGCGCCGGCGACGATGAGAAGCGCGACACACGCCCAGATTAGAGATTCTCCCGTCTTCAGCGCGGTCATGGCCGCTGCGATGGCTCCGAAGGCGAGACCCGTAAGCAGCGGAGCGGGAGTTTCGAACAGGGAATCGATCAACGCTGCGCGAATGGACGGCGATATCTCCAGGTCGGCTGCTCTCGGGTGGTTCGTCAACTGCATCGTGCGCACGCGTCCTTTGCCGGCCGCAAGTTTTACCTGCCGCAGATGAAGTCTTTCTGAGGGAATATCGTTACCGGGGTGTTGTCTTTTGCCCGGGGAAGCGAGAATCTGCCCGCTAAATCAGCAGGCTAGGCAAGGTTTGCCGGCCGACATGGCAACGCAATCCATTCCCGCGGTGCCGAACTCAGGACAGCAGTGGTGACCACGCCGGATCGGACGCGAATCCGGGGGTTGGAACCCGTTGTTCGTTGCGCCCGGAAATATCCACGGTGAACAAGGAGGGTCCGCCATTGCCGCCGGGATCGCGGAAGAACATCAGGACCCGTCCGTTCGGCGCAAACGTTGGCCCTTCATTGTGGAACCCGGAGGTAAGAATCCGCTCGCCCGAGCCATCGGGTTTCATGATGCCGATGGAAAACTGTCCGCTGCCCTGCTTGGTGAAGGAAATGTAATCGCCGCGCGGCGACCAGACCGGCGTCGAATAGCTGCCATCGCCGAAGGAAATGCGTTGGGCGGGTCCGCCCGTCGCCGGCATCACATAAATCTGCGGCTTTCCGCCGCGGTCGGATTCAAAACAGATGCGCGTCCCGTCGGGCGCATAGGACGGCGAGGTATCGATCGCCGGGGTATCGGTGAGGCGGGTGGTCGATTTCGACCGCAGATCCATCACGAACAGGTTCGAATTGCCGCCCTGTTGCAGGCTCATGATCACCCGCTGGCCGTCGGGCGAGAACCGCGGCGAGAACGACATGCCCGGAAAATTGCCGACGATCTCGCGCTGTCCGGTCTCGATATTGAGCAGATAGACGCGCGGGTCGCCCTGGCCGAATTCCATATAGGTGATTTCCTGGGTCGAGGGCGAAAACCGCGGCGTCAGCACCAGATCGGTACCGCGCGTCAGATAGCGGACGTTGGCGCCGTCCTGATCCATCAGCGCCAGTCGCTTGACCCGCCGCTCCGTGGGGCCGGTTTCGTCGACGAACACCACGCGGCTGTCGAAATAACCCGGCTCGCCGGTCAGGCGCGTGTAGACGGCATCCGAGATGATATGCGCGATCCGGCGCCAGTGCTCGGCGACGATGCCGTAGTGGTGACCGTCCAGGCGATCGCCGGCCACGACGTCCCACAGGTGAAACTCGGCGTCGAGTTGCCCGTCCGCCTGCCGCGCGACGCGGCCGGTGACCAGCGCCTGGGCATTGATGGCGCGCCACTTGTCGAACTGCGGCGGCGCATCGAAGTTGCCGATCTTCTCGATGAAGGCCGCAGGATCGATCGGGGCGAAATAGCCGCAACGGGACAGATTGGATTTGATCACCTGCGTGATATTGCGGGCCGTCTCGCCATCGGCAGCCGACTTGCCGAGGAAGTCCGGCACGGCGATCGGCATCGGCTCGACGCTGTAAT
>JBKQRS010000199.1:0-3277 GCA_052143915.1 Bradyrhizobium sp.
ATGGATCTCGTCAATCTCGCGCATGGCTCGCTGTACATGATGGGCGCCTATTTCGCGGCGACCTTCGTGGCCTGGACCGGGAATTTTGTCATCGGCGTGCTGCTGGCTCTTGGCGCGACGCTGCTGCTCGGCATTGTTCTGGAATTCGTGGCGCTGCGGCACCTCTATGGCCGCGATCATCTCGATCACGTGCTGGCGACGTTCGGACTGATCCTGTTTTTCAACGATGCCGTGCGGTTGATCTGGGGTCCGGCGGGTCTGGCGCTGCCGCTGCCCGCCTGGCTCACCGTGCCGATCCAGATCGTGCCCGGCGTGTTCTATCCCGCGTACCGGCTCGCGATCATCGTGGTCGCGCTCGCCGTCGCCTTGATGCTTTATATTGTCGTGATGCGAACCCGCATCGGCATGCTGATCCGTGCCGGCGCGTCCAATCGGGAAATGATCGGGGCGCTGGGCATCAACATCAAGCTGCTCTATACGCTGGTATTCGGGCTGGGGGCCGCGCTTGCCGGTCTCGCCGGGCTGATGCAGGCGCCTATCCTGACGGTTCAGATCGGGATGGGCGAGAACATCCTCATTCTCGCCTTTGTCATCATCGTGATCGGCGGCATCGGCTCGATCCGCGGCGCGTTCGTGGCCGCGATCCTGGTCGGGATGATCGACACGCTCGGCCGCGCGTTCCTGCCCGACCTGCTGCGGCAAATCCTGAGTTCGGCCGCGGCTTCGACCGCGGCGCCCGCGCTTTCCTCGATGCTCATCTATCTCCTGATGGCGATTGTGCTGGTAGTCAGGCCAGAGGGGCTGTTTCCGGCCAACCGTCGATGACCGCTACCCTCAATTCCCGCAACGCGATCGCGGCGCTGATCGTCGCCGGCCTTTTGCTGCTGCCGGTCTTTTCGCAAGCCACCGGAAACGTCTTCGTGCTGACGCTGTTCACCCGCATCGTCATCTTCGCGCTGGCCGCAGTGAGCCTCAACCTGATCATGGGCTATGGCGGGATGATGAGCTTCGGTCATGCCGCCTATCTCGGAATCGGCGGCTACGCGGTCGGTATTCTCGCGGCCGAGGGCATCGGCTCAGGCTTCGTTCAATGGCCGGTGGCGCTGGGGTGCTCTGCGCTGTTCGCTCTGGTGATCGGGGCGCTGTCGTTACGCACCCGCGGCGTCTATTTCATCATGATCACGCTGGCGTTTGCGCAGATGGCCTATTACGTCGCCTCCGGACTTGCACGCTACGGCGGCGACGACGGGCTGACGATCTACAAGCGCAGCGACTTCGGTGGCCTGATCAACCTGTCGGGCCGCGTGCAGTTCTATTATCTCTGCCTCGGCTGCCTGCTCGGCGGGATCTATCTGGTCTGGCGCATCGTCAATTCGCGCTTCGGCATGGTGGTTCAGGGACTGCGCTCCAACGAGCAGCGCATGCAGGCGATCGGCTTTCCGGTTAAGCGGTACCGGCTGGTTTGCTTTGTCATCGCGGGCACGATGTGCGGCCTCGCCGGCGCGCTGCTCGCCAACAACACCGATTTCATCAGCCCGGCCGTGATGTACTGGACCCGCTCCGGCGATCTGATGGTCATGGTCATCCTCGGTGGAATGGGCTCGCTGTTCGGTCCGGTGCTGGGTGCGATCGTCTATCTCGTGCTGGAAGAATTCCTGTCCCAGATCACCGAATATTGGGCGCTTATCATGGGCCCGCTGTTGCTCTTGATCGTGCTGTTCGGACGCGGCGGCATCATGGGGCTGGCCGGGAGGCTCGCCCGTGGCTGATCCGATGCTTCGCGTTGAAAATCTCATCAAGCGGTTCGGCGGAATCGCCGCGACCGACAATCTTTCGCTCGACGTCGGCCGCGGGGAATTACACGCGATCATCGGGCCGAACGGCGCCGGCAAGACCACGCTGATCAGCCAGCTGACTGGACAATTGCGTCCGAGCGCCGGCACCATTCGTTTTGCAGGTCAGGACATTACCCAATTGCCGGCGTGGCGGCGCAGCCAGCTCGGGCTGGCGCGCTCGTTCCAGATCACCTCGCTGCTGCCGGACTTTACGGCAGCGGACAATGTCGCACTTGCCGCGCAGGCCCGCGAGGGTCACTCGTTTCGTTTCTGGGGCAATGCGCGCAAGGAAAAGCGCCTCCGCGAGGCGGCGCAATCCGCGCTGGCCAGGGTAGGGCTCGAACAGCGCGCCGATGTTGTCGTGTCGAAATTGAGCCACGGCGAGCAGCGCGAGCTTGAACTCGCGGTCGCGCTCGCCACCAGGCCGCAATTGCTGCTGCTCGACGAACCGATGGCGGGCCTCGGCCCAACCGAATCGGCGCGCATGGTGAAGCTGCTGGCGGACCTGCGCAAGGAGGTCACCATCATCCTTGTCGAGCACGACATGGACGCGGTGTTTGCGCTCGCCGACCGCATCACCGTTCTGGTCTATGGACGCGTCATCGCCTCCGACGTGCCGGCGGCGATCCGCGGCAATGCAGAGGTCAAGCGCGCCTATCTCGGCGATCAGCATGTGGTGACCCGCCATGGCTGACGCGGCGTTCCTGCTCGAAGTTGAGGGTGTAGAGACCTGCTACGGCCTGAGCCAGGTCCTGTTCGGAATGTCGTTACAGGTCCGCGCCGGTGAGATGGTGGCCCTGATGGGCCGCAATGGCATGGGAAAAACCACGACCATTCGCTCCATCATGGGATTGACCCCGGCGCGATCAGGTACGATCCGCATCAGCGGACGTGACGTCCGCGGCCTTGCCTCGTTTCGGATCGCGCAACTTGGAATTGGCCTCGTTCCCGAGGGACGCCAGATTTTTCCGAATCTCACCGTGCGCGAGAATCTCGTCGCGGCTTCCGCCAATCGCCTGGGTAGCGCCGATCCTTGGACGCTGGAAAAAATCCACGCGCTGTTCCCGCGGCTCGCCGAGCGCGGCAACAACATGGGCAATCAGCTTTCCGGCGGCGAGCAGCAGATGCTGGCGGTGGGACGCGCGCTGATGACCAATCCGCGGCTGTTGATCCTGGACGAGGCCACTGAGGGCTTGGCGCCCCTGATCCGCGAGGAAATCTGGAACTGCCTGTCGATGCTCAAAGCGCGCGGCCAATCGGTGCTGGTGATCGACAAGAATATCGAGCACCTCACCCGCATTGCCGACCGGCACTACATCATCGAGCGCGGCCGCACCGTGTGGAGCGGCACGTCAGCGCAACTGATCGCCGAGCCGGAGTTGCAGCACCGGTATTTGGGGATTTGAGTGGGGGGAGCGTCATTCCGGGATGGTGCGTTAGCA
>JBKQRS010000200.1:0-4068 GCA_052143915.1 Bradyrhizobium sp.
GTAGAGGGGTTTCCGGCGGTGTTCCATCTGGACGCGACCCGCCGGTCGAAAGCGGGCAGTCCTATCGGTCTCGCCGCGGCTCTCGCGCTTCTGGCCGCGCTCGCCTGCGCCGGCTGGTATCTATGCGTCCCCTCCAGGATTTGAATTCACGCGGGAAGGAGCCGCAGCCGCACGGACGCCGCGGCGCGTTGCCCTCGAAGAGGGTGCCAGTTCGAATTAAGATCTCCGAAATTCGAGCGTGTGAAACCGCGCCAGTGATCGTTGAGGCGTTGGTCCGGCACAGGCCCGAACAGACTGTTACGCGCGCGAGGCCCTGATCTCGAAGCGCACGCCTTCACGGCGCTGGAGGAAGCTGACGATCTCGAAGAGGTTGTCGGCGCGCGGGTTGCCCGTGGGTCCCAGCATTCTCATCAGGCTCTTGGGGGGAATGTGAGTGGCTTCGGCGAGGTCAGTGAAACCCACAGTCGCGTTGATGTAATCGCGAAGAATGGTTTTCGCCGTTGCTACGTCGCCGGCGAGCATGGCTTCGATTCCTTCCCGTAGCAGTTCCTTTCGGAACTCGGAATCACGCTCGACGCGAGCACAGATGGTCTCTTTGAAATCGCGAGTGAGAGGCACGGCCGTTTCTCCTACTTCCTTCGTTTGTAATCCTGCCAGTTGGCAAGCGCGGTACTGATGCCCCGCCGCTGGTGCTTTTTTGTGCCGCCGCCCAGCAGTATGACAAGCGTCTCACCGTCCTTGCCGAAGTAGACCCGGTAGCCGGGGCCGAAGTCGAGCTTGTATTCGAACACTCCGGAACCGACGCCCTCGACGTTCGAGAAGTTGCCGAGCGAGATCCGCGTCACAGCCGTTGCTACCTTTGCGGCGGCGCGGGCATTTAGACTATCGAACCATGCCGCGTACGGGCTGCGACCTTTGGGGTCGAGATATTCTCGAAGGCCGATCATCGGCTATGGTAACATATGCGGTACCAATGTCAAGGCCCGAATCAGAAGCGAGACGGTCAACTCCGCGTTCCCGCCAAACCCAGAGCCTGGAGGATTACGGGCCGGTTATTGGCAAAGGGCACCAACCCGAAAAGCTGAATGTCCGCGGGCAAGAGGCCGGGGGTCGGCGAAGAAGTTCGCTGACTTCGAGGCGGCCCTTGTCAGGCACGGCCTCGCGATGCGCCGAAAGCGCGCCGCACCCTCGCGAGGCGCCAAGGCCGCCGCATTTGTCACCTGACCTCGGGGTCTCTTCCATAAATTGCGGTCCTTGGATTGGCGGCTACAACTTCAAATTTGATCGGGAGCAGGGAGCGTAGAGCCGTGCAGAAGTTGCCGGACCTGATCGAGGCTCAAACCAAAAAGTCGTTACTTGACGCTCTGGCGAAGACGCGGGGCAACGTCAGCAAGGCGGCGGCGCCTCTCGGTATTTCGCGTTACACGGTCCATCGCCTGATCCGCCGCTTCGGACTCAAGCGCGAAGGCGGGGCGCGGTACACTTGATGCGCAGAGCGCCGCGATTCGCTCGCGCCGCTATTGTAGTTTGCCTCTGCCAGCGGCAAACTAAGGCCCCGTGTCGTCAATAAACGAGTATCTGATCAAGCTGTGCGAGCAGGTTGACGCGCTCAAGAGTCGCCTGGAATTCCTGACCCGCCTAAGCGATGGGTCGTCCGATCAAAAAAGAGCCTTACTCTATTTTCTAGATCGTGCGGCGCAGTGTGGAGAAGCATGTTCGCTAGCTGCACAAGCCCGACTGAACGTGCCAGTCGGCGCGCTTGCGCGGATCGTCAGCGACGATCTGCTCTGGTGCAATTGGGTCTCGCTGTCGGATGAGAACGCGACGCGCTATATCGGGGAGGTGACTTCGGAGTTTGCTAGGCTCGCTCGCCTTTACATCAAAGAGGGACAGGCCAGAATCGTTGATCGGAGTACGGGAGAAGATCGCACTGGGGAAGTTGATTTCGATAAACTCGTATCACGTCGCTTGAGTAGTAAAAGGATCGCGACGGACTCAGGACTAGCCAAAGTCTACCAAATAGCCTTCCGCATGTTCTCGCTGGAAGTGCATGGAAAGCTGCTCCTGCCGTTTTCCGGTGATGATGCTACCGTAGGGAGCGGTGAGGCCGCGCTCGCGGCGCACCTTCCAGCTATCATCGCCATGCTTAAGGCCATCCTTCTAGTCGTTGACAGACGGTTCGCAGGGCAAAGCACTCCGCCGGACGAAATCCTTCGCATCGTAAAGGTATAGAACACTCAAGCGGCCCTGCTCGATGAGGGTGGTCGGGAAGTTTCAATACCCACGTCGCAGAGAGGACAAAAACGATGGGTCGCTACAGTGCCGCCTTGTCGCTGCTGACAATCCTGATCGCGACGCAATGTTTCGCCCTCACCGCCGAGCTAATTTCATCTAACGGGCCGCCCCGTACCCCGCGCGCGGGCCGGATCACGGCCGGGGGCCGCCTGTCCAAGGCCCCATCCACGAACCCTCGCGCGGCGGCCGGGACTCCCGGTCATGGGCCCCGCAAAGGCCACTGGCAGCCGGGGTCATCTCCTGAGAGAATTTCGTTCGATAACCCAAATTAGGGCAATAACACAGTTGACTCACCTGGAGGCCCTATGTTAGATGGACAGGCTGTTTCCTTGATGGAGCCCAAAATCTGCCGCGCGGAGCGCATCGGCTGGGCAGATGGGAGGATTCTGAGCCTCATGGCACTTTTGACGTTCTATGCAGATGAGTTTTGTAAAGCGAGCGGAATACTCGCGCAGGCATGGGTCTTGATCAATAAAACCGGCGGTCTAGACCGGCAAGCGATTGAGGCTCTGGGGTCAACTTTGGGCGATCTACAAAGACAATGTGAACAGATAGAGCTTCCAATGACGGGTCGCAGGTTGCAGCGGCTCTTGGATACATTTCGGCCCGACTATGCGCACACCTGGATCGAGACCGCTCGCCAGCTCGCTGAAATACAACAGACGCTCATCGACGAGTTGGAGGATCGGCTTGTTCTATGTCTCCCGGCGGACAAAGGCTCTTTCTACACCGGGCATGACTTGTTCGGTCCAGATGTGGCGCGACAATTTTCATCAGCCTCGCGCGAGATCACCGAGGCCGGAAGGTGTCTCGCACTAAACCGAAACACAGCTTCCGTGTTCCATCTAATGAGAGTGATGGAAATCGGGCTGCGCGCGCTCGGTCGCTCGCTGAATGAACCGCAGCTAGACCCGAAAAGGAATCCATCTTGGGAAATGATTCTTCGACGCTGCGATCAAGAGATGCAAAAGCCACTTGCGCAACGATCTCCTGAATGGCAGCAAGCTGAGTCTTTCTATTCTACCGCGACGGCCAACCTGCGCGCAGTTAAGGACGCTTGGCGCAATTCGACCATGCATGTTGAACAGACGTATGACGATGAAACTGCGTTGGAGGTCTGGAATACAGTCAGAGCTTTCATGCGCCAGATCGCAACTAGGTTAGCCGACGCGTGAGTTTAGCCTTTGTTTTCTTCTTTCGACCGTCCACTTCTGTCCGGGGCACGGAAATGACGTGATGCACGAGATTTGTAAATTGCTCCCGTGGCGTATCACCGGGAACGGGCGGGAACTTCATTTTCCCTTTCGGCATCTTCCTCTCCCTTGGCGCGGCTTGGCGTCACGTCGCAGACACCATGTCTTGCCCGGTCAGTTCCTTATAGGTCAGCCGTCGCCCAAATGCGGTGCTTGCGGCTTCGACAAACCGGTCTCCGTCATTGCCCTTGCGCTCGTTATATCGGAACGCTTGCTCATCGAGATAGCGAAACAGATGGAAGGGCTCGACGCTGACGTAGGTTCCCTTGAGCCCGCGCTTGAGCAGGCTCCAGAAATTCTCGATGCCATTGGTGTGTACGTTGCCGCGAACGTACTCCTCAGCATGGTTCACGAATTGGTGAACATAATCTTTTTCAAGGCCAGTGTAAGATGCCAATTCGTCGGTGAAGACTTCGGAGCCCGCCTTAACATTCGCGCGCACTTCCTCTTGCAAGGTGGCACGCTTGCGGTTTGCGACGTGCTTCACGCGGACCTTGCCGGTCTCGCGGTCGAGCAACCC
>JBKQRS010000201.1:0-5376 GCA_052143915.1 Bradyrhizobium sp.
CCCCGTCACTCGATCGGCGCCACCGCCTCCGCGCGCAGCGCGCTCCAGCGAAGCGGGTTCGTTCCTTGACCCATTAAGGACTTCGGGCCTGTTTCGGTACCGAAACTCTGAGTATCCAGAAAGGAAAGCAATTCGCGCATCTGCCGCTATTGCAAAAACATGATGTCGGGCAACCGACATAGTTGATCTGCGTCAATCGTATCTGCCGCCTCCATCCTAGGTTGCTCCATGGCCGTCGTTAAGAGCAGCGAATGCTGACGCGCAGCCGGGAGGATTATGGTCATGTCGACATTCAGCATCAGGATTGCGATCGTTGTTCTTGCGACCGCACTGTCGGCTGCGGCCTACGCGGCGCCCTCGAGGGGCGGCGGCGGTGGGCACGGTGGTGGCGGCGGGCACGGCGGCGGTGGCGGTATGCACGCCGGCGGCGGTAGCATGCGCGGCGGCGGTGGCGGCGGTGCACGTTTCAGCGGGCGAGCGGCGGTATCGCGTTCTTATGTTCGCCCGAGCTCCGGCGGCGGCAACGTCGCGCGCTCGAACTTTGTGGGCAACCGCTCTGCCGCCAAAGGCAACCCGGCCGGTACCGCAAGATTCAACGTGAAGCTCGATTCAACTGTGAAATCCAACGCGGTGCGCGAGACGCTGAACTCGCACCTGGTCGCCGGCGCGCTGCACAATCCGACGGCGTTGCGCAATCCGGGCAACCGCGCCCGCATCACCGCAAGCGCGGCGACGGCGGGATGGCATAACGGACGCGACGGCGCCCATGGCTGGTGGCGACATCGCAACGGCGGATACGGCTGGGTCGGCCCACTGTACTGGCCGTTCGCTTACAACGACATGTACGACTATGGGATGTGGGGCAACGGCTACGACGACTCGTTCTGGGGCTACGGCTACGACGACATTTATGCCGGCCTGTTCGCGCCCTACGGCTATGACGACCTCACCGGCTACCTGCCGCAGGCGACCAACCCGAACCCGGGCACCGGCGCTCCGGCATCGCCTGCCGCAACGACGGCCGCCCCCACCAGCCAGCTGGCGCAAATGTGCGGCCAGGACAGCCGCGATATCGCCGGCCTGCCCATCGATCAGTTCCAGCAGGCGATCCAGCCGACCGACGCACAGCGCGCCGCACTCGACGATCTTGCCAACGCTTCGCTAAAGGCGGCGCAGGACATCAAGGCCGCCTGCCCAACCGACATCGCGCTGACGGCGCCGAACCGGCTAGCCGCGATGCAGCAACGCATTCAGGCGATGATCGCGGCGGTAGCGACGATTCAGCCGCCGCTTGAGACGTTCTATGGACTCCTGAGCGATGAGCAGAAAGTGCGTCTGGCGGCGCTCGCCAGCGACCAGCTTCAGAACCGTAGCGCGAACAAAGGCGCAAGCGCGCCTCCGCAGAAATGCGGTGCCGCTCAGCCTGGCGTGACCGAATGGCCGACCGCGGATATCGAGCAAGCGGTTCATCCGACCGACGCGCAGCGCGCCAGTCTTGTCGCGCTCCAGGACGCCAGCGCGAAGTCGGCCGAGATGCTCAAGGCGTCGTGCCTGACCGACAATCCGGTGACGCCGCCAGCGCGGTTCACGGCGGCCGGAAGGCGACTCGAGGCGATGCTGCAAGCGGTAACGCTCGTGCGCTCGGCGCTCAACGACTTCTATGGATCGCTGACCGACGAGCAGAAGGCGCGGTTCGAAGCGATCGGCCCGAAGCGCACAAGCCAGCTCGAGTCGCTGGATGTCACGCACACACCTGCCCGCAGGTACGGCGGTGACCCCGTTGGTCAAATCATTCGACGATTGATGCCATTCGGGTTCTGAATTGACCAATGATGTTCAAGGCCAAACCTGCTCGCAAGATCGTCAGAGCACGGCCGGTCAAGGCGGCAATAGATGCGGTATGAATGTCGAAAGGCCCCGTCCGGAATTTACACCCACCCTGGTCTCGCCGATACGAGCAAGAATCGAGACATTCCATGTATAGACATATTCTTATTCCAACCGACGGTTCGCAGCTGTCACAGAACGCAATCGCGCATGGCGTGGCCTTGGCTGAGTCGATCAACGCCAAGGTCACCATCCTCACCGTATCAACGCCGTTCCACACGTTCGCGGTCGAGCCTGAGATGGTTACGGACACACCAGAACAATATGCGAAGCACAGCGCAATTCGGGCTGCCAAATATCTCAACTCTGCGAAGGAGGCTGCAGCAGCCGCGGGCGTGAACTGCGACACGGTACACGTCGAGCACGATCACCCGTATCAGGCCATTATCGACACAGCGGCGCAGGAACCATGCGATCTTATCGTCATGGCCTCGCACGGCCGGCGTGGAGTATCTGCGATCATGCTAGGCAGCGAAACAGTCAAAGTGCTGACTCATAGCGTCGTCCCGGTTCTTGTTGTCCGAGCGTTGCATTCGGCTGCATGCCAGCTGGCGTGATTTGCGCCGTCAGTGTAACTCGCGTGCGCCAAGCTGTTATCGGTGACTGAGAGTGTTGCGCTCCCGTCTCAACCACAGAAACGCGATCAAATGTCTGATACACACAAATTCGATCTTCGCGAGTGGCTCGTACCCCCGGTGGTGTTGCCGATCTTTTTTGCGCTGCTGATCGCTGCCGCGGTGAATATTCATTGGTAGTCCGCCTCAGTTGACATGCGGGCAACCCGAGCCTAAGCGCCCGCCAAGACCAAAAGAGATCGCGGCTAAAGGCGGTTTACCTCATACCTGAGTGCAAGAACCTTCGGCTGGCCAACCTTCCCCCGAGGTGCCCCCCAGCCGGGAGTTCCGACACAACGGCCTCGGCACGCCGCTCGCGCCGGGGCCGTTTCTGTGCGCATATCTGGCCACACGCAAAAACCGCCAAGGTTGCCCTCGACGGCTCGTGCCGTTGCGTTTGCGTAGAGGTGCGCTGCGTCGAGCGGTGCTCGAACGCGGTGCCTCTTCTTGTTTGGACGCACGGCCTCAATTAGGCGGCTGGTGCGTTGCCAGTGTGTCGGGCCAACGATCTCCGATGGACCTGGATGTGTCATCAGCGATGATGCTGATCAAGCCAGCGTTGCTGTCCTATAGATGAAATAGATAGCCCGCCGCCGCTAATACTGCGCGGCTGTGGGGTCGTTCTTGGGCTGATCGGCATCCCGCTGCTCGGCCAGATAATCACCCATGAAAGAATAAGCATTTGGCTCGATCCACTCAGTGATCCAGCCGCGACGTTCGAGTGTTTTACGCGCCCGCTTTACTTCGGCCACCGAAATTCCGGTCATCTTACGAAGAACTTTGTCCTCAATTTTGGCGGCAAGAGTTCTTCTAGAGATGTTGCGCCTCGTACAATAGGCAACTTTGAATGCAGCCGGGTCAACGCGCTTATCGGACGCAACGGCGTCGTACCAATCAAGTTTCCAATTTTTCTTTGCAGTCATGGTGGCCTTCCTTGGTTGACCACAAATTATTCGGTTAGCCAGTGGCGGCAATTGATCCAAAGCAAGCAAAGGGCGACCACCCTGGCGATGGCCGCCCCTTGGTTATGCTGTTTGCGCATCGTTGGTGCTGTGTGGGCGTAAACGTCGCCCCGATGAATATCCGCTATTGAGTACAGACCCTAAACGACTACCAGTATCTTCAAAATCATAAATAAGCAAAACGTGGTTCACGGACATGCCGCCGCAATCCCCGCATGTCCGATGTTGAGGTGAAGAACGGACATGCCGCTCTTTGGCACGAAACCGACATGGCGTGATGTCCGCTATGAGTCCGCTGTTGAGGGGTGAACGGACCTGACCCGGACGCTGTCCGACTTCCGAAATTGACTCTGGCTGTGTAAAAACGCGAATGAGCGCTTGCGCAGCAGAACGTTTTTCTCAGCGATCAGCGTTAAACAGTTCAGGATCCTCTTCGCGCTCCCGAAGTAGTCGTCTTTGAGAATCCTATTCTCTTCACTTTGCCGGACAACGCGTTTTTACACAGCCAAGACCCACAACAGATGAGGTGGATGGCTCCCGCTCACGGCATCTGGGTGCCAAGGTGTGAAGGCCATCAGGCGTTCACGAGCAAAATGGGAGCCATCCGCTATGCAGATTACCACGATCGGCCTCGATTTGGCCAAGAGCGTTTTTCAGGTCCACGGCGTTGACGCGATCGGTCAGGTCCTTGTTCGCAAGTCGCTTCGGCGGTCGCAGATGCTGACGTTTTTCGCCAAGTTGCCTCCTTGCCTGGTCGGCATCGAGGCGTGCGGCACGTCTCACCGCTGGGCGCGCGAGCTGATCAAGCTTGGCCATGAAGTGCGCCTGATGCCGCCGGCTTACGTCAAACCGTATGTGAAGCGTGGGAAAACCGACGCTGCTGATCCGGAAGCAGTTTGCGAAGCGGTGACGCGGTCGACAATGCGGTTCGTTCCCGTCAAGTCGCCCGAGCAGCAAGCGGCGCTGTCGATGCACCGGGCGCGTGATCTGCTGGTCAAGCAGCGCACGCAGCTGATCAACATGATCCGCGGTCTGCTGGCCGAGTTTGGCGTCGACATCCCCAAGGGACTGGAACGGGCACTGCTGATGGCGCGACGGATCGTCAATGGTAAGGCACCTGAGGTGCCATTTGAAGCTGCCAAGATCGTCGGCACCCTGTCACAGCAGGCGCTCGACACCCACATTCGGCTCCGCGAGATCGATCGTGATCTGGCCGCCTGGCTACGTAGCAACGATGTTGCACGTCGTCTCATGACTATCCCTGGCATCGGGCCGGTCGGGGCGACGGCACTTGCCGCATCGGTCACCGATCCACATCAGTTCCGCTCGGGGCGGCAGTTCGCTGCCTGGATAGGACTTACACCACTTCAGAAGTCTAGCGGTGGCAAAGAGCGGCTCGGTCGTATCACCAAGATGGGCGACAAGTACCTGCAAAAGCTGCTCATTGTCGGCATGACGTCACGTGTGCGCCGCGCAAAAGCAAAATCCTGCAATCGATCCACGTCTGGCTGATCTGCTCGCGCGAAAACCCACGAGGGTCGCCACCGTCGCGATGGCGAACAAGACCGCGCGGGTCATCTGGGCGATCATGGTACGTGGCGAGACCTATCGTACAGGCCACCGGCCGGCACTGGCCGCATAAACAACGGTATATGACTTAGCTGAAGAGGAGATCAGCTTCACGAGGTTGCGAGCGCGATGCGATGTGATGGCAGACCGGTCAGACCGGTCAGACCGGGAATAAGGACAACCCAATTGATGTCCAAGGCGTCATAGCCTGATCAACAGAATGGGACCTTGTTCGCGGACTCCATCAGGGCCAGCAGTCTCAACCGACTGCATCAACAGGCCGGACCGAAGACTGCACCCGACCAATGCCACTGCGTCAATTTATCTCTTGCAACGCGGGAGCC
>JBKQRS010000202.1:0-5413 GCA_052143915.1 Bradyrhizobium sp.
GAGCGTGCCTTGCGGGTTGAATTCGAGTTCCAGCTCGCCCGCGAGGTATTGCTGGGCGAACAGCTTGTTTTCGCCGACATAGGACGAGATCATCTTCTTGATCTGGTGGGTCTCGAGCAGGCGGGACAACCCGATGCCATCGACGCCGGCATTATTGGAAACCACCGTCAGGTTCTTCACGCCGGAGTCTCGAATGGCGTCCGACAGCGTCTCGGCGATGCCGCAGAGGCCGAAGCCGCCGGACATGATCATCATGCCGTCCTTCAAAATGCCGTCGAGGGCCGATTTGGCGTCGGGGTAAACCTTGTTCATGGAAATGCGACCTGATGCAGGGAGGTGCTGGAGCGCACGCGTTGTGAGGCGATTATTAGGCGAATTCTTCGCAATGCGTCAATGACGGGGGGCTGATGCTTTCGGCGTGGTGCCTTCATCCTTCGAGACGCCCGCCCGAGGCGGGCTCCTCAGGATGAGGTCTGGCATTTTCGCCGGAACGAGGTCTTGGACCCTCATGGTGAGGAGCGCGGCGAGGCCGCGCGTCTCGAACCATGTGGCCATTGGATGCGCGACAAACGTACCCAGCCGGAAAATGCCTCCGAGGCCGGCCGTAGCCCTCCCCCAGCGGCCTTGAAAGCGTCAAGAAAACCCATCAAGTTGCGGGGGTTGGCACGGGATTGCCTGCCCTGCCCGCCTTTTCAGCGGAGAGCCCGGTTGAGGCCTAATCGCTTCTAACCAGACTTGCCCTAACCAGACTTGTTCCAACAGACTTGTTCCAACAGACTTGTTCTAACCAGACTTGTTCTAACCAGACTTGGATATCTCATTGACGATGGCCCAGGGAATAAGGCGCTTGGGGATGCCGGTAGCGGCGTTTCTCGGCGCGGCGGTGATCGGCCTGGTCGCGACCTCCTGGTTCCTCAACCGGGATGCGCTGCGCCAGGCGGTGGAGGCGCAGATCCGCGCCGTCACCGGGCTTGACCTCGTTGTATCCGGCTCGACCGAAATTTCCGTGTTCCCCGGCAGCTATGTCTCATTTCACGACGTCGGCTTGCGGGGCGGAGGGGCTTCCGACCCGGCGCTCGCCGTCGACGTCCTGACCGCCAATCTGCGGCTGGTGCCGTTGTTGCTGCAGCGGTTCGAGATATCGGACGTCATGATGTTGCGGCCTCATATTCACGTGACCCGCGACGCCAAGGGCGAAAGCAACTGGACGCCCTTCATCGGCACCATCGCCCGCACCATGAAGCCCGGCGCCGACAATCAGGTGTCGTTCTCGGAGATCAGGATCCAGGACGGCACCCTGACCTACGAGGACACCGGCCATCAGCTGACGGAAAAGCTCGACAATATCGACCTGTCGCTGGCCTGGCCGTCGATCTCGCGCTCCTTCGCCGCCACCGGGCAGTTTGACTGGCGCGGCGAGCGCGTCGACGGCTCGATCAGCGTCAGCGATTTCATCGCCGCCTTGTCGGGCGACCGCTCCGGCCTGAAGGCGCGGATCGCCAGCCCGCTCATGAAACTCGCCTTCGACGGCACCGTCGCCAACCGCACCAGCATGATGATGGAAGGCACGCTGACGGTGGATTCGGCAAGCTTGCGCGATGCGCTGAACTGGACCGGGCAGGCGCCGCCGGGCTCGGGCGGGTTCGGCCGCTTCGCGCTGAAGGCGCGCGCCAACCTCGTCGGCCCCTCGATCGCGCTCACCAACGTCAACGTCGAGCTCGACGGCAATGTCGCCGAGGGCGTGATGACCTACGCCAATAACGGCCGCCAGTCGCTGCAGGCGACGCTCGCCGCCGACACGCTCGACTTCACGCCCTACATCTCCACCTTCCGTCTGCTCGCCTCCGGCGCGCATGACTGGAACCGGCAATTGTTCGACCTGGAGTCGCTGTCGACGACCGATCTCGACATGCGCCTGTCAGCCGCGCGCGTCACGGTCGGCCCGACCAAACTCGGCCGCACGGCGTTCGGCGCGAACTTGCGCGGCGGCGCGCTGGCCTTGAGCGTGGGCGAGGCGCAGGTCTATGGCGGCATCGCCAAGGGCTCGTTCGGACTGGCGCGCGCCGATACCATGGCCGACGTCAAGGCCCAGTTCCAGTTCACCGACGTCGACCTGCAATCCTGCGTCAGCGAATTGTTCGGCATCAGCAGGCTTTCCGGCCGCGGCAATCTCGGCGTCTCGCTGGTGGCCTCGGGCTCGTCTCCCTTTGGTCTGGCGTCATCGCTCGACGGCACCGCGACGCTAACCGGCCATGACGGCGCGATCGGCGGCTTCAATGTCGAGCAATTGCTCAAGCGGCTTGAGCGCCGGCCGCTGTCCGGCGGCGGCAACTTCCGCTCGGGCTCGACGCCTTACGACAATTTGACGGTTGCGGTGAAATTTTCGGAAGGCATCGCCACCGCCGAGGACGTCCGCATCGAGGGCCCCGCGGCGCGCGTGACCATCACCGGCACGGCTTCGGTGCCGGCGCGCGAATTCGATCTCAAGGGCACCGCCAGCCTGACCGCGCCGCCGAACGGCGCGCCCGGCTTCGACCTGCCGTTCGTGGTGCAGGGCCCGTGGGACGATCCGCTGATCTTCCCCGATCCGGAAAGCCTGATCCGCCGCTCGCCGGCGAGTGCGCCGCTGTTGGACGCGGTGAAGGACCGCAAGACGCGGGATGCGGTGAAGAGTGTGCTGGAGCGGTTTACGGGTGGCGGGGTGAAGGCGGCAGCGCCCGAGGCGGCCGCGGCACCGGCGCCGGCGAGTGCACCGGCGGCGGCGGATGCGAAGGCGAATTGAGTTTTCGCGCGTTTCTGGAGCCGACTAGCGTGAGCGAAATCGTGGGCTGATCGCGGTCGGATACGCCTGCTGACCCGCCCGACGAGCTAACGATCTAAGACGATCAGTCTTGCCAAACTTCTGCACGCCCTTTGTTTATGCAAAAGCGTGTTGAGGTGACTTTTCCCGTATCGAAGTGTCTTCGTCGAATCGTCATTTCGCCGGTCGGACTAATTGTCGATTTCGTCTTCTCCCAGGTCTCCGGCGACGATCCAAAAACCGACAGTGCCGTACCCATTCCAATGCCCATTGCTTCTTGGTTTCCATCGCCCCCCGGCAAGACGATCACGCCAGGGTTACGGTGTTCAGGAAACCTCTTATCGTCGAGGAAGTCACGGTCGTGCGTCAGCAACATGCGACGCTCCCTCCACGCGTACGAGAAGACGTCGTCGTCGCTGTGCCCGAGCAACCGTACATCACCAGCGTACACTGCATTGTAACCACGCTCACGCAACCACTTGGCCGCTTCTTCGCCCAAACTCTCGTCGACGAAGAAACGATTCTTCTTATCGATCGGTTGAGGCGTTTCAGGCGACTTTGGAATCTCTAGTGGGCGCCAAGGCATGCATCTCGTCCTAGAATGGTCTTGCTAGTGATGGCAGTCCATAAGACCCGACCCGGCTGGTAACGCCCCATGGCTCAGTTTCAATCACCGTCCGTCTCACGATGCGATGGCGAACTTGCTGTCGGGCACCCGTTAAGAGAAAAGCCGAAGCGATCGTCCGCTTCGGCTTCACCAGCAAATTGCGTGGCAGAATTGGTCGATTAGAAACGCCTCCAACTGGGAAGGGGTCTGACCGAGCGGGTTTCGGGTTCAGGCTGCGACGATCCGGCACCGAGTTTGGCAAGGTCGCCAATCGTGAGATCGGCCAGCTTGATCTCGCTCAAAATTTTCTTCTTCAGCTCATCGGAAATCGTGAAGCCTTTGTTGAGCAGATCGACATCCAATTCGCGGCCATATGAAGCCTTGAAAAGTTGCAAGATGTCGGACTGGGTGAAGTCAATCTGCATCCGATAGTCGCCGGTGTACTTTAACGTTTGACCCCAAGCGAGTGTTACCTCGCCGTAGCGGCCGAACAGACCCGGTGAACTCCATCGGATAGTTTTCTTTTGGTCGTCGTTGATGTGAAATTCCGAAAGGTCATGTGACGCGACTGTCTTCGTACCCATATCGCGATGCCAACCTCGTACCGTGATATCCATACTCCAACCTCCATCCGTTTATAGTGGAACAATTCACCAAAAACTGGACGAATCTGAGACATTAAAAACAGGAAGATCGTAATTTTATTACATTTTTGTGCGAAAACATTAAACTAGCACCGTATCGGGTATGGACCGGATATTTCCTAGTGAATGTCGCCGGCCCGATGGTCACTGACTGGAGCGAGCTGGAGCCCGTAGGGCGCAATAGCGCCAGCGTATTGCGCCGATCATCAAGCGAAAATGGCGGAATACGTTACGCACTCAGCCGCGAAGTCTCAGCTAAGTTTCCGCCTTGTCAGCATGGCCTCGTACTGAGCCTTGACGGTTGGCTCGTCGGAATTGCCCAGAACCTCGTTGAGCTCGGCGTCCCGCGCGCTTCCATCCAGCCCGGGCGCCTGCACGATCGCAGTAGCGAGGAGTTCGTAAGAGATGGGGTCGCGCATGAACCGCTTCAGATAGGCATCGAGATGGGCCCCCGGAGGGTTTTCGATTTCCTTGGTGAGCGCGTCGAGATAGGCGTCTTTCTTCGTAGCCGACCAGTCGATGCTGAAGCCCGCGCGCTGCGCGAGCACCGAATGCACGGTCATGATGGTGCGACCGTTGCCGTCGAGGAACGGATGGCCGTAGGCGAGATAGCCCATGATCTCGCCGGGCCTGGTCCTCATGTAGTCCTTGTCTTGTCCCTTGCGTAAGGCGAACTCGACCGCGGCGCGGATCTCCGACGCATTCGCAAAAATGACCGCGCCCTTCTTGATGGTCAGTTTCGGTGAGGTCTGGCTGCGATCCTGTCCGGCCCAGGGATAGATCGCGCCAAACAGAGTACCGTGAGTCTTGAGCACGTCGTCATAGGTCAGCACCTTGGAACCGGCGAGATGCGCAAAAGCTTCGTCGAGACCCGTCATGAACGACGCGTGCTCCGCCCGCTTGACGATCGCGAGGTCTTTCTCTTTCTCAAAATTGCGCAGATAGCCTTCGGTCGCGAAATCGCCGAACGGATCGAAGGTCACGGCTTGGCTTCGCGCAGGTATTGCACCTGAAGATGGACGAGCTGCCGGCGGCTGAGATGGCCGGCACGATTCAACGCAAAGAGGATGTATTCGATCTCGTCGGGTTGGATCGCATCATCCGCGAGCCGCGTCATGTCCAAGGCAAGCCTGTCAGAATGAGTCTGGGTGTAGGTGACATGATGCTGCGCCGCGAGCCCACGGATGTAGGCGGCGGTGGAGTTCTGCGTCGCTGTTTCAGGGCGGGCGGTCATGGCTTGTCCTCATGGGAAATATAACATTCCATGGCCTGAAAATCCATTTCGTCGATGGAAGTGGCCAGACATCTCTGTTTTTTAATCCTTGTTAAATACTCCCGCGGTGATCTTTCTCATCACGTCAT
>JBKQRS010000203.1:0-2681 GCA_052143915.1 Bradyrhizobium sp.
GCCCGGAAGAGCACGTGGGCAATTAGAGCGGGATGAGTTGTGATTCAATCGGCATCCCGCTCTAGCTTTTTGTTTGAGCATGATCTTTTCGGAAAACCGGCGCCCACTTTTCCGGATCAAGCTCTAACCCATTGAATCCTGAATCGGTATGCTTTTCCGCGCCATGCATTGACGGTGAGTCAGATCGAGGAGTGACGCGTTATTGAGTCCAGACCCTGACGCGATAGTTGTCAGCATCATGACAGTTGGGACCAAATCGCTTGCGAGCAAAACACGACGGCGATTCATGTTCGTGACGCTCAAAAGTCATCTGCGTGTCAAGTCGCCGCAACAAGACGCAACGTAATCTGCTGCCGTCGGCAATCTATTTTTTATTTTTCACCCGCCGACTTCGGGAGAAAAACGATGGAAAGACTTAGGGCTTGGTTGGGCGACACCCCAACTTCCTTGGCGCCAGAGTTGCTTTTGCTCGGTGCCGCATCGCTTCGCGCGCTTCCTGCGATGAATTGGTTGCGCGCCGGTCGCAAGTTGCTGGCGCCGACGCTCTTCGCCGGCGCTGCGCTTGCGATCGTCTCCGGATCCGCCGAGGCGGCGACCGCACCGGTTCAAGCGTCATGTCATCTTCAATCGCCGGGTAACAAGATCAAGCGGGTCGTTTATCTTCAGTTCGACAACGTCCATCTGCGCCGCGATAATCCGAACGTGCCGTCGGATCTTGAGCAGATGCCGCATTTGCTCAACTTCCTGCTTGAAAACGGCACCGTCAGCGGCAATCACTTCACGCCGCTTATTTCACATACCGCGCAGGACATCGTATCGTCGCTGACCGGGCTTTATGGCGACCGCTTCGGCTTTACTGTCGCCAACAGCTATGGCTTTTTCCGACCGGACGGCTCGGTCGGTTTCCAGAGCTCGTTCCTGTACTGGACCGGGCTGAGTGCGGACGGTAGTGTGCAAATGATCAACGAAAAGGGCAAGATTGCCCCGGCACCGTGGGTCCCGTTCACCCGCGCCGGCTGTGACGTTGGCGCCTTCTCCACGGCCAACATCGAGTTCGAAAGCATCCCCGGCGACGTCATCACGGTGTTCGGCCCGAATTCGCCGGAAGCGGCGGAAGCCAATTCCAACAACACCCTGGCGACTGCGGACTTCGAAGGCATCGCCATCCACTGCGCCAAGAATAGCCCTCTATGCAATGGCAGCGCCCATGCGAAGCCGGATCTCCTTCCTGACGAACCGAACGGTTACACCGGCTTCAACGCGCTTTACGGCAACAAGTATGTCCAGCCGGCAGTCAATCCGAGCGGTCCGATCCTGGATCTTGACGGCAAGGTGATCGCCGACAGCCACGGCAATCCCGGTTTCCCCGGCTTCGACCCATTGGCCTCGCAATCGCTCGGCTATGTCGCGACCATGCTGGAAGCCGGTGTTCCGGTGGTCTACTTCTATATTGCCGATGCCCACGACAACGAGATCGGTCCGTCACTGAGCGGCGAGTCGACGTTCGGCCCGGGCGAAGCGCCCTACGTCAAGCAGCTCCAGGTTTATGACGCCGCGTTTGAGAAGTTCTTTGCGCGGCTTGCCGCCGACGGCATCACCAAGGACAATACGCTCTTCATCATCACCGCGGACGAGAACGATCATTTCGTCGGCTCAACGCCGAGCCCTGCGAACTGCGATGGCGTCAACGTGCCCTGCACCTACACCCACGTCGGCGAAATCGATACGTTCGTTGACCGGCTGTTGTTGACCCAGCGGCAGAATACGACGCCGTTCTTGGTTCACTCGGACGATGCGCCGACCTTCTACATCACCGGAAATCCGGTGCCTACCGATTCGGTCACGCGAACCCTGGAGCAGGACGTCAACGCCCTCACCGTCGTCAACCCGATCACCGGCAACAACGACAGACTGTCGGCACTGCTCGCCGACCGGGCGGAAATGAAGCTTCTGCACATGGTCCCGTCGGTTGCGGACCGCGTGCCGACCTTCACCATGTTCGGCAACGACAACTACTTCGACGAAACATCAAGCGCCTCGAGCGGCAAGGGCAAGGACTGCTCTCAGCCTCCCGCCTGCGTCTTCGAAGGGGCGGGATTTGCCTGGAACCACGGCGACTTCCAGAAGCAGATCACCCGCACCTGGTTCGGGATGGTTGGTCCCGGCGTGGCGAAACAGGGTAGAGACGATGCCGTCTTCTCCGATCACACGGATCTTCGTCCGACGATCCTCACGCTTGTCGGCTTGAAGGACGATTACGTCCACGACGGCCGCGTACTGGTCGAGAACCTCGAACGCCATGCGCTGCCTGACTCCCTGAGCGATAGCCTTCCCACCTACGTGGCGCTCGCCCAGGCCTACAAGCAGATCAACGCAACCAAAGGGCCGGTCGGCGTCAACAGCCTGGTGGCCGCCAACCGAGCCATCACCAGCGACGACAACACCTACGGGAAGTTCCTGACCAAGATCGGATCGATCACCGATGAACGGAATGATTTGGCAAGCCGGATGATCGCTCTCCTCAATGGCGCGGCGTTCGAAAACAAGCCCGTTCGATGGGACGATACTGCGGAGGACCTCGTCGAGCGGGCGCGGAAATTGACCGACAAGGTGGAGGACATGGCGGGGCAGTAGGAATCGCGATCTTCCCACGTACAAGCGTCCGAAGCCCGCCGGCGATG
>JBKQRS010000204.1:0-21155 GCA_052143915.1 Bradyrhizobium sp.
ACATCGCTGATGGCGCCCCCTCATGACCCAGCATGCGGTTGATCGCCTCGCAAACCTCGCGCATCGAATTTTCGCCGTTCTCGGCGAAAAAGAACGCCCCGGCCAGCGCTTTCTCGATGGCAAGTGCATAGAGCGTCACCAGATCGTCGATATGCACGTTCGACCAGATGTTCTCGCCTGGTCCGGCGTGGGCCGCGCAACCTCGTTTTCTGGCAAGGCCGATGAGCAGCGGCACCTGCATGCTGTGCGGCTCGATGCCATGGCCGAGGCCGTAGATCAGGCTCGGGCAGATGATGATCGGACGGCACCCCTTGTCGCGCCAGGAGAGAATGCGATCGTTCAACGCGACCCGAGCGGCGCGGGCGGGCGAAGGGGTGATAGGCGAGCTTTCATCAAAGATCGCGTCGGATCGGTGCCCTCGGGCGCGCGTGCCGACGATGCTCGATCCCGAGGTGTGGATGAACAGCTTGCCACTTCCGGCCAGAGCGCCGAGCAGCGCAGCGACCGCGCCACTGTGATCGGCGCTCGCCGCATTGACGACGATGTCGGCGGCTTGTGCCGCTTGCGCCAGAGGTTCCGCATCATCCAGCGTTCCCAACAATGGCCGGATGCCCCGGGCGCGTACCGCATCGGCCTTTTCCAGGTTGCGAACCAGGCCGGTTACTCGATGTCCGGCGGCAACGAGATGCGCGGCAACCGATCCGCCGATATAGCCGGACGCGCCTGTGCAGAAGACCTTCATCCCAGCCCTTCAAGCGACCATTGCCGAACCCCGGGTGATTGATGCTGGCGGCATCCTTCTACCCACCATAGGGCGTCTGCTAGATCATGATCCGATTAGATTGAATCGGATCATGATCTCATCTCTTTGTTTGAGCATGATCTCCGCGCAAACGCGTCCCGCGTTTGTCGCGAGGAAAAACCGGTTCCCACTTTTTCGGATCACGCTATAGAGGCACCTCACCCGAGATGCTTCTTGAAAAACTCCGTGGCGCGGCCCCAGGCGAGTTCCGCCGCCTTGCGATCGTGCACCGACATGCGCTGCTCGTTGACGAAAGCGTGGTCGGCATCGTAGCGGAACAGTTCGAGCGATTTGCCGGCTTCCTTCATGGCCTTCTCGAAGGCGTCCACCACCTGCGGCGTGCACCAATCATCCCTGCTGGCGAAATGCGCCTGCAGCGGAATTTTCACATCCGCAGGCTTCGCCGCCGCCTCGGGTGGAATGCCGTAGAACACCACGGCTGCCGTCAGTTCGGGAATTTTGGTGGCGCCGATGATGGTGACCGCGCCACCGAGGCAGAAGCCGGTCAAACCGACCTTGGCGCCGTTCCGGCCAAGATATTGCGCGGCGCCACGCACCGTCTGCGTGGTCGCGTCCATGAAGTCGAGCGAGTTCATTTCTTTGCCCGCCGCGTCGGTGTCGTGATAGGGCACCACCTTGCCCTTATAGAGATCGGGCGCCAGCGCGTCGAAGCCGGCCACCGCGAAGCGGTCGCATAGCGCCTTGATCTGCTCCTGGAGCCCCCACCATTCCTGGATCACGACGACGCCCGGCGCGTTGCCCCGCGCGGCGTTGGCGAGATAGCCATTGGCGTCTTTGCCATCCGGACGCTTGAACGAAATGCTGGTGCCCATGGGATTCCTCCGATGATGTTCCTGGGGGAGCGATCGGCCGGCATTCTGTCCGCAGTAGAGGTGGGAAGCAATCTAGACTCCCGTCATTCCGGGATGGTCCGAAGGACCAGACCCGGAATCTCGCGTCACAACCTCCAGATTCCGGGTTCGATGCTTTTCGCATCGCCCCGGAATGACGTGCACTTCAAAAACAAAAAAGCCCCCGCAGGGGCTTTTCTCAGTCATTTGGCAATCATCACCAATCTCAGTGCGCGTCGGCCCACACCTTCTTCTTGGTGAAATACATCAATCCCGCAAACAGGATCAGGAACACGAAGACCTGAAGCCCCAGCCGCTTGCGGGCCTCCATATGCGGCTCCGCCGCCCACATCAGGAATGTGGTGACGTCCTTGGCGTATTGCGCCACCGTGGCCGGCGAGCCGTCGTCGAACGTGACCTGACCGTCGCTCAGCGGCTTCGGCATCTTGATGGAGTGACCGGGGAAATACTTGTTGTAGTAGGAGCCCTCGGGGATGGTCACGCCGGCCGGCACCTTGTCTTCGAAGCCCTGCAGAATGCCCGCGACATAGTCCGGGCCCTGCTCCTGGAACGTGCTGAAGAAGTCGAAGATGAACCACGGAAAGCCGCGCTCGTAGGAGCGAGCCTTCGTGATCAGCGACAGGTCGGGAGGCGCAGCGCCGCCATTGGCAGCGCGCGCGGCCTGTTCGTTGGCGAATGGCGAGGGGAAGTAATCGGCGGGCCGACCGGGCCGTTCGAACATGTCGCCCTGATCGTTCGGGCCGTCCTTGATCTTGTATTCGGCAGCTAACGCCGCCGCCTGCGCGGTCGAATAGCCTGGTCCACCGGGATCGGCGAGATTGCGGAATGCAATATACGACAGCCCGTGGCAGTTGGAGCAGACTTCCTTGTAGACCTTCAAGCCGCGCTGCAATGCTCCGCGATCGTACGTGCCGAACGGACCGGAAAACGACCATTTCTGCGACGGCGGCGTTTCCTGCCCCTCGGCGCGGGCATTCTGTGCGCTACCGGCGAACAGCGCGCCTGCGAGCGCCAGCATGACCACCGTCGATACCGTCGACTTGCTTCCGTACTTCGCGAGCACATCGTCGGCGATCGAGTTGGGGATCGGCCTCGGTTTTTCGATCCGGCCCAAGAGCGGCAGCAGGATCAGGAAATAAGCGAAGTAGCAGAACGTCAGGATGCGTCCGGCGATGACGTAGATGCCTTCCGGCGGCTGCGCACCGAGATAGCCCAGCAGCACGCACACCACGACGAAGATCCAGAAGAATTGCTTCGCCAGCGGGCGATATTTGGATGAACGCGTTCTGGCGGTATCGAGCCAGGGCAGGAACACCAGCACGATGATCGCCGCGAACATCGCGGTCACGCCGGCGAGCTTGTTCGGGATCGAGCGCAGGATCGCGTAGAACGGCAGGTAATACCATTCCGGCACGATATGCGCAGGGGTCACGCCCGGATTGGCGGGAATGTAGTTGTCGGCGTCGCCGAGATAGTTCGGCATGTAGAAGATGAACCACGCGAAGAAAAGCAGGAAACATGACAGGCCGAACGCGTCCTTGATGGTCGCATAGGGCGTGAACGGCACGGTGTCCTTTTCCGTCTTGGCCTCGACGCCGGCCGGATTGTTCTGACCCACGACGTGCAGCGCCCAAACGTGCAGCACCACCACGCCGGCGATCACGAACGGCAGCAGATAGTGCAGCGAGAAGAAGCGGTTCAGCGTCGGATTGCCGACCGAGTAGCCGCCCCACAGCAGGGTCACGATGCTGTCGCCGACATAAGGCACGGCGGAAAACAGGTTGGTGATGACGGTGGCGCCCCAGAAGCTCATCTGGCCCCACGGCAGCACGTAGCCCATGAAGCCCGTCGCCATCATCAGGAGGTAGATGATAACGCCGAGAATCCACAGCACCTCACGCGGCTCCTTGTACGACCCGTAATAAAGGCCGCGGAACATGTGGACGTAGACGGCGAAAAAGAACATCGACGCGCCGGCGGCGTGCATGTTGCGCAACAGCCAGCCGTAGTTCACGTCGCGCACGATGCTTTCGACCGACTTGAAGGCGAGATCGGCACTCGGCGTGTAATGCATCGCCAGGATCACGCCGGAGACGATCTGCACCGCCAGCATCATCGAGAGGATGGCACCGAAGGTCCACCAGTAGTTCAAGTTGCGCGGCGTCGGATAGGCCACGAACGAGGAATGCATGAGACCGAAAATCGGGAGACGCCGTTCAATCCACTTCAAGGCGGGATTGGTCGGCTGGTAGTCGGATGGTCCGCTCATGTTGCGATCCCTGAGGAAATAAGACGACGCGACGGGCTCAAGCCTCGGATATCGGATCCGAGGCTCAACCTATCTGGATTTTGCTATCGGAAACGAATTGATAGGGTGGCACCGGCAGGTTGGCAGGCGCAGGTCCCTGGCGAATACGACCGGAGGAGTCGTATTGCGAGCCGTGGCAGGGGCAGAAGAAGCCGTCGTAATTGCCCTCATGGGCAATCGGGATGCAGCCGAGATGGGTGCAGATGCCGATCACGACCAGCCACTGATCGTGGCCTTCCTTGACCCGGGACTGATCGGTTGCAGGATCGGGCAGGCTGGAGACCTGCACGCTGCGGGCCTCGTCGACCTGCTTCTTGGTACGGTTCATGATGTAGATCGGCTTGCCCCGCCAGAACACCTTGATGTCCTGCCCTGAGGCAATCGGCGTCAGATCGACTTCGATCGGTGCACCGGCCGCAATGGTCGAGGCGTCCGGATTCATCTGGGAAATGAACGGCCAGAGCGTGGCCACTCCGCCGACGGCGGCGGCAGCTCCCGTTGCAACAAAGAGGAAATCACGGCGTGTCGTATCCGCCGAAGACGCTGTCGTCACGATTCCAAACCCTTTCTCGGCTGCAGCCGGTGGAACCGCCCCAGGCAACGCATAAACGACACCCAAGGGAGGCTGCCGGCGCCCGCGACCCCCGCGGCGGCACAAAGACCCCTTTTTCCGACCCCATCGGGGCAGAACAAGCAGTCCAGAATCGTTCTATTGGCACCCTTGCCGGAAGAGCGCAAGCCCGCTATCGGCTGGCCAGCGTGCAATGCACGAATTCCGCGCGGAGCGATGATTTATCCAGACATTTCGCGGCAGACCCGTAAGGCGTCACAGAATGCAGATTGCGCTTTTTCAGCCGGACATCCCCCAGAACACCGGGACGATTCTTCGACTTTGCGCATGCATGGACGCGGCCGCCCATATCATCGAACCCGCCGGTTTCCCGGTATCCGACCGGCATTTCCGCCGGGCCGGCATGGATTATCTCGACCAGGTAACCTTGATGCACCACGACTCGTGGTCAAAATTCGAGCAATGGCGTAACGAAAGGGCCTACCGGCTGATCCTTTTCACCACCAAGAGTACGAGCTCCTATCTTGATCATCACTATGGCTTGAACGACATCCTGCTGTTCGGGCGGGAAAGCGCTGGCGTCCCCGACGAGGTCGCCGCTGCCGCCGACGCCCGCCTGGTGATCCCGATCAAGCCGGGCCTGCGATCGCTCAATATCGCGATGGCGGCCGCGATGGCATTGGGCGAGGCGCTACGGCAAACCAGTCCCGGGACCAGCCCGCGGGGTCAGGCATTGTAAATGGATATTTCAGGGATCGAAGAACGCAAGGCGCGCGCAAAGGGATGGTTCGAAGCCCTGCGCGACGATATCTGTGCAGCCTTCGAGAGGCTGGAAGATGACGCGCCGGCATCGCTTTATCCAGGTCATGCCGGGCGCTTCGTGCGCACGCCCTGGGACCGCACGGACCATACCGGCCGGCCCGGCGGCGGCGGCGTGATGAGCATGATGCACGGACGGCTGTTCGAAAAAGTCGGCGTGCATTGTTCGACGGTGCATGGCGAATTCGCGCCCGAGTTCCGCGCGCAGATTCCGGGCGCCGCCGACGATCCCGCTTTCTGGGCATCGGGCATTTCGCTGATCGCGCATCTGCGCAATCCGAATGTCCCGGCGGTGCATATGAACACCCGCTTCGTCGTCACCACCAAGGCGTGGTTCGGCGGTGGCGCGGATCTGACGCCGGTGCTGGACCGGCGGCGGACCCAGGATGACCCCGACGCGATCGCCTTTCACGCCGCGATGCGGGCCGCCTGCGGCGGGCCGAACGGAGTTGCCGACTACGACAAATACAAGAAATGGTGCGACGAGTATTTCTATCTGCCGCATCGCAAGGAGGCACGCGGCATCGGCGGCATCTTCTACGACTGGCACGATTCAGGCGATTGGGACGCCGACCTCGCCTTTACGCAGCAGGTCGGCCGCGCCTTCCTGAAAATCTACCCCGAACTGGTCAGGCGCAATTGGGACGCATCGTGGACCGCGGCGGACCGCGAGGAGCAATTGATCCGGCGCGGTCGCTACGTCGAATTCAACCTGCTCTACGACCGCGGCACCATCTTCGGCCTCAAAACCGGCGGCAATGTCGATTCGATCCTGTCGTCGATGCCGCCGGAAGTGAAATGGCCGTGAACCTCGTCATTCCGGGGCGACGCGCAGCATCGAGCCCGGAATCTCGAGATTCCCCGATGTGCAATTGCACATCTGAGGTCTGGTGCTAACGCACCATCCCGGAATGACAACGTCTGACAATCACACCAGCTGCCGCACAGCTACCGAGATCATGACCAGGCCGCCGGCGATCACGGCGGCATCGAGGATAGCGGTGTGGATGTGCACCGGCATGCGCTCGACGAAAGCTCTCGCGAAAAATGCCCCGGGTAGCGCGATCGCTCCGATCAGAAGCGCAAAAGCGAGCACCTGCGCGGTGACGACGCCGGCCAATCCGAACACGGAAATCTTGATGACGCTGGTGGCAACCGAGATCACCGCGTCGGTCGCGATCACGGCCGCGCCTTCGAGGCCGGCTGCCATCAACAGCGACAGCAGGATCACGCCCGAGCCCGAGGTGCCGCCGACCACGACGCCGTAACCCGCCGCGCCTAAGCCGAGCCCGGCGTCGCCGATCCGGACGTTGCGGCGCCTCGCCAGGCGGCGCAGCGGCACGCTCACTATCAGCATGGCGCCGATCACCATCGCCGCGCCGGCATTGGTCAGCCGCGTATAGCCGTAAGCGCCGAGCGCGGTCGTCAACGCGGCCGCCGAGATCACGATCATCGCGCGGCGGTGATCGGCGTAGCGACGATAGGCCGTGATGCGGCTGAGGTTGGTGAATACGGCCGAGATGGCGATGATCGGCACCACCGGTTCGGCGCCGATCAGCGGCACCAGAACCAGCGGCATCAGCGCGCCGGTGCCATAGCCGGCCAACCCCCCGACCACAGAGGCAAACAACGCGACGCATGCTACCAGCAGCAATTGAGCCAGCGAAATGTCGGCAAAGCCGGAAATGATGTTCACGGCCTGTCGTCGCGGGTAAAACGTGCAACGGTTTGGTCGGCAATGGCCTTGAGCGCCGGCTCATCGAGAGGGAAATTCGCCGCGAGCCAGGCGTCCTCGGCCGAGGCAAGCACCTGCCCGAGCCGCGGGCCCTGGGCAATGCCGCGCGCGATGAAGTCGGCGGCCTTCAGTGGAAATTTCGGCGCGCGCCAGCGCTCCGGCAGGCTGGCGAACTCCCGCCACGCCGCCGCATCGGTATTGCCTCCCGACCGCGCCCACGCCAGCAGCAGCCGGTCGCGGTAGCGATCTTCGCCAAGCCGATAAAGCCTGCGCCGCGCGGTTGCTTCGTCCATGCCGGCGAGCCGCCACCAGCGATGGCCCATGGAATCGAGCGCCCGGGTCTCAGCGTTGGTCAATCGCAGGCGCATCGCCACCCGTTTGGCATCCTCGGTGACGGCGACCGCGAGCGCGCCAAGCCGGCGCACCGGGTCCGGCGCAAGTCCCAGCGCGCGCTCGGATGAAATCATGACCCTGAACGGCCCGGTATAGGCGACACCGCCGAATATCGGCAGCAGCAATCCGCCCTCCACCATCGCCGCGACGGCGCCGGCCGCCCCTTCCGCGACCATCAACTTCAGCATTTCCATGCGCACGCGTTCGGCCGAGAGCGTCGCAAGGCCCGCTCGCCCAGCGATGCATGCGAGATATCCGGCGCGATCGGGTGGACCTGCGCCATAGGCGGCGTGAATGCGGAAAAACCTGAGGATGCGCAGATAATCCTCCGATATCCGCTGGTTCGGATCTCCGATGAAACGCACGCGCTTTGCCGCGATATCATCCAGTCCGCCGACGTGATCGTGCACGCAGCCCTCGGCGTCCACCGACAGGCCGTTCATGGTGAAGTCGCGCCGCTCCGCATCGCGCACCCAGTCGCGGCCGAATGCAACCTTCGCCTTGCGGCCGAACGTCTCGGTGTCCTCGCGCAACGTCGTGACCTCGAAGGGCTGCGCATCGACGACGAGCGTCACGGTGCCGTGTTCGATACCTGTCGGCACGCTCTTGATGCCGGCGGCCTTGGCGCGGCGGATCACTTCTGCGGGCAAGGCGGTCGTCGCAATATCGACATCGCCCAGCGGAAGCTCCAGGAGCGCATTGCGGACCGCGCCACCGACCACGCGCGCTTCCTCGCCATTGCCGTTCAGCAACTTCAGCACACGGGCGGTCGGGCCGGATTTGAGCCAGGGCGCGTCGTCGAGCACGCGCGCGTCAGTCATTTCTCCACTCCGGGAACCAGCCTGCCGTGCTCGATGTGCGCGGGAACGTAGGTCGAATTCGGCGGCGCGCTGGAGAATTGCGCCAGCAGGATGAAACTGGCCGCCACAAGCAACAGCGCACCAAGCAGCAGTTTGGCGATAACGCTCGCCGGCCAGGACGATTGCACCAGCAATCCGGAGCGGGTCGCGATCAGAAACATCGCATAGACCGCAAAGGGAACGAGGAAAATTCCGATCTCGGTGAATGCCGGACGGATCATGGCAGGCAAATCCGTTCGTACAGCACGCGCAGAATTCCCGCCGTAGCGCCCCAGATATAACGGTCCTCGTAGGGCATGGCGTAGTACGACCGCTCGATGCCGCGGAATTCCTTGCTATGCAGCTGGTGGTTCGCCGGATTCATCAGGAACGCCAGCGGGACCTCGAACGCATCGTCCACTTCCGATTGGTTGATGCGCAGCTTGAAGCCTGGCCTTACCCGCGCGACCGTCGGCAGGATTCGAAATCCGAAGCTGGTTCCGTACAGATCGAGATAACCGATGGGATCGATGAATTCCCGCGCAAGACCGATCTCTTCCGCGGCCTCGCGCAACGCCGTATCGAGCGGGGAAGCATCCGTCGCATCGATCTTGCCGCCGGGAAACGAGATCTGGCCGGCGTGATCGTTGAGGTGCGCGGCGCGCTGCGTCAGCAACACGGTCGGCTGCGGATGGTCTACCACCGGGACCAAAACCGCCGCGGGGCGGATCGGCTGCTCGCGCGCCAGGATCTCCAGCATGCGCTCGGTACCCTGATCCCCGCTCGTGGGAATGCGGCTGGGATCGGTCAGGCCAGCGGGAACGTCGAAGCGCAGCCGCGCGCGGGCCCGATCGAAAAACTCCGCTGAGCTGATCGCCGCGGGATCACTTCTCAACATCGCCTCGTTCAAAGCGCGCCCCTCACCTGCTCCGCATCCGCCATCGCAAAGAATTCGCCAGCGGAAGCGACCCCGAACATCTGACGGCCATCGACTACCCGCTCCTCGCCCATGTCAACCAGATCGTAGTAGAGCGCGCGGGTGACCTTGGCCCAAAGGTCAGCGCGGACGTGAAGATAGGGCGTAAGACCGCCGTCGGCAGCGGCCTCGAACCGCAGCCGGTGCGCCTGGTCGCACACCACCCAATCGTCGACATTGGTGCGGAAGCGCAACAGCCGGCCCCTTCCATCGTGCGCCCCAAGCATCTCGACAGCCAGAAACGGCGCGTCGTCGACGCGGATCCCGACCTTCTCCACCGGCGTCACGAGAAAGTGCTTGCCGTCCTCGCGCTTGAGGATCGTTGAAAACAGGCGGACCAGCGCGGGCCGCCCGATTGGCGTCCCCATATAATACCACGTACCATCACTGCCGATTCGCATGTCGAGATCGCCGCAGAACGGCGGATTCCACAAATGCACCGGAGGCAGGCCCTTTCCGGTCGCGCTGGCGCTGGCGGCATCGCTGGCCGCAGCCGTCAGTCCTTCGAGACCTTGATCGGGTTTCTGCCCTTGCTTCGCCATTGTTTGCCCTGAGTCTGAGCGCCTCGGTTTGGCACGATTGGTGCAGGTCTTGTGGCGTGCGCCTTGGACGAGTTCCGCCCGTAATATCCCGGATCAAGTCGCCACATCGTGATGCCGTTCATACCCCGAAACGCCGATAATGTGGGGATAGTTTAATTCAACGAATACATGACATTCGCATGAGTTTAGCATGGGGTTCATGGCATGACGACGCAAGCGGCGGCGTTTCGGGCAAGAGCGAGACCTTAGGACGAAGGAGAATGAAATGGCTGGCGCGGACACGGTCGGTTCAAGCAGCGTCGAAAAACTAGAGGACGTCATCGTCCGCTCGGCCGAACAGGTCGCCGGTCAGATACGCGCAGCAAAAGAAGCAATCTCCACCGTCATCTTCGGCCAGGACCGGGTGATCGAGAATACGCTGGTGACGATCCTGTCGGGCGGTCACGCGCTTCTGATCGGCGTGCCCGGCCTTGCCAAGACCAAACTGGTCGAAACCCTGGGGATTACGCTCGGGCTGGACGCCAAGCGGATCCAGTTCACGCCGGACCTGATGCCGTCGGATATCCTGGGCGCCGAAGTGCTGGACGAGAGCAGTTCCGGCAAGCGCTCGTTCCGTTTCATCTCCGGACCGGTATTCGCGCAGCTGTTGATGGCGGACGAAATCAACCGCGCCAGCCCGCGCACCCAATCGGCGCTGCTGCAGGCCATGCAGGAACAGCACATCACGGTTGCGGGCGCGCGCCACGATCTGCCGAAGCCGTTCCATGTGCTGGCGACGCAAAATCCGCTGGAACAGGAAGGCACCTACCCGCTGCCGGAAGCGCAGCTTGACCGCTTTCTGATGGAAATCGACGTCGATTATCCCGATCGCGACGCGGAGCGGCGGATCCTGTTCGAAACCACCGGCGCGGAAGAGACGCTGGCCAAGGCCGCGATGAACGCCGAAATCCTGATTGCGGCGCAACGGCTGGTGCGCCGACTGCCGGTCGGCAATTCCGTCGTGGAAGCGATCCTCTCGCTGGTGCGCTCCGCGCGCCCCGGTCCGGAAGGCGGCGAGGCCGGCAAGCTGATCGCCTGGGGACCGGGCCCCCGCGCCAGCCAGTCGCTGATGCTCGCCGTACGCGCTCGCGCGCTGCTCGACGGCCGTCTGGCGCCCTCGATCGACGACGTGCTCGACCTGGCCGAGCCGATCCTCAAGCACCGCATGGCGTTGACCTTCTCCGCCCGCGCCGAAGGCCGCACCATTCCCGACGTAATCAAACAACTGAAGACGCGGATCGGTTGATGGCCGCTGGTACCGAGCACGCTGCCAAGGAGATCGTAGCAATCCGACGTGCCGATGGCGAAAGCCGAACGCTCGCCGCATCGCTGCCGCGCCTTGTGCTCGAAGCTCGCCGCATCGCCGCCAATGTCATTCACGGCCTGCACGGACGGCGGCGCGCCGGCGCGGGAGAAAGCTTCTGGCAATACCGCCGCTTCGTTTCGGGCGAACCATCGCAAAGCGTCGACTGGCGCCGCTCGGCGCGCGACGATCATCTCTATGTCCGCGAGCAGGAATGGGAGGCCGCGCACACGGTGTGGCTGTGGCCGGACCGATCGCCATCGATGGCCTTCGCGTCCAAAGAGGCGCGCGACAGCAAGCTGGAACGCGCCCTGATCGTGACCTTTGCGCTGGCCGAGTTGTTGGTCGCCGGCGGCGAACGCGTCGGCATTCCCGGCCTCATCAACCCGACCGCCAGCAGCAGCGTCATCGACAAGATGGCACAGGCGATGCTGCATGACGACGCGGCGCGGCCCAGCCTGCCGCCATCCTTTGTGCCGTCGGCGCTCGCCGAAATCGTGGTGCTGTCGGATTTCTGGTCGCCGATCGGCGAAATCCGCAGCATGCTTGCCGGATTGTCGGCATCCGGCGCGCACGGCACGCTGATCCAGATCGTCGATCCGGCGGAGGAAAGTTTCCCCTATTCCGGCCGCATCGAGTTTGTCGAACCGGAGGGCGGCGACGTCATCGTCGCGGGACGCGCGGAGAAATGGGCCGGTGACTACGTCGCCCGCGTGGCGCTTCATCGCGAGGAGATTCGCAACGAGACCGGCAGGCTCGACTGGCTGTTCTCGACCCACACCACCAGCCGCTCGGCCGCCGAACTGCTGCTGTTCCTGCACTCGGGCATGATGGTGAGCAAGGGCAGCGTACGCGCCGCAACCGTCAAAGTGGGGCGCAGCGCATGATCGCCGGCCTGCCGCTCTCCTTCGCCGAACCGGCTCTGCTGCTGGGCCTGCTGAGCCTGCCGTTGCTGTGGTGGCTGTTGCGGGTGATGCCGCCGCGGCCGCGGCGCATCGAGTTTCCGCCGACCCGGCTGTTGTTCGACATCGCGCCCAAGGAAGAAACCCCCTCGCGTACGCCGTGGTGGCTGACCGCGATCCGACTCGCCGCCGCCGCGCTCATTATTCTGGCGGCCGCCGGACCGATCTGGAATCCGCAGACCGGCGCCGCCGCCGGATCGCGTGCGCCGCTGGCGATCCTGCTCGACGACGGCTGGAGCGCGGCCACCAGCTGGGATGCAAGGGTAAAGGCCGCGGACGAATTGATCGCCAATGCCAACAACGACCGGCGCGGCGTAGCCCTCATTCCGCTGTCCGAACCCACCCGTGACATCACGATCATGCCGGGGGGCACGGCGCGCGTGGCGTTGCGCCAGCTCGCGCCAAAGCCCTATTCGATCGAGCGGGTCGAAACCCTGCCCTCGATCGAGCGATTTCTCAAGGCGACCGGCGATTGCGAGATCGCCTGGCTGTCGGATGGCGTCGACACCGGTCGCGGCGCGGAATTTCTTGAAGGCCTGAGCAAGACCGTGGGCGATCGTCCGCTGACGATCTTCGAAGGCGGTACCCCGTCCGCGCTGGCGTTGGCCGCCGCCGAAAATGCGGCGGCCAAGATGACGGTGAAGGTGCTGCGCGCCGACGGTGGCGCCGCCGCGGGCGTCGTGCGCGCGCTCGACCAGAAGGGCTCGCCGATCGGCGAGGCGCGCTTTGCCTTTGCGCCAAACGAACGCGAGACCGAAGCCGCGTTCGACCTTCCGGTCGAGCTGCGCAACGATATCGCCCGGCTTGAAATATCGGGCGAACGATCTGCGGGCGCCGTGCAATTGCTCGACAAGCGATGGCGCCGGCGCGCGATCGGCGTGGTCAGCGGTTCGAGCAGTGATACCGCGCAGCCCTTGCTGGCATCGACGTTCTATCTCACCCGCGCGCTGGCGCCATTCGCCGACGTGCGGTTGGGCGATCGTGGCGCGCCGCAGCAGGCGATCACCCAGTTTCTCGATCAGAAGCTGCCGATGATCGTGCTGGCGGATGTCGGCACGCTATCGCCGGAAATTCGCGAGCGCATCAATGCGTGGATCGAACAGGGCGGGGTGCTGGTGCGTTTCGCCGGACCGCGCCTGGCGCAGGCCGATGACGATCTGGTGCCGGTGAAGCTGCGCCGCGGCGGACGCAGCCTCGGCGGCAGCCTCACCTGGGAAAAGCCGCAGCACCTCGCATCCTTCGCAGCCGACGGACCGTTCGCCGGTCTGGTGGTGCCCAAGGACATCACCATCAACCGGCAGGTGCTCGCCGAACCGGATGCGGTGCTGCCGACGAAAAGCTGGGCGTCACTTGAAGATGGAACGCCGCTCGTCACCGGCGAGCGTCGCGGCAAGGGCCTCGTTAGCCTGTTTCACGTCAGCGCCGACATGCGCTGGTCCGATCTGCCGATGTCCGGCTCCTTTGTCGAAATGCTGCGCCGGATCGTCGACGTGTCCGGCTACACCTCGAGTCCGGGCGCGGGTGTCGCGAGCGAGGCGAACGCCGAAACGGTGGCGCCGCTGCGCACGCTGGACGGCTTTGGTGCGTTCGGGCCGCCGCCCTCGACCGCGAAGCCGCTGGCGGCTGACTTCCGTGATCGGGCGACGCTGGATCACCCCCCTGGATTTTACGGCCCGGCCGACGGTCCGCTCGCGGTGAATACGCTGGCGGCGGCGGACCGGATCGCACCGCTCGATACTTCCGTTCTGCGCGCGCGGCGTGCGAGCTACACCAATTCCGAACCGCGGGACTTGCGCGGTATCCTGCTGTCTTCGTCGCTGGCACTGTTCCTGATCGACGCTGTGATCGTCGCCCTGCTCGGCGGCGGCATCGCAGCCTTGCTGAGGCGGCGCGCGGCGCCGGCCGCACTGGCGTTGGCGCTGCTGTTGCCAACCGCGCTGATGGTACCCTCGCCGACCCGTGCCGAAAGCGCCGACGATTTCGCCATCAAGGCAACCACGCAAACCCGTCTGGCCTATGTGCTGACCGGCAATGCCGACGTAGACTCCATCGTCAAGGCGGGGATGGCCGGGCTGACCCTGTTTCTGGCGCAACGCACGGCGCTGGAGGCCGGCGACCCCGTCGGCGTGGATCCGGCGCGTGACGAACTGGCGTTCTTCCCGCTGATCTACTGGCCCGTCGTGCCCGGCGCGCCGAAGCCGCCTCAGGGCGCGATCGACCGCATCGACGCCTACATGAAACAGGGCGGCACGGTGCTGTTCGATACCCGCGATGCCATCGAGGCGCCGCCGGGAGAAAACGGCGCGTCGCAGACCCCAGGCATGATCACGCTGCGCAATATCCTTTCATCGCTCGACGTTCCCGAACTCGAGCCGGTGCCGCGAGAGCACGTGCTGACCAAGACGTTCTACCTGTTGCGCGATTTTCCCGGCCGGTTTGACACCGGCCAGACCTGGGTCGAGACCTTGCCGCGCGCGGACGACGACGATACGGCGTCCCGGCCCGCCCGGGGGGGAGACGGCGTCTCGCCGATTATCATCACTTCCAACGATCTGGCGGGCGCCTGGGCGATACGTCCGGACGGTCAGCCGATGCTGCCGCTGACGCCGGGTGAACCGCGGCAGCGCGAATTCGCCTTCCGCGCCGGCGTCAACATCGTGATGTATACGCTGACCGGAAACTACAAGGCCGACCAGGTGCATGCGCCGGCGTTGATCGAACGGCTCGGGCAGTAGGGGCTCGGCATGAACTACGGCATCGCGTTTACCCCCCTTGTCCCCTCGCTCGTGCTCTGGATCGCGCTCGCCGCCATCGTCGTGATCGCGGCATTATTGCTGCTCGGGCGGCCCCGCGGCGCGGCGGTGCGCCTGTTGGCGCTGGCGCTGATCCTGCTGGCGCTGGCCAACCCGTCCTTCACCCGCGAGGACCGCGAGCCGCTGTCGTCGGTGGCCGCGGTCGTGATCGACAAGAGCCCGAGCCAGAATTTCGGCGAGCGAAACCGCGAAACCGCGAAGGCCCAGGCGGCGCTGGTCGACAGCCTCAAGAAGATCGCCGGCCTCGAAGTGCGGGTGGTCGAGGCCGGTCAGGCCGACGGGGAAACCGATGGCACGAAATTGTTCGGCGCGCTGTCCTCGGCGCTGTCGGACGTTCCGGTCGATCGCGTCGCAGGCGCCTTCCTGATCACCGACGGGCGGGTGCATGATATCCCGGCGAACGCCGCGGCTCTCGGATTCCAGGCCCCGGTGCATGCGCTGATCACCGGCCGCAGGGACGAACGCGACCGCCGCATTGCGATTTCCGCCGCTCCCCGTTTCGGCATCGTCGGACAGACCCAGACCATTACCTACCGGCTGGACGATCAAGGCGTCAGCGGCCAGCGCGCAAAGGTCGTGGTGCGCTGCGACGGCGAGGTGTTCAACGAGCGCACCGTGCTCAGCGGCCAGACCGTCAGCGTCGACATCGACATCAAGCATGCCGGGCCGAACATCGTCGAGATCGAGGCGTCTCCGCTGGAGAACGAGTTGACGCTGGTCAACAATCGCGCCGTGGTCGCGATCGACGGGGTGCGCGACAAATTGCGGGTGCTGCTGGTCTCCGGCGAGCCGCATTCCGGGGAACGCACCTGGCGCAACCTCCTGAAATCCGACGCCAGCGTCGATCTCGTGCACTTCACGATTCTGCGCCCGCCCGAGAAACAGGACGGGACGCCGATCAATGAATTGTCGCTGATCGCGTTTCCAACCCGCGAACTGTTTCAGCAGAAGATCAACGAATTCCAGTTGATCATCTTCGACCGCTATGCGCGCCAGGGCGTGCTGCCGATCGCCTATTTCGACAATATCGCGCGCTACGTGCGCGGCGGCGGCGCCGTGCTGGTGTCCGCCGGTCCCGACTATGCTTCGTCGACAAGTATCTGGCGCACGCCGCTGGATTCGGTGCTGCCCGCAGAGCCCGTCGGCGTCACCGAAAAGCCGTTCTACGCACAGCTGAGCGACGTCGGCAAACGCCATCCCGTCACGCGCGGGCTGGAAGGCTCCGGCAGTGAGCCGCCGCACTGGAGCCGGTTCTTCCGCACGGTGGATACCCGCAACGCGACAAGCTCGCCGGTCATGACCGGCGCCGACGGCAAGCCATTGCTGCTGCTGTCGCGGTTTGGCGAGGGTCGCGTCGCATTGCTGTTGTCCGACCATATCTGGCTGTGGGCGCGCGGCTATGAAGGGGGAGGTCCGCATCTCGACCTGCTGCGACGGATGTCGCACTGGCTGATGAAGCAGCCCGACCTCGACGAAGAGGCGTTGCATCTGCAAGTACGCGGCCGGGACCTGCTGGTGCAGCGCCAGACCATGGCGGACAGCGTCGCGCCGGTGACGGTGACGTCGCCCGGAGGGACAACGCGTGAGCTGACGCTCAGCGCCGGCGAACCGGGAACATGGGTTGCCTCGATCCCCGCCAACGAACTCGGCCTGTGGCAGGCAACCGACGGCACGCTGAAGGCCCTGATCAATGTCGGCCCGACCAACCCGAAGGAATTTTCGGAAGTCACCTCCACGACCGAGATGCTGAAGCCGCTGGCGCAAGCCACCGGCGGCGACGCACGGCGCGTCGTCGACGGCTCGAGCATCGACCTGCCGCGCATCGTGCCGGTGCGCGCATCCAGCGTGTTCCGCGGCGACGGCTGGATGGGCGTGAAGATGCGCGATGCGAGCGTCGTCAGAGGCGTCGGCGTCCTGCCGATCTTCGCCGGCCTGATCGGCCTGCTGCTCTTGCTTGGCGCGTTCTCCGCCACCTGGCTGCGCGAGGGACGCTGATCGCCACGAAGCCTTGTGGGCCTCCTCGCGTTGCGGGAATCCCACAGGATTGATGAATTCTCACCACGCGCGAATGCGCTACGGTTGACACGATCCGACAAACCTTGCGATGTTATACTGTAACGTCGGAGCGGCCGGGATGTCCCGGCTTTCCGGCGCGAGGCGTCTATCGGCATGAAGTGGTTCCGATCGAACATCAAGCATGGCGTGCGGTTGGCGCTGTTTGCGCTCGCCGTCCAGTTCGCGCTTTCGTTTGGTCATTTCCACGCCACTGCCGCGCAGACCTCGAGCGCCGGTCAATCTGCGGCGGCGCAAGCCCACCTTGATCAGCAGGGCAGTATTCTCACGCCGGATACGGCGAGCCAATCCGCCCAGCCGCAGTCTCCATCCAATCACGATTCAGACCAGCAACCGGGCGACTCCTGTGCGATCTGCGCCGTTATCGCTTTGGCAAATACGGTGTTGTTCGCGACGCCCCCGGTGCTGCTGCTGCCAGAGGCCGTGGAACTCTTGCATCTCGTCACCGATGCGGAGTTCGTGCATCTGAACTCCGCTAGGGTCGCTTTCCAGCCTCGCGCACCCCCGCTCTCCTGACATCGATTGTTTAATGATTCCTGCGGAACGGCCACGACTGCGTGGCCGGTCCGCCCGGAATGAATCGAAACCGGTCCGTCACCTCGACGGCAAGCGCTTCCTTCCGAATTCGTAGACCCACGAAATTCGGCTGCGCTTTTCAGGATCATGACAATGGCGTTCTCTGTAAAAGGCACTCTCCTTCTCTCCAGCTCGGCATCGCTGCTGCTCGGCCTCGGTGGGCCCGCCCTGGCGCAGACGTCAGCGCCCCCCGGAAATGGCACCACTACGCTACCCAACATCGTGGTCGAGGCGCCAAAGCAGGTGGCCGGGGTGCAGAAACAGAAACCCAAGGCGCGCTCGGCTGCCCGGAGTGCGGCGTCCCCGCCAACAGCGCCGCCGACACCGGAGTCGCCAGCCGCGCAGCTTGCCGCAAAAGGCGCGGTCTTTGACCAAGCGCGCAGCAATATCTATACGACCATCGGCACGACCTCCGACACCATCAGCCACGACACAATCCGGGATCTGCCGGGGGGCACCAACCAAACCGTGGAGGAAGTTCTGCTGCAGCTCCCTGGAGTCTCGAAGGATTCCGCGGCCAGCGGCTTGCTGCATGTCCGCAACGATCACGCCAACGTCCAGTTCCGGATCAACGGGGTGCTGCTGCCCGACGGCGTCACCGGCTTCGGCAGCATCTTCGACACCAGTTTTATAGGCAGCATGTCACTGGTCACCGGCGCCCTGCCGGCTGAGTACGGGCTGCGCACCGTCGGCCTCGTCGACATCACAACCCGCACCGACCTTTTCAACAACAGCGGCAGCGTCAGCGTGTATGGCGGCAGTCATGGAACCATCACTCCGAGCATCGAATACGGCGGCACGTTCGGCGGCAATTGCCCCACGACCGCGACGACCACGCCGGGCTATGTGAAGGCGACACCGGCCTCCACCGATTGCTTTGCCGGCGTCCAGTATTACTTCACAGGCCGCTATCTGCAGAACACGCTGGGACTTGAAAATGCGACGTCCGCGTACAATGCGATTCACGATTTCTCGCAGCAGGACAGAGGCTTCGCCTATATGTCCGCGTTCGTCGACCCGACCACCCGGATCAACCTGATCGCCGGAACTTCAAACAACAATTTTCAGATTCCCAACAATCCCAATCAATCCCCCATCACCAGCGCATTCCCCAACTCCAATTTCAATTCGGCACTGCTCAATGAGAACCAGTCCGAGTTCACCCAATTTGGCGTGCTGTCGGTACAGAAATCTGTCGACGGCTTTGACGGGCAATTGTCCTATTTCACCCGCTACAACCAGTTGCAGTTCACCCCGGATCCGGTCGGTGATCTCTTGCTGAACGGCATCGCCTCGAATGTCAGCCGCACCTCCTACACCAACGGCTTCCAGGGTGATGGTTCTTATCAGATCAATTCAGCGCATACGATCCGAGCCGGCTTCTCAGCCAGCACCGAGCAGGCGTTTGTCGGCAATTCGTCGCTGGTTGTACCTTGCATGCTGTGCGACGGCACCGACAATGGTCAGCCGGAGACGATCACCGACAACGTCTCGAAAACCGGCACGCTCTTCGGCATCTATGCCCAGGACGAGTGGAAGCTCACCAATCAGTTTACGATCAACGCCGGCTTGCGCTTCGATCAGATGTATCAATTCGTCAGCGCCAACCAGCTCAGCCCGCGATTGAGTTTTACCTACAAACCCTTTGAGAACACCACGTTCCATGCCGGCTATGCGCGCTACTTTACGCCGCCGGTGCTGGTGGAGGCTGCGCCAGCCAATATCAGCTTGTTCAACAACACCACAGGCGCAGTGTCTGGCCAGAACGATCCGGTCTTGCCGGAACGCTCAAATTACTACGATGCCGGCGTCGATCAAAAATTCAAATTCGGATGCGCCTCAGACGGGAAAGGCTGTTCCAATCTCGAACTCGGCGTCGATGCCTACTATAAGGTCGCGACTGATCTCATCGACAACGGCCTTTTCGGCCAGGCCCTGGTGCTTAGCGCCTTCAACTATGCCAACGGCACTAACGAAGGTATCGAATTCCACGCCAAGTACAACAGTGGAAACCTCCAGGCCTACGGCAACGTCTCTGTGGCCCAGCAGAGAGCGATTGACCCGGTGTCGAACCAATATCTATTCGGCAACACGCCACTTGCGGATCTCGGCGGCTTGACCGCGCTTCAGTATGTTCAGACCCACTTTATCTATACCGATCACAACCAGTTCGTTACCGCCTCGGCGGGCGCCATCTATCAATTCTGCGGCCGGCCTGCTACCGCAGCGGAAGCGTTTGGCGACAACGGGCCATCGTGGTGCGGAATAAAACTGAGCGCCGACATGATCTACGGCAGCGGCCTGCGCAGCGGCGACGCCAATAGCGGTACCGTGCCGCCCTATACCCAGTTCAACGTCGGCATCGCGCGGAGCTTCCTGCTGCCCAACGATCCGTTTCCGATGACCGTCCGCTTCGACGTCGTCAATCTGTTCGACACCGTCTATCTCATTCGCGGCAGTAGCGTCGCCTGCCCCTCCGGCAACAGCGTCTGCGGCATCGGCGTGTTCGCGCCGCAATACGGCCCGCGCCTCGGCTTCTTTGCCGGCGTATCGAAGAAGTTCGGCGATACATCGGCGGCATCGGCTGCCTATCTTCCGGGACAGTCCCTAGCACCGATCTACAAAGCGCCTCCAACCGTCTATAATTGGACCGGCCTCTACGTCGGCGGCAATCTCGGCGGGGCTTGGAGTGGGCTGAGCGGGACAAATTTTTCGGACACGCTTGGAAGCACCATGTCGGCGGCAACCAACCTTCAGCCTTTGGGCGGCGGCCAAGTCGGCGTGAACTACCAGTTTTGGGGCGGCGTCGTCATCGGCGCCGAGGCAATGTTCGATTGGCTTCCCGGCAGCCAAATGTCCCCGGTCTCGGCAACTGATCCGACCGGTACAATTTCCGCCGATATCACCAATGTGAGCGAACGTTGGTTGGCCACTGCAACCGGCCGGCTCGGCTATAGTTGGGACCGCGTACTCTTTTACGCCAAGGGCGGCGGCGCGTGGGTTGCAGCGAGCAACCCGACCATTTCGGTCGGTGGGGTGCCGGCGAGTTTCGCCAGCGTCAGCAACACCAACAGTTTTGGCTACACCGCCGGGTTCGGCCTTGAGTGGGCTTTCTTGAACAACTGGTCGATGCGTGCCGAGTACGACTACATCCGCTTGCCCGACCAAAGCTATACGGTAGCGGCAGGGACTCCCACTTTCGGCGGCGATGTCATCACATACAGCGATCGAAGTATCTCAATCATGACCGTGGCCCTTAACTACAAATTCGGCGGCTGGTGATGTTCGACGCTGTGTCCTTCATTCGCAGCTACACCGGCGTCGGCGTGTTGGCGCCGCGATGCGGCCCGCGCCGCGGTTTCTTCCTCTGCGTATCGAGGAAATTCTGAAAGCCAGCGGAGAAAGAGCGATGTCTTGCAAAGACCGTGTCGGCGGACCAGTTGGCGCCGTTCGTCCGTTTGTTCCGACGCAAGGACACGATGATCCCCGAGATGACATTGCGGAGGCGCTGGACCATATCGCTAGAGCCATC
>JBKQRS010000205.1:0-6628 GCA_052143915.1 Bradyrhizobium sp.
GTCGAAAGCAAGGTGGGTGAGGGATCCACATTCCGGGTCTATCTCCCTCTCATCCGGTTGCCCGAAGTCGCGGAAACCGAAAGTAGCGGGAGCGGTTCGTGAGCGTGAAAATATTGGTCGTCGATGACGAGCGGATTATTATCGACAGTTGCCTTCGCATCTTGGGGAGCGGCGAATATCAACTTGAAGCCGTCCAGGACGGCTTGGAGGCGCTGCGAAAGATCGAGGAGAATCATTACGACATCGTCATCTTGGACATCATGATGCCTAAGATCGACGGTCTTGAGGTGCTTCGCCGGGTAAAAGAGGGACACCCGGACATCGACGTCATCATGATCACCGGATTGTCGCAGATCGAGACGGCCGTGAAATCGATGAAACTCGGGGCCTTCGACTACCTGCCCAAGCCGTTCGATCCGGACGAACTCAAGCTTGTGGTCCAGCGTGCGCTGGAGAGGCGGCGGTTGCTCCAGGAGAATTTGAACCTCAAAACCGAGGTCGGCGCCAAGTACCGTTTCGAGAACATCATCGGGGCGAGCCCCCAGATGCAAAGCGTCTTCCGACTTCTTGCCAAATGCGCTCCGACCAACTCGACGGTGATGCTTACCGGCGAGTCGGGAACGGGAAAGGAACTGATCGCCCGAGCCATTCACTACAACAGTCTGCGCAAGGACAAGCCGTTCATTCCGGTGGACTGCAACGCGCTCAGTGAGAATCTGCTGGAGAGCGAATTGTTCGGACACGTCAAGGGCGCGTTCACCGGCGCGGTGGCGAACAAGATGGGCATGCTGGAAATCGCCGACGGCGGAACGCTCTTTCTCGATGAAATCGGCAATATCTCCCTGGCGACCCAAGCCAAGCTCCTGCGGGTCATTCAAGAGCGAGAGTTCAGGGCGGTGGGCGGCACAAAGACGCAGACCGCCAACTTCAGATTGATCACGGCGACCAACAAGGACCTCAAGGCCATGGTCGCCGATGGCAGGTTTCGCGAGGATCTCTTCTATCGGATCAACATCTTCCCCATTCGCATTCCGCCGCTGCGAGAGCGCCGCGATGACATTCCTGCTTTGGCCTTCCACTTTCTTGGTGTCTTCAATAAGGAGCTGGGGAAAAATGTAGCGGAGTTTTCCGAAGGGGCGATGGGTCTGCTCATGAACCACGAATGGCCAGGTAATGTGCGGGAACTCGAAAATACTGTGCAGCGCGCGGTGGTTCTGGCGACCGACGCCATCATTCGCCGGGCGCATCTGGTCAGTCTCGACGAGATGCCGCCGGGGCTGACTCTCGACATCCCGAGAACGGGCGAGGAACTCAAGCAGATCAAGAAACTTGCGCGCGAGAAATCGGTTGAGAACATCGAGAAGCTGTTCGTTCTCGATGCGCTCAAGAGGAATGCATGGAACGCGACCAAGAGTGCCGATGAAACCGGCATGCAACGCGCCAATTTCCAGGCTCTGATGAGGAAGTACAACATTCGGATACGCGAATCCGAGCATGGACCCGAACACGAATCCAAGCACGAACCCGAGCGCGATCCCGGCGAATTGTAAGCACCAGAGAAAAATCCTTCAGTGAAGCGGCCGGGTTGTTCGGTTGCGCGGGAGTATAAGTCCGGCGGCAGATCGGGGTGCCCTTCAGGCGAAAAGCTCTTATAAGCCGATGGTTGCCCACACGACCCGCTACGCAGGATCGCCCTTCATTGACAGCCAAATACGCGCCCGCATACCATGCGTCGAACATCGTAGATTCTCCAAAATACGGAAAACGACCCACGTTGAAAAATCCCGTTGCGCGGCCAGCGCCGGCGCAAAACAACCAATTCGGAACAAAGAGAAACGCATGATTAGAGCGGCAATCGTCGGCCTCGGCTGGTGGGGCAAGACGCTGGTTGAAGCGGCGCAGGGCAGCAAGGACGTCAAGTTCGTCGCCGGGGCGAGCCGCACGGTCACGCCCGACCTTGCCGCGTTCGCACAGAAGCACGGCATCGACCTGCGCCCGAGCTACGACGACGTGCTCGCGATGCCGAATGTCGACGCCGTCGTGCTCGCGACCCCCCACTCGCTCCACGTGCCCCAGATCATCGCCGCCGCGCGCGCCAAGAAACACGTCTTCTGCGAGAAACCCTTCGCCCTCACCAAGGCCGAAGCTTCGGCTGCAGTTTCAGCCATGCAGAAAGCGGGCCTGACCCTCGGGCTCGGCTACAACCGCCGCCTTCATCCGACCATGATCGACCTGCACCAACGCGTGAAGTCGGGCGCCCTCGGCACGATCCTCCATTTCGAATCGACCATGACCTTCCCCAATGCGCTGGCGTTGAAGGCGAATGCATGGCGCGCGAGCCGCGCAGAAACGCCGTGCGGCGGCTTGACGCCGATGGGCGTGCACGCGATCGATGCCGCGATCGACCTGTTCGGCGAATTCGACCATGTCTATTGCGAGAGCTTCAGGCGCGCGGTCGAGATCGACGCCGACGACACCACCTCGATTCTGTTCCGCATGAAGCAGGGCATGTCGGGTTATCTCGGCACCATGACCGCGACCGGCGGCGGCTTCCGTCTCCAGGTGTTCGGCTCGGCGGGCTTCATCCGCATCGAGGGCATGACCCATATCGCTGGCGCGCCTTCGGAAGAGCGGCGCAGCCGGCTGTTCGGCGCCTGCACCTTCCAGCCGGTCAAGGGCGAGACTAAGACTTGGCAGGCCGAATCCTACGACGTGTCGCGCGCCTCGCTCGAGGCTTTCGCGCACGCAGTCGAAGGTGGTCCCGCTTATCCGATTCCGCTTGCCGAGATGATCCACGGCGCTGCGGTGACCGAGGCTATCGTCAAATCGGCCGCTTCCGGCGTTAAAGAAAAAGTGCTCTAAGACGCATTGGCCAGGCTCTAGGCCCGGCTTCTATCGGCGAACAATCGCTGCAACCAAGCGGCACGAGGAGGAGATTATGGAATTGGGCGGTGGCCTCGGCCATCTGACGTATTCGACCCTGGTTCATCCGGGTGACACTTGGGACGAGATGTGGAACAGCCTCACGCGCTACGTGCCTGCGGTAAAAAAGCGCGTCTCGCCTGACAAGCCGTTCGGCGTCTCACTGCGCCTTTCGGCGAAATCGACCGAACGGCTGACGCGCGAGACGGATCAGCGCACCAGGCTCAAATCCTTCCTTGCCGACAACGGCATGTATCTCTTCACGGTCAACGCCTTCCCCTACGGCCCGTTCAAGGGCGAGCGCGTCAAGGAGCTGGTCTACGAGCCCGACTGGCGCACCGATGAGCGCGCGGAATACACCATGAGGGTCGCGGACATTCTGGCGGAAGTGGCGCCGGCGGGGGTATCACCCTCGATCCAGAGCCCGCCCTGCGGCTTCAAGCCGCGCGTCACGGGGCGCGATGTGGTCGACGCCTATACGCGCCAGATCCTGCGCGTGGTGGCGCATCTGATCGCGCTCGAGGCACGCACCGGGCGCACGGTGACCCTCGCGCTCGAACCCGAGCCGCTCTGCTTCATGGAGTTGACCTCCGAGGCTATCGCTTACTTCAAGGACCATCTCTATTCGCCCGCTTCGGTCGGAACCCTCGCCAAGGCGACCGGCCTCTCGCCCACCCAGGCCGAGCGCGCGATCAGGAAGCATCTCGGCGTCGTGTTCGACATCTGCCACCAAGCGGTCGAGTACGAGAATATCGCCGATTCGCTCAAGAGCCTGAAGGCCGCGGGCGTGCCGGTGATGAAGCTCCAGGCCGCGGCGGCGGTGCGCATGCCGAAGGTCGATCGTGATATCGTCCACGCGCTCAAGGCCTATGACGATCCGGTCTATCTCCACCAGACCATCGAGGTGCGGGACGGCAAGCTCCAGCGCTTCGTCGACCTCGCCGATGCGTTTGCCGCCTGGGACGCGAATCCGGGGATGCGCGAATGGCGCACCCATTTCCATGTGCCGGTGTTCCTCGAGGATCTGGGCGAGTTCAAGACCACGCGCCCCTCGATCGAGGAAGCGCTCCGCGTGCATCTCGCCGACCCGGTCTCGACCCAGCTCGAGATCGAGACCTATACTTGGGACGTGCTGCCTAATCATTTGAAGACCGGCGACATCACCGATTATGTCGTGCGTGAGCTTGAATGGGTGCAGGGCGAGCTCGCGAAGAAGCCCGTGAGGAAGTCATGAAGGTCGGCTTCATCGGTCTTGGCCGGATGGGCAGCGCGATCGCGGCGCGTGTGCTCTCGGGCGGCCACGATCTCCTGGTCTTCAACCGCACGGCAGAGAAGGCGGCGGGAATCGGCCAGGCGGGCGCCCAAGTTGCGGGTTCGATCGCGGCCGTTTGCGCGGACCGCGACGTGATCATCACCATGCTCGCGAACGACGCGGCGCTCGAGGAGGTAACGCTCGGACCGGGCGGCCTTCTCGCCTCTTTCGCCAAGGGCAAGATCCATCTCGTCATGGGGACCCACGGCGTGGCTGCGATCCGCAAGATAACCGAGGCCCATCGCAAGGCGGGGCAGGTGCTGGTGGCGGCACCTGTGCTTGGCCGCCCGGATGTCGCGGCCGCCGGCCAGCTTGGGATACTTCCCGCCGGACCCAAAGGTGCGGTCGATCTGTGCCGACCTTTGTTTCAAGTGATCGGCCGGCGGACTTTCGAGGTGGGCGCCGAGCCCGCCGCCGCCGCTTCGATCAAGCTCACCATCAATTTCGTCCTCGGCTGCGCCATCGAGGCGATGGGAGAGGCCTTCTCGCTGGTCGAGAAGTTCGGCGTGGCGCGGCCGGTGCTGTACGACGTGCTGACCGATGGGCTATTTTCCGCCCCGGCCTACAAGGTCTACGGCAAGATCATCGTCGATGAATCCTACGACAAGACCGGCCAAAGCGCGGTCAACGGATTCAAGGACGCGGAATTGGCGCTCGCGGCGGGGGCGTCGGCGGGCGTGCCGCTGCCGAGCGTAAACGTGTGGCGCGATCGCCTCTTGAGCGCGATTGCGCGCGGCGACGGCGGCAAGGATTGGGCCGTCATGGCGCTCGAGCAGGCCAAGGCCAGCGGGTTGCGATAAATTTCCCTCGAACGAGGGGCCGGCCGTTCCCGATTAACCCGCTTTAGCCAAGCTCATCGTGCCGTATCAGGTTGCCGCCTAAGCCCGCTTCGGAAACAATTGCGGCCGCAACTTCGGATGGCATGCCATGGTTTTCGGCGCGTAAGGCGTCTCGGCGCCGAGTTCCTCGGCGGCGTGCCAGGCCCAGCGCGGATCCCACATGGCGCCGCGCGCGATGCAAATCAGGTCGCTCTTGCCGGACGCCACGATGTCCTCGGCTTGCTGGTAGCCGGCGATCAGGCCGACGGTCATAGTGGTGATGCCGCTCTCGCGCTTGACCTTCTCGGCGAACGGAACCTGGTATCCCGGCGCGAGCGGAATCTTCTGCTTTGGGTCGAGCCCACCGGTGGAAACGTCCATGTAGTCGCAGCCGAGCTTCTTGAGTTCCTTTGCCAGCACCACGGTTTCCTCCGGTGTCCAGCCGCCATCCACCCAGTCGGTCGCCGACACGCGGATGCCGAGCGGCTTTTGCTCGGGCCATACCGCGCGCACCGCTTTATAGACTTCGAGCGGGAAGCGGATGCGGTTCTCGGTCGAGCCGCCGTATTCGTCGGTGCGCCTGTTCGATATCGGCGACATGAATTGGTGCAGCAGATAGCCGTGGCCGCCGTGAAGCTCGATCACGTCGTAGCCAATGCGATCTACGCGCTTGGCCGCAGCGGCGAATTCGCCGATGCAGCGTTTGATGTCGTCCTTGGTCATGGCGTGCGGAACCGGCCAGCCGGTGTCGTAGGGAATGGCGGATGGCGCCTCAGGAGTCCAGCCGCCTTCCTCTTTTGTCAGAATCGGCTTGCCGCCCGCTGCCGGCGGCGTGGTCGGACCCTTGCGTCCTGCGTGCGCAAGCTGCACGCCGAGTTTCGCGACGCCATAAGTACGGCAGAAATCGTACACGCGCTTGAGAGCCGCCTCGTTATCGTCGGAATACATGCCGGCGCATTTCGGCGAAATCCGCCCGACCGGATTGACGTTGGTCATCTCGCACATCACGAGCCCCGCGCAGCCTAGCGAGAAGCTACCGAGATGCATCAGGTGCCAATCGGTCGCAGACCCATTGTTGGAATTGTACTGGCACATCGGCGAGACCACGACCCGATTGGGCAGAGTGAGCCCGCGCAGGGTAATGGGAGAAAACAGGACGCTAGCCATTTTTCTGAATTCCTTTCAGTGCTGAGATTTCGACGAGACGTGCTTCAGCCATGCATGGCGACGACGAGGCAGCAGATCGCCCAGAAGACGCAAAATTCGCTGCCGCCAATCACCCAGATCCACTTGCCGTGGGTGACTTTATGGGTGGCGGCGGCGGCAACAAACAGGTGAAAGCTTGCGACGGCGCCGACGTATTGGGTGTAGATGCCTAATATAAGACCGATCGCGAGGACGGTCTCGATCGCGGCGGAGATGTACATCCAGGTTGCCGCCGGCTTGAACCCGGCGGCGACGAAAAAGTTGAGCGTGGCGGGGACCGTGAACTTGGCGACGATATGCGGGATGAGGAAGGCGCCGCAGATGATGCGCAGGATATTGAATTCATTCAAGAGATTGAAGTTATCGGCGA
>JBKQRS010000206.1:0-3717 GCA_052143915.1 Bradyrhizobium sp.
CCGGAAAATTGCTCCACCGACCGGGTGATCGCAAGCCCGCCACGGGTGCGGTATTCACTGCGGGCCGGCAGGGAGAAGACTGTCCTGTTCATGTGATCCTCTTACGAAACTTGCCGAGGGAACGCCACACAGGACAAACGAAAGGCCGTCGCGCTGCGATGACGGCCTCGAACGATCTGGGAAAGTGAAATCGCACCGGCCACCTTAAAAGGTGGGCCACCAGAGACGGGAATTGCGGACGGCGGTGCTCATGGGCCACGTAAACACCACGGCGGCGGGGCGGCGTCAAGGGTACGGCGGCGCCGCCCCGGACCGTCCGGCGCTCTCTTTGACCCTAACCCTCCCCGCACCAGCGGGAGAGGGAGCGCTGTTGCGACTAATCCCGGTTCGCCGACCGGCGCCCACCTAACTCTGGAAACATGCCCAGAATTCAAGCAGGATCGCGAGATCAAAAAAAGCGGGAGGCCAATGATGCCGTTGCAGGCGCTGGGATATGTCGGGTTCGGCTCAGTCGCGCTCGAGGATTGGCGGCAGTTCGGAACCGGACTGGTCGGGCTGCAGGCGGTGGAGCGGAGCCCCTCTTTGCTGGCGTTCCGGATGGACGACCGCAAGCAGCGCATCGTGATCGACCGCGCGATGCCGGAAGGCGAGCGGTTTTTCGGCTGGGAAGTGATTGATGCGGATGCGCTGGACGCGCTCGCGGCCAGGCTGGAACTGGCGCAGGTCGATGTCACGGCCGAGCCCCAGACACTCGCCGACAACAGGCGCGTGCGCGGCCTGATTTCGTTCCGCGATCCGGCCGGCAACCGCCTGGAAACATTTTACGGTGCCGCGATCGACGACACACCCTTCAGCCCCGGCCGTTCGATCTCCGGTTTTCGCACCGGTCCGCTCGGCCTCGGCCACGCTGTGCTGACGGTGCAGGATATCGGTGCCGTGATGCCGTTCTATGTTGACGTGCTCGGCTTCCGCCTTTCCGACTACATCGAGAGGCCGTTTCGCGCCTACTTCTTTCACATCAACGCGCGGCATCACTCGCTTGCCCTGATCGAGACCGGCAAGAACGGCATGCATCATCTGATGGTGGAGCTGTTTTCGCTCGACGATGTCGGCCAGTCCTACGATGTGGCGTTGAGCGAACCCGACCGCGTCAGCGTCACGCTCGGCCGTCACACCAACGATCTCATGACGTCATTTTACGCCAGGACGCCATCGTCGTTCATGGTGGAGTGCGGCTGGGGCGGCCGCGAGATCGATCCCGCGACATGGCAGGCGGTCGAAATGCAGGACGGCCCGAGTTTGTGGGGACACGAGCGAAACTGGCTTCCGTCCGCCGACCGCGAAGTGGCGCGCCAGATGCGGATGCGCGCCGCCGCCGCCGGCCTGCGGGCGCCGGTCCAGGTCATGGAGGGAAACTACAGGCTGATGTCGGGCACCTGCGCGTGGTGGGACGCGGTGAGGGGGTAAGTGAAGCGGTTGCTGCGGTCCTACTTCCCATCCACCGAAAACGCTAACAGCGCATTGCCGGGTATCGTGCCGAAGTTGGTGTAGCCGGAATTGACGTAGAGCATGCCACCGGCAACGACGGCTCCTGGGCCGTCGAGCGAGCCGCCATGCGCTGGCGCACCGTTGACGGTCTGATAGTCCTGCATCGTGTCGACGTCCCAGATGACCTCGCCGGTCTTCGCAGCATAAGCGCGCAGATGGCCGTCGAGCCCGCCGGAAAATACGACGCCCGGGATCGCCGTGACCGCCGCCGACTGCGCCGGGCTACAACCCGGCCGATCATTGCAACCGGGATGCGGCGTGTGCCACACGATCTCGCCGGTGGCGAGCTTCAAGGCAAAAATCCCACCACCGGCGCGCGGGTCCATCTTCAACTCACCTGGCCCAAAGATCGATTTCTGACCGCCGGGCGTTCCCGCCGCCACTCTTTGCAAGGCGATATCCGAGACGGCGACATAGATGTTCTCGTCGTCGGTGGCCATGCCCCATTGCACGCCGCCAAGCGTGCTGCCCTGGCCGACGCGCCGTTGCCACAGCACGGCCCCATCATGATCAGGATCGAGCGCGTGCACCATGCCGGATTTCTGCCCCGCGATCAGCGCGCGCTTGCCCTCGGGTAGATCGACGAGGATCGCGGACGAGCCGAAGTCGAAATCGGGACCTTTGCCATCCGGACAGTTGCTGCGATACTGCGTGGTGCACGCGACATTATAGGCATCACGTTCGGTCATCTGTCGCGACCATTTGAGCTTTCCGCTCGTCGTGTCGAGCGCGACGAAGGCGTCGGAAGTGTCCTGTGCTGGGTTCGAATAGCTGTCGCCCGTAGTCGCGTAGATCGTGTTCGCCTTGAGATCGAGCGTCGGCGCCGACCAGATCGCGCCGCCCGAGGGTCCGAACAGCTGGACGCCAATTGAACTGATGCCCTGCGCTTGCGCGGGCGGTGAGACGTAAGCGCGCCACTTGACGTCACCTGTCCCCACATCGAGGGCGGCGATGAGTCCGCGGAAGGTGCAGCAGGAGTAGCGCGGATCGGCTGCCAGCGCTTCCTCCAGGGAGGAGACCGGCACGTAAAGAACGCCGTCGGCCAAAACCGGTGCGCCCGTGATCATGGCCGCCTGATGCTCCTCAACGCGCCGCTTCCACAAGAGTTTGCCGGTATCGGCGTCGAGCGCATAGGCATAGCCACGCTGATCACCGAAATAGGCGGTCGTGCCACGTGCATCCTCGCCGATGGTAATCGCCATGCGCACGCCGAATCCTGCGTCGAACATCCAGCGTTGGCAGCCGGCTTTTGCGTCAAGCGCATAGACCTTGCCGCCGGCACTGCCGACGAACACCCGGCCGCCAAAAACAGTCGGCTGCGCGTAGGCCCTGACGTCGCTCGGGAATCCGAACGACCATTTCAACTTCAGGCGCGGAACATCGTCCGGCGCAAGTTGGGCCTGATCTGCAGGCTGGAAACGATGCTGGCGGATGTCGATACCCCAACCGTTCCAGCGCGGCAGGGACGTTTCGCTCAGCACAGGAGCCGGCTCGCGGCAGCTCGAATCCGGTAGCACCGGAGGCGGCGATGCTGGACCTCCCGCCAGGAACCGCACGATGTCGCCGATCTGGCCTCGACTCAAATCTCGACCCTGTTGACTCATCATCCCATAGGCTAGAGCGAAGCTCATCCGCTCTGGCGAGAGCTGGCGCAGAGCATTGCTGTCCGGCGCGCGCGCCACCCCGCCCTCATGGCATGTGGCGCAAACTTCCCGATAGAGCGCTTCGCCCGGCGACGTAGCCGTCTCCTCGGCACGGGATGGCGTGGCAGCGGTGGCGAGAATGAGTCCGATCGAAAACGACAGGGACGAAAAGACCGCACTCCGGGTGCCGGACCAGGATGACATCGACGTTCCTTGTTGGCGAGGTTTCACGAATGCCGTCGATCGACATGATCGAACCGCGCGCGATCTGGATTAGCAGACCGTGGAGACGTCGTCACGCCGATTCAATCTGAGCGTGCGGGTTGCCGCCACTCAGCAACCACGTCAAGCGATCTGCTAGCGATAACAACCCTGTTCGATCTCTTCGATCAAGCTCCGCGCCTTCGGCTTCCAGCCGAGCTGCCGCGCCCGGACCGCTCGCACCCTGCTGTTCGAAGCCATCGTATCCTCGGTGAGGCCCTCACCCCATTCGGAGATCGCCTCTTCCATGGACATCGCTGATGGC
>JBKQRS010000207.1:0-2669 GCA_052143915.1 Bradyrhizobium sp.
TCGGGTCGATGTCGGAAGCCGTGATCTGCACCGGCGGCTGGAAGGTCGGCAACCGAAGCCCCTCGGCGATGCGCCGCGACAGGTCCGAGCCGTCCTCGTCGACGATGCAGACCGAGAGATTGGTCGCTTCCGTCACGGCGCCGGTTGCGACCGTGTTGACAGATATGCTGAAGGCATAAACGACGAGGATCAGCATAATCGGGTCCGCGCGGATGCTTCTGAGCTCTTTGCCGACGAGACGGAAGATGTTGACGAGGTGGTCGCGGAGCGTCAGTGGCCGCGATTTCGCCAGCGGCGTGGTCGGGTTCGAGAGGGATGCGGTCAATTCACGCCTCCTGCTTTCGCAGCAGCAAAAGGGAGAGGACGAGGTACGCCAGCGCGATGACGGCGATCGCGGTATGTCTCGCCAAAGATCGGCCATGCCGAGCGCCTTCGCGAACACGCCGACCGTGACCGGCTCGTACCAGGCCGAGGGGAACGACAGCCCGAGAATCCTCGCGCCGCCGGACAACGACGACACCGGCGCATACATCCCAGAGAAATTCACCGCCGGAACGATGGAAAGGATCGCCGTGGCGAACACTGCCGCGACCTGCGTGGTAACAAAGGAGGAGATCAGCTGGCCGAATCCCGTCGTAGCGACCACGTAGGCGAACGAGCCTATCAGCAATGTGAGGAACGGCCCCTTGATGGGCACGCCGAAAATGTAAACCGCCATCAGGAACAGGAGAAAGAAACTCATCATGGCAACCGCGACGTAAGGAACTTGCTTGCCGATGAGGAACTCAAATTTGGTGATCGGCGTCGAGCGGAAATTGGCGATCGAACCGGTCTCTTTCTCGCGCACAACTGCGATCGCTGACATGATCGCGGGAATGAGGCACAGCATCAGCATGAAGACGCTCGGCACCATCGCATTGACGCTGAGAAATGCCTGATTGTAGCGAAAGCGGACCTCGATATTGTCGTCGTTCCACGCGTTGGCGGCGCCCGCGCGCCGGTTCGCGCGCTGAAGCTCCTCGCCCTGCTTCCTGACGACCCCGGTGACGTAATTCTTTGCGACCTCGCCCCGGAACGTCATCGCGCCGTCGACCGTCACATCGACTTCCGGCCGCTTGTCGTTTTGGAGGTCGCGCCCGAATCCGGGCGGCACCTCGACGACGATCTGCGTGTCGCCGCTTTTCAGTCGCCGCTCCACGTCGGCTGGGGAGGTTATCGGCGGTTGCACCGTAAAGTACCGAGAGCCCGAGAAGCCTTCGAGTAGCTGTCGGCTCTGGGGCGTGTCGTCCTGGTCGTACGCGGCCATTTCCAGGTTTTCGACGTCGAATGAGATACCGTAGCCCATCGCCGCCATCAGGATGATCGGGCCGAGCGCCGCAAACGCGAGCCGGATGGGATCGCGCCGCAATTCGATCGACTCACGCCGGGCATAGGCCCAAAGGCACCCCAAATTGAACCACCTCGGCGCAGCGACAGGCGCCGGCCCGACGTCGGCAGTCGCGGGCGGCGGCTCGACCTTGTGCGTGCGGTCGATTCCCGCGGCATCAGCGAGATAGCCGACGAAGGTGTCCTCGAGCGAATCGCTGCCGCGCTCTTTCACCAGCTCCAGCGGCGCCCCGACCGCCAGCACCTTGCCGGCATGCATGAGCGAGATGCGGTCGCAGCGCTCCGCCTCGTTCATGAAATGGGTCGAAAGGAAGATCGTCACGCCTTCGTCGCGCGACAGGTCGATCAGCGTGCCCCAGAACGCGTCGCGCGCGATCGGATCGACGCCGGAAGTCGGCTCGTCGAGAATGAGAATGGCCGGCTCGTGCAGCACCGCGACGGCAAGCTGGAGCCGCTGCTTGAGGCCGAGCGGCAGGCTCTCGGGGCGCGCGTCGACGACGTTCTGCAAGTCATAGCGCCTCAACAGCCCTTGGATCCGGATTTCGATTTTGTCGGCCGGCAAATGGTAGAGTTGCGCGTGCAACTCCAGATTCTGTCGGACGGTGAGTTCGCTATAAAGCGAGAACGCCTGCGACATGTAGCCGACGTTGCGCCGCATCTCCATGTCGTTCGACCCCATGGGACTGCCGAACAGCTTGGCCCAGCCGCTGGTCGCCGGCAGGAGCCCGGTCAGCATCTTCATGGTGGTCGATTTGCCGCAGCCATTGGAGCCGAGGAAGCCGAAGATTTCGCCACGCGCGATTCTGAAGTTGACGTGATCGACCGCGACAAAGGTTCCGAATTGCCGCGTGAGCCCCTGGGCCTCGATCGCGGGGGTCTCGTCCGCAGAAACCACGCGCGGCCGCACGACGACCTTTTGATGCAGGGCGCGCTTGGCTTCCGGCAGAAGCGCGATGAAGGCCTCTTCGAGAGTCGGCTCGCCCGCCGTCTCCAATAGTTCCTCCAGCTTGCCGTGGGCGATGATCTTGCCGTCGTCCATCGCCATCAACCAATCGAAGCGTTGCGCCTCGTCCATGTAGGCGGTCGCGACCATTACGCTCATTTGCGGGCGGCGCGCGCGGATCGTGTTGATGAGGTCCCAGAACTGACCGCGCGACAGCGGGTCGACTCCGGTCGTCGGCTCGTCGAGGATCAGAAGATCCGGATCGTTGATAAGCGCGCAGCAGAGGCTCAACTTCTGCTTCATGCCGCCGGAGAGCTTGCCGGCCGGGCGGTCCTCGAAC
>JBKQRS010000208.1:0-5460 GCA_052143915.1 Bradyrhizobium sp.
ATTCCAGACAAAGGAAGGTGCTAGAAAGGGCGCTGTTGAACTTAAGAGCCGCTTCCCGATGTTGCAGGTAAAGATTTACGACGCCTCTTCCAAAACACGGGAGACTTTCGAACTTACGTAAGTCGCAAACGTCCGTCGATTCGGGAGGACGAGCACGAAGCTGGCAATCGCCATTCTGACAATAAGAAATTCCGTAGTGATCTCAATCGCCCGGAAAACCGCAAAATGTCAGAACGGCCTTTGAAAACATTGCGAAAATCCGGAGACTTCCAAGCTGAATACGAGGGTTCAGTCCCTTCACCTCCATCTTCGGGCATCCAAATGTTACGGATGCGGGCGAGATGGATCATAGCGCGGTAGCTCTGATCGGTTTTGTCGTCCCACTGGCGACGTGGTGGAATCCCTTGAGGATGTCAACACGGGGCGACTTCCCCAATGGGGGTCGCATCGTGCATCGCTCTGTCTTCTAACGTTGTCCAGCGACATCTTTCGTCGCTCAACGTAAGTTACGTTTGATTGTTTGCGATCCAGCTTGTCGAGGCGTCTGCAGCCGATAGATGATGAGATGTGGATTCTGCGAAGGGCCAAAATTAAGCAAATAAACTCAACAGCGAGGAAATCTGACGGCATGGATGACGGTATTTAACAATCGAGGCCAAGAAAACGTTTGCTGCTACAAGATTTTAGAATGGCAATTGATGATTGAGTGGGAGTGATTCGACGTCCCCCACCGGCTCATTGACCAAAAGGACTATTGAGGGACAGTCGGCGACAGCAAGACGGCTTTGAGGTGCTTTTCAAATAACTCTGTCACGCCGGTCCGGTTAAGATGATCGGTGTCGAAATAGAAGCGCGGCTCGGCCAAAGAGCTTGAAAAATCGAGGAATGCAACCTGCCGCTTTGCGAGCAGGCCGCCGATCGCCGCATCGAATCCTGCTTCGTTCGGAATTTGACTGTAGAAATCAGGTGGAACTGGCACCTTGATCGCGACGACCCGGATCCCCTGCCGACGCGCCAACGTAACGAGGCCGTCAAACACGCTGAGGTAATGCGCGAGACCGGCGGAGGTCGGCGGCTTGGGATATAGGTAGGCGAGCCTGCTCTTGACCATTGTCGGCGACGGTCTAAAGACGCGATCAAACTGCTTTTCTCCCTCCCAAATGTCCCGTCCGAACCGCTCGCGATTGTTGATCTTGGAAAAGCCAGTCAAGTAGTCGAGCAACGCACGGAGATCGACGCCTTCGTGCAGACTGTAGGAAAGCAGGCGCCGGGCAATCATGGCGTCAAAAGGTGTGCGCCCAAGGAGCTTGGCATCGGCGAAGCGTTCCTCGTTCCATGTCGGCAGATAGAAGGCGAAGGAGTCGAGGATATAGAGCAGATTGCGGGTGCGGTGCTTGGCAAGGAACTGCTCGAAGACGAAGCGATTATAGAGCGGGCCGGTGCCTGGCGAGGCGAGATTGAGGATACGCAGCCCGGTCTCCTTCTCCATGAAGCCGTTGAAATCGGCAAAATCGAGCGGCATGGCATGTGAGGCGTCGAGGATTACCCAGTCGAAGCTGGGCTGATCGGCGACCGCGATCTTGTAGAATGGATTGCTCTTGCCGGTCCGATAGACGAGCCGGTCGGCCGCATAAAACAGCGCGGCATAGAGCGCGAGCCCGATGACGAGGAAGAGAACCGCCGATTTTGCCAACTGTCGCATAAAGTGCCGTGCCGTCAAAACTGCATGTAGATGAATTCCTTCGTCCCCCAGCGACCCAGCACGAGCAGCGCGAAGACGACGGCATAGCTCACGCCCCAGCGCAGCCAGGTCGGTGACGCCTGCAGGCGCTGCAGGATCGGACGCTTCTCATCAACGATTTCGACCGCCAGCAGGAACAGGATCAGGCCGAAGCCGAGATAATGTTCGCTGGTGAACGGATAGTTGGGAATCAGGCCGGGTAGCTCGGGCAGCCGGGTCGCGATCTTCTTCAGGATCACCACCGCATCGCCGATCGACTTGGCGCGGAAGAAGACCCAGGCGATAGCGACCAGGTGAAAAGTAATGAGCGCGCGCAGCACCCAGAGCGGCGTGCTGCCGGCAAGCCGCGGCATGAGTGAGCCGAGGCGACGCCAGAGGTCACGCGTCGCCAGCCCAACCCAATTATAGAAGCCGTTAAGCGCGCCCCAGATCAGGAACGTCCAGCCGACCCCATAACCTAGCCCGGCATGCCACAGACCGCTGACCATGAACACGATCATGATGTTGAGATAGCGGCGAACCGCACCCGCGCGACCGCCGCCGAGCGGGATGTAGAGATAATCGCGAAACCAGTGAGCGAGCGAGATGTGCCAACGGTCGCCCCAGAATTCGGCCGTGCTGCGAGCGAGATAAGGGCGGCGGAAATTCTCCATCAAGTGGATGCCGAACATCGAGGAAATGCCGATGGCGATGTCGGTATAGCCGGAAAAGTCACAATAAATCTGGAAGGCAAAGAAATAGACGCTGATCAATAGCTCCATCGGCGCGGCAAAGGCGGCAATATTAAAGCTGCGGTCGACGAGGGGCGCCAGATTATCGGCGATGACGACTTTCTTGAACAGGCCCCAGACGATCAGTTGCAGCCCGAGTACCAGCCGATCGGGATTGGCGCGTAAGCCCTGCCGGAGTTGCGGCAGGAAGGTGGTGGCGCGTTCGATCGGACCGGCCAGGATTTTCGGAAACCATGCGACATAAAGCGCGACATCGGCGGCGCCGGCAGCCCTCGGCAGCTTCGCCATATACACGTCGATGAGATAGCTCGCGGCTGAAAAGGCGTAAAATGAATAGCCGACCGGCGTCGATACCCCGATGCGCGGGATCGCCAACGGCTCGCCGCCGATCATCTGCCCGGCGACGAGCAACAGTTCGCCGGCGATGAAGTTGTAGAATTTGAAGGCGAAGAGTGAGCCGAGGATGACGATGAGTCCCGCGCTGAGCACCAGCTTGCGCCAAGGCCCGGGCTTTGCTGACGCGATGGCGCGGCCGCTCGCATAGACGACGACAGTAACGGCGCCGAGATAGATGAGGTTGATCGGCTGGGCGAAGCCGTAGAAAAGATAGCTCGCCAACAGCAACCCGATCCAGCGCCGCTGCACCGGCAACGCTGCGAAGATCAGCAGCGCGAGCGGTAGGAACGCGAAGAATTCGAGCGAGGTGAACAGCATGTGGTCGTCATTTCACCTCACCAGATCAGGGGCGCGCAGCCCGCTTGCCGCACCGCAGGCCTGCATGCATTTCGCGGCTCATTTGGACTTCTTTCCGGACGAGTTCGCCGGGAGATCAATAGGTCGCGCCCGATGCCCGCAGTTCCTCCGGAACTTGCTCGATCGGAATGCCCGCATTCCGCTCAAGGTAGTCCGCCAGCTCTTCCCGTTCCGCAGGGCTCATCTTGACGACAGCGTGGCTCGGCGTGCTCAGGGTGCCCATCCATGCCGTTTGGCTCCGCTGTTGTGTCACGACCACTGTAATAATGTGGCATCCCTGACAATTGCCGAGCGCCAAATCGCGCCCGTCCTTCGGCAGATTGCGCGTCCAATCCGTGCTGGCCGGGTTTGCCGGGACCTGGTTGGCCGGCAATGGCATGTGGGAGGAAAGATAGTCGGCAAGTGTGAGCCGTTCCTTGTCACTCAAGTGCTGTATCGCAGGAACCGCTTTGCTATGCGCAGTCAGGTAGCCAGACCATTCCTCGCGCGAGTGCTTGCCCGTTAGCAAAGACTTGATCTCGCCCGCCGGCGGCTTGCTGGCCGCAATGTCGGTCAGAAGCGTTCGTCCGCCCGAAGGGATAAATGTCAGCTGCTCGGCGGTCTGGGCGGCGAGCGGCTGGACTAAAAAGCTGCTGAAAATCCCCGCGAGAGTCCAGACGGCGAGGGAGGAAGTGAAGCGCATGATCATGCCTTTCTCTGTTTCCCTGCGCCGGCTTACGCGAACAGCTTTGCCAACATTTCGTCAGATGGCATTTGGGCTGATACGAAGGTGCTGCAGGAGTACACCGGCACTCGCAGTTCACGGACGGCATCCTCAGGCGGAAAGCCATTCTGGCGCATCCGATCGATCAAAAGGACTGTGCTGTCGTCATAGAACTGCTCGCCGCAAACATTGCACACCAGCGCAGGCACGTCTTCGACCACGACCAAGCGGTCATTGTGCCAAAATGCCGAACGCACATGGGCGTGACGGGTATCCGTGCTTTCGCAAACGGGGCAGGGGGTGGATAGCTGTTGAGTGACGTCCATCTTGCACCATTCCTGGGTTTGAGGGCTCCCGATGGCAAAGCTCTGCCATCGGATCTTGATCGAGCGGGTGGCGGTCAGCTCACCATCTTCCGGGCGGCTCCGACGATGTGGCTCGCATTGGGACGCATCCAGTTGAACATCTCAGGCGATGCCGGGGGCGGCGCATCCGGAAATGCGATGCGCTTGTAGCGGGCGCCGTCCACGTTCTCGGCCACGCGCGCAATAACTTCCGCGCCCGGGCAGAGCGTGTAGTAGGACTGATCGAAGGTGAGCAGGCGCTTCGTCTTCTGGACCGATTTGACCAGGGTCTCGGTGTCCATCGGCTTGAACGATCGCAGATCAATTGCCTCGACCTTCATTCCGGCCTTCTGCAGTTGCTCAGTCGCCTCAAGCACCGCCGGCATTCCAGCGCCGGAACTCACAATGGTGAGGTCGTTGCCAGAGGTGCGCACGGCTGCCTTGTCGAGCGGTATGGTGTATTGCTCGTCGGGGACTTCTTCGCTCAACTGTCGCAAGCCGGCAGCATAGAGAAAGAGGACCGGATCGGGCGATTGGATTGCGGAAGCCATCATGCCCTTTGCATCATAGGGTCTCGATGGCATGACGACCTTAAGCCCGGGAATATGGGCGTAGTAACTGTCGCATTCATAGTCGGAATGCTGTCCGGCAAAGCCGGGGCTCTGTCCCGACAATTCAATGATGAACACCACCGGCATAGTAGCGTCGCCGCCGCTCATGTGATGCAGCTTGCCGGCGTGGTTTTGGATCATCTCAAAACAAACCTGACTTCCCTGATACGGGATGTAGGTCACGGCGGTGCTGCCGACCAACCCCGCGCCAAGTGCAGCGCCGGCCATCCACATTTCATCGATGCCGGTGTTGGTGACACGCGTGCGGCCAAACTCTTTCTCCAGATTGATGACCGGCGTTCCCGGGTTAGAAGCAACCGCGGGCGTGAGCTCGAAGAGCCATGTCATGTCTTTGCGTTGGCGCATCTCGTGCTGCACGGCCTCGTATACCGCGTACATAAAGCTCTTGCTTGCCATTGTCGTTTTCCAATCTTTGATTGTTGTTGCGGGTCGGCCCTGCGCCTAGCCGAACTGGCGCGCAGGAACCGTGCCTTGAACGAACACGTTCTTCAGCCCGTCTTCGGGCTTGCACAGCGGTGGTTTGGCCACCCACTCGAAGGCTTCCTTGACCTCTTGT